>CAVGMD010000027.1:0-30159 GCA_963630275.1 Bacteroidaceae bacterium | reverse complement strand
GTCATAATGGTCATCTTACGGTCTCTGTCGTTCTCGATGGTACGGGAAGCCATGATACCGGGAACACCACATCCGGAACCGATCAGCATAGGAATGAAGGATTTACCGGACAGACCGAACTTACGGAAGATACGGTCCATGATGAATGCGATACGTGCCATGTAACCACAGGACTCCAGGAATGCCAGGAAAATGAACAGTACCAGCATCTGAGGTACGAAACCAAGTACTGCACCGACACCGGCTACAATACCGTCAAGGATCAGACCCTTCAGCCAGTCAGCACATCCGATGGCATCCAGACCGCTCTCTAACAGTGCAGGTACGCCGGGTACCCAGATACCGTAGTCTGCGGGATCGGGAGCTTCTCCGCCGTCTGCTGCGTATACATCAACTGCTTCTGCCAGCTCAGCACCGGTGTAAGTAACATCCTCTGTTGCCAGAGTCTCTTCATCTTCCAGGGTGTAATCTGCGGTAGCGGATGCATCGATGCCTGCTGCGAACTCCTGAACAGCTGCTACAGCTGCTGCGGGATCGTAGTCTTCAGACTCGCTGTCGATGACTTCTGCCAGAGCTTCGTCACCATTAGCTTCTACGAATGCGTTGATTACGTTCATTGCATCGTCATAAGGTTCTGCGTCTTCTTCATAAGCGCTGGTTCCGATGGTGAACAGATGCCAGCCATCACCGAACACGCCATCGTTAGCCCAGTCGGTAGCCCAGGTACCAACGGTAGTTACGGATACATAGTATACGATGAACATAACAACTGCGAAAATAGGCAGTGCCAGCCATCTGTTGGTTACGATCTTATCGATCTTATCGGAAGTGCTCAGCTTCTGACCTTCCTTCTTGGTGTAACATTCTTTGATAATAGAGGAGATGTATGTGTATCTCTCGTTGGTGATGATACTCTCGGTGTCATCATCCATAGCAGCTTCTAACTGCTTGATCTCTGCGGATACATCGGGAACACTCTTCATCTGTGCCTGGATCTTGTCATCCTTCTCTAACAGTTTGATAGCGAAGAATCTCTTCTGCTCCTCAGGAACATCGGTCAGCTTCTTCTCTACGGTCTCGATTACGCTCTCAACCTCAGGTGCGAACTTATGTACAGCAACTGCTACGCTCTTCTTCTGTGCCAGCTCGATAGCCTTCTTGGTAGCGTTCTCGATACCGGTCAGCTTCAGAGCGGAGATCTCTACAACGGGGCAGCCCAGCTTCTCAGAAAGCTTGCCTACGTTGATCTTGTCGCCGTTCTTGTTCACGATATCAATCATGTTGACAGCCATGACAACAGGGATACCCAGTTCCATCAGCTGTGTGCTCAGATATAAGTTTCTCTCGATGTTGGTACCGTCTACCAGGTTCAGGATCGCATCGGGTCTCTCACCGATCAGGTAGTTACGTGCTACCACTTCCTCCAGAGTATACGGAGACAGGGAGTAAATACCGGGTAAGTCCATGATGATCACATCATCGCCGTTACCGCCGTACTGTTTCTTTAATTTACCTTCCTTTTTCTCAACGGTTACACCGGGCCAGTTACCTACGAACTGGTTGGAACCGGTCAGAGCGTTGAAAAGTGTTGTTTTACCGCAGTTAGGGTTACCTGCAAGTGCAATCTTAATTGCCATTTTTCTACCTCTTTCCTCTAAAATAACATTCTTTGAACTCGCTTTGGATTAGCTTTCACTAATTAGTTCTGGCTAACCTTCCTGCTAAAAAAAAGATAATTTACTCGACGCAAATCATCTCAGCGTCTGCCTTACGAAGAGACAGCTCATAGCCTCTGACAGTTACTTCCACGGGATCTCCCAAAGGAGCAACCTTTCTCACATAGATCTCAACACCTTTGGTAATGCCCATGTCCATGATACGTCTCTTGACAGGACCTTCACCATTCAGTTTGGTTACCTTTACGGTCTGGCCGCAGGGAACTTCCTTCAATGTCTTCATTTTCTCCTCCTATTAGCATCTTTTTTGGCACCGTGTTTCCACTATACCATGATTTTATTGGCCATATCCTTGCCGATGGCTACTCTTGATTCCTTAATATTAACGATCAGGTTGCCTTCGGTCTGGGACACAACTGTCACTTTACCACCTACTACAAATCCGAGGGTCTCCAAGAACTTCCTCGTCTCCTCTTTGCCGCCGATCCGCTGGATCGTGTTCTCTTCGCCGGCTCCTACCATACTCAGGGGCATCATATTCACGTCCTTCCCTTCAATAGTATTAAACTGTTTTCCATGGTTTCTCATTAGTTCTTAATGATATTCATTCTCAATTCATGAGTTAGTATATACTAACCTTTTTTTACTGTCAATATGTTTTTTGAAGTTTTTTTCATAGGAAATTCGTAGGATATCATTTCATGTGCGCTTTTGATATTTTTTCTCATTAAGCCTGTCACTTGCATTTCTACGGCATTTCTGCTATTCTAATAATGTTATCCATTATTGGATCGAATGGCACGATATGCCATGTTTGGGAAGGGTATGGTTATTACATGAAAATACAGGAATCAGCGGAAAATTATCTGGAAACGATCTTGGTACTGAAGAAAAAGAACGGCGTTGTCCGTTCCATTGATATTGCCAACGATCTGGGCGTGTCCAAACCCAGTGTCAGCGTAGCTATGAAGAATCTCCGTAACGGAGAATACATTGAGATGGACAAGGAAGGCTACATCACCTTACTGGACAAGGGACTGGAGATCGCGGAGAAAATCTACGAACGTCACACGTTCCTCACGGACTGGCTGACCTCCATCGGTGTGGATCCCACTGTGGCTGCCGAGGATGCCTGCAGAATCGAGCATGTGATCAGTGCAGAGACATTCACCGCTATGAAGAAAAATCTTAAGACAAAATAATTATAAAAGTAATTATAGAACTTTTATGAAAAATAAGACTCCCGGAGTGATTTTACTATTGCTCCGGGAGTTTTTCTTTGAGGCTCATTATGTAAGCGCTCATTTCATTATATCTTAATTGACACCCATTTTCCCTGCCGGAAACGGATCGAGGCAAACAGGAACCGGGAAACCTGATCCGCCAATATACCCATCCAGATACCGGTCATGCCCAGTCCCAGAGTAAATCCGAAGATATAGGAAGCCGCCGTACGGATCAAGGTCACGCTGATTGTGGAAGCCATTGCCGTATATGCCGTGTCTCCCGCGCCACGCAGGCAGCCCATGTAAATGACCTGGGATACCTGGAACAGCACGATGATACAGATGCAGTGGATAATGTTCACGCCATATGCCACGATGCTTTCTTCCCGGAAGAACATCCGGTAAATTGTCTCACCGCCAAAAAAGTAAAGCACTGCCAAAGCTATAGAAATTCCCAGACCGATGCGGCGGCAGATGGCTCCGTAGCTCTTTGCCTTGTCCGGTAATCTCTCTCCCAGGCTCCTGCCGATCAGTGCCACCGCTGCTACCTGCATACCGTCACCAAAGGAGAATGTAAGTCCTAAGATATTCATGCCGACCTGATGCGCCGCCATGGCTTCCGTGCCCATTTTCGCTGCCATCATGGCGGTAGACATAAATCCCACACGCATCAGCACCTGCTCGATGAATACAGAATAACCGACCTTGATAATCTCCAGCAGCGGTTCTAGCCGCAGGCGGATATGATGCTCGATCATATAAGGAATGCTGATAAAGCCTTCCTTCGGACAAATCGATACAATACTCATGACACATGCCACCACAGTACCGAAGACCGTAGCGATCGCCGCACCGGTGATCCCCAGTGCCGGAAAGCCGAAGTGTCCGTTGATCAACAGATAGTTACCACAGATATTTATCAGGTTGGAGATCAGATTCGTCCGCAGGGCGATCATAGTATTCCCGGCGCCGCGCTGTGCCGCATTGATGCCCATGGACAATACGTTGAAGATCATGCCGCCCATAATGATGCGGTAATATCTCGCTGCCATAGCATGGGTGTCCTCATTGGAACCGCAGAACTCAATGATCTGGTCTGCAAATCCTACCGTCAGGGCACTGATGATAACTGCTGCCGCGATGCAGAACACGATGGTCATGACCAGGATCTCGTTGGCTGCCTGCTGCCTCTTTTCTCCGAAGCGTCTCGCCACCAGGGCGGAAATTGCCACATTCGCCGCGATGAACAGTGCCAGTCCCAGGAACTTCGGCTGCGTGGTCAGGCCGACTGCCGCCACCGCATTTGCTCCCAGGGTACTCACCATGAAAGTATCCACCATACCTGCCAGTGCGATAAAAAAGGATTCACAGACCGCCGGCCATGCCAGCCGGACCGCTTCTTTCGTCAGAGAACCCTGTGTGTTTTCCGTACTCATATCTTAACCTATCTCATTACCTTTCTGCCTTGTAAATTTTGTCTGTATTTTTGTAAATTCTATCTGTATTTATTATAGCATAGCTGCCAGCAGTAATTGCAAGTGTCTCTTTTTATATATTGTATAAATAATAGCCTGAGGCTGTAATGCTACCGGGAAATATACGATCTCGTCATCCAGTTTGCAGGAATCCAGAACACCATTGGCAAATTCTCCTGCCAGGTCATCGGAGATCAGTCCGGTCAGATCTCTGGTCAGTCCCAGGTCGTGCAGAGTTGCAACTGCATCTGCCGATGTGAAAAATATCTGAAGGAGATCATCCGGGGTGGTTGCCATAGCAGACAGCTTTGTGTAGATATCATTGGTACTGATCGCCTGGATCTCTATCTTCACATTGGGATGCTCTTTCATATATTCCTCTGCGTAGGAATATACATACTGTCCGTGAGGATCCTCACCTGCGTATCCACACAATACAGTCAGCTTAACATCTCCGATGCTGTCAATATCTGTTGTTGCAGCAGCTGCTGCCTCTGAACCGGCTCCGGTTGCTGTTGTATTCTCGTCTGTGGATGCTCCACATCCGGTCTTTATCGGTTCGTAATAAAACACTGTCTGAGCAGGATCTTTTCCGCTGATCTCCACGCCGTCTGCGGTAGTTCCCTGGAAGCCACCGGATGCGCCGATATAGAGGATCCGGCCGTCCGGTGCGAGAACAGCGCAGGTGCCTTCGGTGCCGCAGGGCATCTCCCAGCTCTCCTGCACTCTGGTAACAGCATTCTCGCCAAGACTATAGGTATCCACGCCGTTATTACCCCACAGGATAAAATCTGCCGTATCATCCACGCCTGCTGCCACCAGTTTCCACTGATAAAGGTTCCCTAAAAAATAAGGCACCGGACGGATCCAGTGCCTTGCGATTTCATATTAGCAGAAAAATTCTATTCTGCCCGCAGTCCGTGCAGCATCACGGTATTCTGCCATCCGCCCGCTCCACAGGTTCCGGTATGCAGTATTCCGACACTGCCGCCCGCAGCAGCTGTTTTCGTGTCCACGGTGATTTCCGACGGATATTCCACAGATGCCGGAAGCTCCTTTTCCGTCCACAGATGCGCGTGCAAGCGTCCGTCCCGGATCTGCGCCTCGATATGACACCCTGTCACGAACCCTGCCGTATAACAACGTTCTCCGATCGGTGCCTCAATCCCATCCTCATAATACACCGGGAATACCGCTACGGCATTGGAGGCTTCCGGGGATCGCAGGATCCGGAGTGCCGGTCCGGTCATTGTCCGCGCATCGAATCCGACACACACATCCATATATTGTCCGGCACTGCCGAAGCCCTGTCCGGATGTCTTTGCCGGATCCAGATACACTTCCGCCCGCATCTCTCGCGCTTCCTCTGCAAAAGTGTAAAACAGTTTCACGCCCTGTATGGTGGGCATCAGTCCGGCGCCCACACAGCCGTTTCCGGCAGTCCGGTAGCTCCAGGGTGTCTCGGGCAGCGTCTGCTCCCATTTTCTCCATTCGGCAAGTGCCTCCCTGGGTGTATAAAAGTCCCTCGTCCACCACCCGGGGTGAGCCACCGGCTGAAGTTCCGTAGGGAAATCCGTAAAATCGGTCTGTACCCGTTCGGCATTCTCGATCTTTTCCGGTTCCAGCTTGCCGCAGGCACACAGTTCTATCGTCTCTCCATAGGCGCTGCAATTTGTCCGTGGGGTGATTCTCACGTACACCGCCGCTCCGATTGCTTCATTTCCCGGATGGTACGCACGGTTCACCACTCCGGGACGACTGACAGATACGGTCCTGCGTTCGCCGTCCTGCTCCAGTTCCCAGCAGATCAGGGAAACATCCTGTGCCCCTTCCAGATCCAGTTCATAGTGCAGGGTAAACATCCCCTTCTGCCATATAACATAGGGTTCCTGCTGCCATTTCGGTGCCGGACGGGTCGTCGGCGGAACTATAATCTCTGCCATTGCCGCCAGTCCGGTCTCTGTATGTACGAGCAATCGGTTCTTCCCGGTACGGACACCGTCATTTTCCCCGTACAGTGTCAGTTCCTGTCCCTGTCTCTGCAGACGGATCCTGCTCAAATCTTCCGTGACTTCACAAGCCAGTTCCGGATTCTCCAACGTCTCACCGCTGAAATATTTTACCCGGGCGGACAGTGTCTGACTTCGATATTCCTCGGTTAACTCTACGCTCCCCCGGCTTAGCACCAATTGTACCGGCAGATGTTCACTCTCTGCTTCCGACAGGTACTCCCTCTGTCCGAGCGGATCCCAGTCGTCCGTCCCGCGTAACAGGTTCCGGATATTGTATTGCATTCCAGCTTTCGTCTCCACCAGGAAAGCCCGCAGACCCTTTTTCCCGGTGAGATCCACCGTATGTTCCGCAGGTCCTATGGATGTATCATTTCCATATGCATAGCACATAGTCTCCGGCTGGGGATAACGCGTCCACTGTACCTGCAGTGCCCGGGAGGTTCCCATGCTTTCCTTACGCAGATCCTCAAACCGGCAGTCTATCACATACACGCATCCCTGCCCTTTCATGAAATACTGGTCTGCACCGCTTTTGTCCCGGTGTCCGCAGATCCGGAACAGGCAATTCAGGAACGCACTTCCCGTAGCATCCGTGGCGGAGATTGGGCATCCCCCGTAGAAATCAAAATCGCAACTCAGATATACCGCATTGCCGTTCAGGGCATCGTCGGTGGATTCAAAATGACAGTTCTCGTACAGGCTTCTCTTCGCACCGCAGATGGGATAGAGATTCAACCTGCTGACAAAGCGACAGTTCTTCGCATGGAACCGGTCGCCCACCACATCGCCCAGCTGCGCCTGTGTGACTGCCTTACAGCGCTTCGATCTGTTTTTGGACGGATC
The DNA here is from genome assembly GCA_963630275.1 of Bacteroidaceae bacterium. Taxonomy (GTDB): domain Bacteria; phylum Bacillota; class Clostridia; order Lachnospirales; family Lachnospiraceae; genus Acetatifactor. Next base: position 22,927 of record CAVGMD010000027.1, on the reverse strand, counting down.
CCGTGGATACTCCAGATCCACGTTGCAATAGTTGCCGATGGTCAGATTCTCCAGATACAGTCCGTCCCCCTCAAAGTGCAGCATGGTATAATTGCCGATACAGCCGTGGGACTGCCCCTTGTTCGCCACAATCATCACATCCTCCGGGTGCTCCGACAGACCGATCAGAGACAAATAGCTGCATTTTATTTTCTCCTGATAAGGCAGGAAATCTCCCTCTGTCCCCCGGAAAATTTCCTCATCCTCCGGATCATGCAGCCAGTAGACATCCGGTGCCAGATATACCGTCATTGGCGCATCCGGCGTTCCGTCCTGCAGTGCCCCGGAGACAAACAGCTCCTGTAATGAGCGGAAGCACCATGCCGTTCCCGGGGCGGCACTGCCGTCCAGCAGCAGATGACGTGCATCCAGTTTTTCCATAATTGCACTTTTATCTGTCATAATTTATACTCCTCTGTCAGCCCTTAACGGAACCGACCATCATTCCCTTGACGAAATATTTCTGTAAAAACGGATACAGCACCAGGATCGGCACCGTCGCTACTACAATGGTAGCATATTTGATGGATTCGGCTATCAGTTCTGTATCCGAATCTCCCATTCCCGACAGTCCGCTGCTTAAGATCAGTATCTGGCGGATGACTAACTGCAGCGGTTCCTTGTTGTGATCATCGAGATAGATCATTGCGCTGAACCAGGAATTCCAGTGTCCGACACCGTAATACAGCACTAGCACCGCCATGGTCGGCTTAGTCAACGGTACCATGATCCGACTGAGAATCGTAAAATGGTTGGCTCCGTCCAGTCTCGCGGATTCCTCCAGGCTGATATCGATGGATGCCATTGCCGTACGCATAATGATCAGGTTGAATGTGCTGACTGCGCCCGGCAGCAGAATCGCCAGTCTCGTATCATACAGTCCCAGCTGTTGGATATTCAGGAACTGGGGAATCAGTCCGCCGGAAAAATACATGGTAAACATGATCAGCACCGTAATCACCTTTTGTCCCGGAACGTCCTTCCTGGACAGAAAATAAGCGCCCAGTACCGTCATAACAAGGTTGATCAACGTTCCCGCTACCACATAAAATATGGTATTGGCATAACCGATCCAGATTCTGGAATTGGAGAATACTTTCTTATAAGCCTCTGTCGTAAATCCCAGAGGTTTAAATAGTATCCCCGGATGTCCCATCAGCAGGGACGCCTTGCTGAAAGATGCACATATCACGTACCAGAATGGATAAATGCATATTATCATCAGCAGGATCATAAAGCAAATATTAAATGCATCAAAGATTTTCTCTCCGGTGCTGCGCCTGATTGTTCTGTGCATTGTCTTTGTCTTCATCTGCTCCTCCTTGCCCGATACCATTTACCACAGACTGGTATCGCTGACCTTCTTGCTGATACGGTTCGCCAGGATGACCAGCAGGAAGTTCACTACCGAATTAAACAATCCCACCGCCGCGGAGAAGGAATATTGCCGGTCTACCAGACCCATGCGGTATACATAGGTGGAGATTACGTCTGCAGTCTCATAAATGCCTTCGTTGTACAGCAGAATAATCTTCTCATAGCCGACACTCATCACCTGTCCTAGCCGCATGATCAACATAATGATGATCGTGGGCATAATCCCCGGCAGCGTAATATGCAGCATCTGTTTCCATCTGCCTGCGCCGTCGATCTGTGCTGCTTCGTACAGTTCTGTGTCTACTGCGGTTAACGCCGCCAGATAGACAATGGATCCCCAGCCTACTCCCTGCCAGATATCACTGATGACATAGATCGGCAGGAAATTCTCCGGCTGGCTGAGCAGATTTTTGCCACCATAGTCAAAAAATTTCACCAGAATCTGTGTAATGAATCCCTCCGGCTTCACAAATTCCCGGATCATGGAACAGATGACTACCGTAGAGATAAAATGCGGCATATAAGTGATCGTCTGGGTTACCCGTGTGAACTTTTTGCTCCGCAGCTCGTTCATCAAAAGTGCCAGTATAATGGGTGCCGGGAAGCCGAACACGATGGTTGCCAGGCTGATTTTCAGAGTGTTTCCCAATAATCTCTTAAAATAAATGCTCTGGAAAAAGTTCATAAAATGCTGTAAGCCGACCCAGCTGCTGCCGGAGATTCCTCTCCGCGGGCTGTAATCCATAAATGCAATGATCAGTCCGTACATCGGCTTGTAATGGAACAGCAGATAATACAGCAGCACCGGGAGCACGATCAGATACAGCTCCTTCTGCTTCCACATCTTTTTCAATGTTTTCATGGCATTTTCTCCTTATCTCCTGATTTGTGTCTGATGTATGCCGGATAAGACAGACGGTCGAGCTGGAAGACTCCAGTTCGACCGTCCGGGATATTATCTTTCGTTATATCGATCCAGTGCGGACTGATATATTCCGATCATATCGTTCATGCCCATATCATTCAGCTGCTTGATATAGTTGTCCCATTCTGTATCTACATCCAGAACCTGTGTATAGAACTTCGCACTATATTCAGAGATAAAGGTATTCATCTGTGTGCTCAATACGCTGTACTGTTTGCTTTCGTCTTCTTTTAAGGTGATAGGCGGGATCAGCGTACGCTGGCTCTCATTGCCATCTGCCCAGTCGTGAAGCGCCTGCTTCTGCTCATCGGTCTCATAATACTGGAAAATGTAATTTGCATCCTGTACGAACGGTCCGCAGCCATTTGCCAAACCATTATAAGTCATAGCTGTGGATACGCTCCAGCCGTTGGGATTGTGCATGATCTCATCGGTATAGGTGGGAATACCATCGACCATGGTATATGCCTCACCCTCTTTTCCGTAGTTGATCATGTAATGTCCGGACTGGCTGTAACAATAATTCAGGAACTTCGCTGCCAGTTCAGGATTCTTACAATCTGCTGTGATAACTGCGGAAGCATTACTGGTGGTTGCATAATCGTAGGAACCACCGCCGTATAACACGGTGTCACCGCTGTTCATTACCGGGAAAGATGCGGTTGCCATCTTGAAATCCGGATTGTATGCCTGGGGATCTGCTGCCACACTCTTGATCATACTTCCGAGGAAGCTTCCGCCTGCTCCTACGGTAACCGCTGCCTGATCATTCATAATATAGCTCATGGCAGTTTTCTTATCACAGGTGAGAAGATCCGCATCCAGCAGTCCCTTCTCTACCCAGTCGTTGGCTCTCTTCATAAGTTCCTTGTAAGCTTCCTGGGTGTAACCGTTCTTGATCTCTCCGGTCTGATCATCCACATACATTCCTGCTCGGATGCCGTACGCACTGCCCATGAATCTCATCAGATATTCCAGGGATTGTACGACCATAGGCTTCTCAATACCGTATTCCTTCAGTGCGGTCAGCGCTGCCTCCCAGTCGTCCAGAGTCTCCAGCTTGCCAGTGTAGCCTGCTTTTTCCAGCAGATCGGCACGATACATGGGTCCGGTGGTGCACTGAAGATAGGTGTTGCCGCGGATGAACGGGAAGCAGTAATAATGTCCGTCATCATTTTTTACCTCACGGTCTACCGTGGGATTGTCCTGCAGGTACTGCCACAGATCTGCTGCCGCGCCGTAAGGCTGTACATAATCATCCAGGATCGTCAGTACTCCTTCTGCCTCTGCCGCAGCGGGACCACCGGTGTAATTGTTGGTCCATTCCCATACGATAATATCCGGCAGGGAACCACTGGCGATCATGGTGGAGAATTCCTCACTGGAGCTTCCCTCTGTGGGCTGGATGAACTCTACTTTAATACCGGTCATCTCCTGCCAGTTTTTCGCCCATAAGGTCTCGTTGGCGGATGCCGCTGCATCACTCGCCCAGTACTCCATCCATACAGTAAGGGTATCGCCGGTGTCCTCTACGGGATAGGATACATAATTGCTTCTAGGAATGGTCAGCTCATCGCCTTCTTTTTTATTCAGAGAATCCAGCAGTTCATAAGCAGGTTCTGCTGTCTCCTCGGTTGTTGTCTGTTCCTTTTGTGTCTCATCGGACACATTGTTTTCTGAATTATCTGTGTTGCCACATCCGGTCAGTGTTGCTGTCATGGTAAGAAGTGCTGCCATTAAAATACTGATTGTCTTCTTTTTCATAGATTGTCCTTCCTGAATTTAGTATTCGTTTCCAGTTCAGACCGCGCAGTCTTTTGTGTACGCCTTTATCTTACCTGCCCCGTTTTGCTCCTACAAGTGACAAAAAATTGTGTCCACACAGCTTCCCACTTTTTGGGCAAGTGACAAAAATTAATGTCCATCCTTCCACCGGCTGGGTGTTATGCCCTCGCTCTGCTTAAAGCTGCGCAGCAGAGTCCTGACGCTGCCAAATCCGGACTTCTCCGCCACCTCATTCAATCCGTCATCGGAAGAGCTGAGGATCTCCTTCGCCCGCTGAATCCTCTGTTGGGAAATATAGGTGGGCAGTTTCTGTCCCTTTACGCTCCGGAAAGTCTTCGACATCTGTACGGAAGATATCTGAAAATGCTCTGCGATCGAAGTCACATTCAGATTACAGTCTGCAATATTCTGTTGTATGTACAGCACGATCCGGCTGCACAATTCCTCTTCCTCCCGGCTGCCCTCTGCCAGTTCCTTCTGCAGATTCTCGCATACCCGGTGCAGCTTTGCGATCAGTTCCTGTTTTCCATGGCATTCCTGTCCGTGGAAAATCGAATATTCCTGAAAATCCTCCGTTCCCTCCATGGCTTTCAGCATAGAACACTGCAGGTCATATTCCAGATAGCGGATGGCTTCCGTACGGTTGCTGATATTTTTATGCTCATTCTGCTGATACAGATCGCTTATGATCTCCTCCGCCCTCGCGACATTCTGCTGGCGGATCTGCCAGATCAGTTCTCTCTCCGTCTCTAACGGATAATAATATCCATACTGCGGTTCACCTTTCACATCTTCGTAGAAGACCGTATCATCCAGCTCGTAGATTCTCTTCGTCTCCATGGTATAGATTGCCTGCTGGTAAGCATCCGCGATTCCTTCCCGTCCCCTGCAGATCTCGCCTGCCGCCACCGTATAGCGGATATTCATATGTTCATCCATGAATTCCTGCAGCTGGGTCACTGTCTCTAAGGTAATATCACGATTCCGTCTGGCATCTTTTTCCGGGAAATTCACGATGATGACCAGTATATCGCTGACGATCATGGGATATACGATGCAGCCACTGTTCTGAAACAGTTCGTGGCTGACATTTTCCACGATAAACTGCACGAATTCCAGGTCTTTCTGCTTTTTGTGCACCTGATCCCATTCCTCGCTGTCGTCCCGCTCGATCTCTTCCATATAGAAGAGCAGCGTGGTGAACAGTTCGCCGCACCAGCGGATACCGCACATTTCTTCCACATAGTCCGCATTTTCCGGCAGATTTCCCTTCAGCAGCTTCTCCAGGTATTCTTTCTGGAAGATCAGGTTCTGACGCTGCAGCCTGCTGTCTGTTTCCTTCAGATTCTGCTGTATCTTGTGAAAATAGCCGTCGATCAGCTGAAATTCGTTATCTGCCCCGTTTTGCGAGGACTTGATATCCAGCCGGTCTAACAGCTTCGCCACCTGGCTGTAATTCCTGCGCAGGAAATAGATCATCAGCAGGATGCCGATTGCCGTGAAGCTGACCAGGATGAGAATTACTTTCCCCTGATAACCTCTTAATTCATTAAAGGAATCTTTTTGACGGCAGATCAGTATCTTGTAATTGTTACCGCCTTCGTAATAGCGCAGCTGTGCTGTCTGATGTTCCTCCGTCAGACGGATGCTTCCGGCTTCTTCCGCCATCGCCGTCTGTAACTGCTCTCTGTCTGCAGCACTCAGCGCCTCTGCATTTTGATCAGTGAAAAATACATCCCCTTCCAGTGCCAGACACACGCTCTCATCCTGGGAAGGGAACAGGATCCGCTGCAGCTGCGGAAGTTCATATACGAAGAAAATATTAATCTGCGTGCGGTCCCATTTATTATCCTGTATCGTTCCGGCGAAAAAGACATACTGCCCGTTGCCATACTGCATGGTAATATCGTCATAATCTCCCGATAATAACCGCTCCCAGTCTTCTGCGGAGATTCCGCCGTACTGACTCTGATAAGCTCTCCAGTAATTCTCTGCCGTATTCGCGGAATCACTTGCCACGATATAATCGTCGTTGACAAAATACAAAAGGATCGCCGCATAATTACCGTTGATCTTCTGATATTCTTTCAACAGTTCGCACAACGTGTAGCGGGAATATTTGATGGCACTGGTCGTGCTTCCCTGCTCGCCGTGATATGAATTTTTCCCGAGGAGAATCGTATCATCCTGTGCCAGCACCGAATAAGACAGATCCCGCATGGTCTCCTCCATGTCCGTCAGATTGGTCCGGATCTGTTCCACGATCTTGTCATTCTCCGCTTCCTGATTCCGCACCAGGATCCGCTTGCCCTGCCAGTAGGTGATGCTGTTGCACAGCAGAAACACCAACATAACCGCCACATATGATACCATCCATTTCCAGAAGACACTGTTTTTGCCCATCGTCTGCCCCCTCGTGTTTATAACATCTCAGTGTCTCATTATATGGGCAACGTAGGTCAGAAGTAAAGTGACAGTTTCCTTCCGGGAAGTGACAAAAGGTTCCAGTCCCCGAAAAATCTTGACCCTTGAGTTAGTCTATGCTAATATAACAATTGTTATGGAGATGGATCGTAAAAAAATCACAGAAGAAAACTTAATCCGCTGCGGGCGTGCGGGGGTGACCACCGGTGTATTTTATTTCTCTTTTGAAAATAAAGAGGCACTGCTTAGTGCGATCCTGGATCCTATCATCACAGAGTACCGGACGATGATGTACGAAATTGCCAAGCGGGAACAGGAATACCCGGAGACGGTGGAAGCGAACGAACGGCAGATCATGGAATATATCTGTGCTCATAGGCAGGAATGCGAGCTGGTGCTGGAGAAATGCGCCGGCAGCAAATACGAAGCTTTCCGCGACGAGGTCTTCTCCAACATGGTGACTGCCTTTCAGGGCTATTATGAAAAACAACTGGGCTTTACGCCCGATACAGAACTGCTGCGAATCCTGGCAACCATGCGGTTCCACGGATTCCTCGAATTGATCAAGGGAGATTACGATATGGATTATCGATTATTCCTGACGAAAGCCATCGGCATCCACGCCGATGCCGGAACACAGAGTTTAATTGCATTTTTAAAGAGTAAGAACGATGCTCACCGTTAATGCGGTGGGCATTTTCTTTTATAAAAAATAACAAATATAACTTTTGTTACGCAAGACAAGGAGGATTACTTATGAACAAAAATGTAAACTATGGAAACTGGGTACCTGAGAAGATACTGACACTGTGCTACGTGGGTGCCGGCGTGTTCGCCATTGCCGCCGGTGTGACGGGACTGGCACTGCATCTTACTGTGCCCACATGGATTCTGGGCATCCTGGCTGCAATCTGCCTGATCTACGGCATCTACATGCATGCCTGCCACGAGCTGTTCGCTTTCGGCAAGGGCAACATGATGGCAAATGTGCATCAGCACCTCGACTTTCCCGATGAGACCTTCGATGCAGCTGTCAGCAACTTCGTCTTCCACGAAGTCCGCTCCGCAAAAAATAAGCGGGATGTAGTCAAAGAAGCTCTACGTGTCGTCAAAAAAGGCGGCGCCTTCTCCTTCCAGGACATGTTCTCCCAGAAATCCCTCTACGGTGACATGGAAGAATTCGTGGAAGAACTGAAAAAAGAAGGCATCACCGAAATACACTACATCGGCAACCTGGAGAAAAAGCTGGACTTTATCCCCGGATACGCCACCACTCCCTGGATGATCAGCGGAATGGGCATCCTGTACGGACGAAAATAATTTCAAAAATATCCGGATTTCCATGTCTTTCTATGCATGAAAATCGGGATACCATTAGTTCCTTAAGCATGCTGTTTTATAACGAAATATCGATTACCGGTGCAGGTGCGACCGGGACACCGATACCGGCAGCATCAGCGGAAAAAGATGTCCCGGAGGAGCCACCGGATAAGCTCAAGCCGCTTCCGGAGGGAATGACGGGATTGTCCTTCATTTGACGGTGTGAAATTTTTTCTGTAAATTCAGATCTTCTATGATAAGCTGGTATGTCAAGATCGCCCAGATAAATTGAAAATATTGTTTTTACCACGAATCCGCGTTATAATATGAGCAGAAAAGCTGAAAGGAGCATTGACCATGAAAGAAACGAAATACACAGGAACTCAAACCGAAAAAAACCTGATGGCTGCCTTTGCCGGTGAATCCGAGGCACGCAACAAGTATACCTATTTTGCATCCAAGGCCAAGAAGGAAGGCTACGAGCAGATCGCGGCGCTGTTCCTCAAAACCGCTGATAATGAAAAGGAACACGCCAAGCTGTGGTTCAAAGAACTGAACGGCATTGGCGATACCTCTGAAAATCTTCTCTCCGCCGCTGAGGGTGAGAACTACGAATGGACGGATATGTACGACGGCTTCGCCAAAACCGCCGACGAAGAGGGCTTCCACGAGCTTGCCGCACGCTTCCGTCTGGTCGCCGCCATCGAAAAGCACCATGAGGAGCGCTACCGTGCCCTGCTGCACAATGTGGAGATGGCAGAGGTCTTTGCCAAGAGCGAGGTCAAGGTATGGGAGTGCCGCAACTGCGGTCATATCGTAATCGGTGAGAAGGCACCCGAGATCTGCCCTGCCTGCAACCATCCCCAGAGCTACTTTGAAATTCACGCGGAAAACTATTAAAGAAAAAAGATAAAAAGAAAAGAGAGGGGCCTCGGCACCCTCTCCCGATATAGAAGATTATGCTACCTGTGGATAGTCAATAACTGCAATTTCCTGCATCAATTTCTTTGCCATATTTACAATCGTTTCAAGTCGCTCAGCAACTTCGTCCGTATAATATTTTTCTCCACACTGCTCACATTCAAGGCATGGAACATTCTTAATTACAATAATGCAATTTTTATAATTTACGACGTATGTTGTTGTTTTAATTCTGCCAGATCCATAAATTGCTGCTTCCTTGCAGCATACTTCTGAATGATTCCCTTATAAAACGCTACTGCATCTGCCAAATCTTTATCATCGGGATGCCCCTTTGCAATCCCTCCAACCAGCTTGAACGGGCCGAAGGTATCGTACCCCTTACAGGAAAATTTCCCGACAACCTTCCCCTGCTGCCTGTCACAGTTCCTTTTCTTTGTGCCATGGCTTTTCTGCCATTATAAACTATCTTCCTGACTTTATCTTATCATGCTAAAAATACCAATTCAATGAAATTTCTCTGTATTTTCACCATTATTTTTCGCATAATATAATTAAAATAATGGTTTTTTATTTATATAAAACAATCATTTTGATTGTTTCTGATTTACAAGTATCACTTTTTATGATTTAATTAAAGATAATAGTGGGAATCCTGAAATGGAAAGGACTATTTATGAAAAAATTATTTGTACTGCCGGAATACACAACAGCAAAAGAGATTAAGAAGCTTCGGAAGGATTTACATCTGACACAGAAAGGCTTTGCCGAACTGATCAACTGTTCCAAACCAACTGTAGAGCGTTGGGAACGAAGCGAAGAGGCGATCCGTGGACCGATTGTTCCTTTCCTCAAAATGCTGCAAAAATATCCGGAATATATACAGGAAATCAGAATACCTGATAAAGTATGGCAGATCCGGATGTGGTATATGCATGATCAGGATGTATGTACCCTGATCGATGTCAATGAGCAGGAACGAAAAGTAAAAGTGAAAAATTATACCGACAAAATTATGTTCCGTGCTTTCGGGGTGGTGGAAGCTCCGGATTATGATCAGTATCTGGAGTTTCTCGAATCACGATGTTTCCCGTCTGGCAGGGATAAAACGAAACTGATACTGAAAGATCTGGACTTGCCATTTTATGATCCCATGATGATCATTGAAAAAACAGAAGGTCGAATGGCAGAAGATGATTTTTGGATCCGTATAGAAAGGTAGATACATGATAGAATTATTTGAACAGAATATCCGGACAAACGACCGCCAGTCTTCAAAAGGAAATCAGTTAAAATGGGAAAGCGAAGGTATATGGTATAAAGTCGATTATACCGGATACGAAGGGCTGACCGAATACCTGATATCCCATCTGTTAAAAAAGTCATCGCTGGCGGAAAATGAATTTGTTTGTTATGATCTTGAAAAAATAAAATACGGAACTGTGATTTATAATGGGGTAAAGAGCCCTGATTTTTTAGACAAAGGCTGGCAGATTATTACTTTGGAACGTCTGTTCCGGAACTTTTTCGGGGAAAGTCTGTACAGCTCTCTGTACCGTATTTCGAAACATGAAGAACGGCTTCGTTTTCTCGTGCAGCAGGTAGAACGTATCACCGGTCTTTCGGATTTCGGTACTTATATGAACAAACTGCTGACCATCGATGCAATTTTTCTGAATGAAGACCGTCATACGCATAATATCGCTGTTCTGATGGACGGATCAGGGGACTATGCCTACTGTCCGGTGTTTGATAACGGTGCAGGGCTATTGGCAGATACCACTATGGATTATCCATTGTCCCAGGATGTTTACATGCTCATGGATCATGTGCAATCCAAAACAATATGCACGGACTTCGACGAGCAGTTAGATATTTCGGAATTTCTATACAAAAGGAATCTGCAATTCTACTTTACCAAAAAAGACGTGACGGAATCACTTGCAAATGTAACATCCTACCCGGAAGAAATCCGCAACCGGGTTGAGACGATTCTATTTGCCCAAATGCGCAAATATGCATATCTGTTTCCCTGACATATTAGAAACAAAACCTCAGAACTTTTCATTCTGAGGTTTTGAGCGATGTGAATTGTCTCTCATTTTCTTATGTCCGATATACCTGGCGATCGTCGCCTTAACTTTGCCGATGTCCAGCAGCTTGGAGATATGTTCGTTCATGCCGGCATTCCTGGATTCTTCCACATCCTCTACAAAAGCATTGGCGGTCATGGCGATAATCGGTATTGTTTTGGCATCCAGCCTGTCTCGATATATTGGTAACCGCAGATTCAGAAGTGTAACGGCACTACAATGCACCTCCAAAAGCTCTTTCCATCATATCATCGAAAGAGCAGGGAACCTCCAGCCCTAATATTTCTGTAAAATTCACGCTGCTCCTGCTGACGATCGTCTCTTCCACAAGATTGGCAGAAACATCAAATGTAAATGTATACAGGGAATCCCTGGTCAGCGCATCCAACAAACTATTTTCTCTAATGATCTCACTCAAAACGCACACCTCTATTCTGCCATATTCCTTTTTCTGTGCGAAATGATTATATCATATTATGTTAATCAAAGACAGATACCAGCTGCAAAAAAAGATCTCAGAAATCATTAATTTCTGAGATCCTGAGAGGCGCAGACCGGATTTGAACCGGTGGATACTGGTGTTGCAGACCATCAATCATAATTTGTCCTTTTACGAATCATAATATACAAAATAGTCCACAGCCACCGAACCACCGGCCGTCCCCTGTTCGTTTATCGTAAACAAACCATCCTTGACACCGACCCATCTGCCGGGAGTCGCCTCCGTTATTCCACCGACAGGCTGCAAATCATCCTCCGAAGTGCCCGCCAGGAACGTACGGTAGTTCTCCTTCTCCACCTTCATCTGCAGATAAATGACATCGTTGTTCCATTCACCCAGATCGGTGCGTACTTCATCGTCCTTCGTCCAGTTACCGGTGCGCTGCTGCAACCTCATTTTTCCGTCTATTTTCTGCACAGTAAGTGCTGTATAGCATCCACCCAGAGATACCAGACCTGCCACATCGCCGTCCTTCATCTGTTCCATATGCAAACAGGTGGTAATGGAAAATTCCGGTGCCAGCCATTTCTGCAGCAGAAGGTTACTGATATCACACATCTGTGTTTTCGGTTCTGCAATCTGGGCATGGAGAATAAGCCGACCATTTTTCAGATCATACCATTCCTTTTTATAATTGGCATTCCACTGCCACTGCAGTCCCAAATTCTCTCCTTCGAAGAAATCACTGTCCTCCGGAGCATCGATGGGGTATGTGGATTCCACTTCCGGCTTCTGATAATGCAATACCGGTTCGCCACAGCCGTCCACAGCGTTCACGCCAATCACCGGCCAGTCGTTCTCCCAGTGCATGGGCTGTAAATGTATAATACGTCCCGCATTGCCCACATCTTGAAAATGCAGGAACCAGTCCTGTCCGTCCGGCGTATCCACCCAGGCTCCCTGGTGAGGTCCGTTCACGGGAGTATTGCCCTGGTGCAGGACGATTTTTTCCTCCCAGGGACCGTAAATATTTTTCGAACGCAATACCGTCTGCCAGCCTGGCTTCACGCCTCCTGCAGGTGCGAAAATATAATAATAACCATTCCTCTTGTACAGCTTCGGTCCCTCGATGGTGGGCTGGGTCGCATGACCGTCATAGATGAACTTCCCGTCATCCAGTACCCCGGAACAGTCCGGCTCGATGCGGGACATATACAACATACTTTGAAATCCAATACGGCTTCTGGCGAAAGCCGTCACCATGTAAGCTTTGCCATCCTCATCCCAGAAAGGGCAGGGATCGATCCATCCCACTACCTTACGCAGATAAGCAGGTTCACTCCATTTGCAGAAAGGATCCGTGGTCTTACACATCATGATGCCCTCATCCGGCATGGGAATAAATACATAATAAGTTCCCTCATGGTAACGGATGGCCGGAGCCCAGGTTCCGCAACCGTGCACCGGCTTGTCGTAATAATCAAACGGAAGCTTGTCGATAATGTAATTGATGATCTTCCAGTTTACCAGATCCTTCGAATGTAACAGGGGAACAGCGGGTGTATTGCAGAAACTGGAAGCGATCATAAAGTAATCCTCTCCCACGCGAATTGCATCCGGATCCGAGTAATCGGTATAAAGGATTGGGTTAGTATAGGTACCGTCGCCCTGATCGGCGATCCACATTTTATGTATTTTTGTCTTGTCCATAGTATCTCCTCTCCAATTTGCAGTTCTCCAAATCACCTGCAATCAGAACGGTATTTCATATTTTTATACCTTCCGACCATATGACATTCCTGAGTTTTCGAACCAGATATGTCGTGCCGGAATTCGTCTTCTGCATCATAAACAGAATCGTCACCTGCGATTCCGGATCATTGCAAAAATGGCATCCCAGCCATCCATCCCAGCCGTACTCTCCTATATGGCTGATCATACAGGCTCTCCCGGGATCTCTCATTACCCGCAGCAGATTTCCATACTGAAAACCATTCTGATTGGGAAAATACTTCACATATTTTTGATCTAATTCGCTGCTCATAGATCCATTCGTCATAAAACGAACTGTCTCCGGTTGCAGTACCCTCATTCCATCGAGTTCTCCATATTGAAGCAGCATTTGCGCAAAACGGGCATAATCATCTACGGTAGACACCAGCCCGGCTCCTCCGGATTCAAACGCCGGCTTTCTGTCAACGGCATTGATGATGCCTAAATGATTCCCTTTATATGGGATCAATTTACCGTTTTCGCCAGTTTCATATGCCGTAACAAGACGTGCTCTTTTCTGTTCCGGCACAAAAAAAGCAGTATCTTTCATATTCAGTGGTCGGAAAAAGTTCTGCTCCAGATATTCTCCAAAAGATATTCCGGAAACAATCTCAACAATTGCTCCCAAAATATCCGCAGAAGTTCCGTACTGCCAGGATTCTCCGGGATGGAATGCCAACGGTCCCTCTCCGATTCTCTCAGCAAATTCCAACGTAGTCATTGGCTTTGTTCCTAAAAGTCTTTTTCCCATATCCGCAAACACAGAATCCGCATATTTTCCAGCCAGTCCATCACAGCCGTCATATACCAGTCCGGATACCATTCCCAACAGATCGCGCACTGTTATTTCACGTTTTGCAGCTATCAGTTTTCCCTGTTCCTCTACTTTAAGATTGTGAAAAGATGAAATAAAATCGGATACCGGTTGTGCCAAATCGATTTTACCGTCTTCCATCAATTTCATGATTGCTGCACTTGTAATTGGCTTGCTCATGGAATATAAACGATATATTTGATCTCTTGCAATAGGTTTCCTGCTTTCACGATCAGCCATACCGGCTTCCAGATACAATAATTCCTGTCCTTCCTTCCGTACTAAGAGACAGCCTCCAGCCAGTTCTTCCTGTGCAATTGCATTTTCCAATATATTCTGCAACTTTTTCTCTGTATCAGATTTCATAATACTTCCTCTTTATCCCTTTAATCCACTGGTTGCAATTCCCTCTACGAAGTACTTCTGTGCTGCAAAAAACAGAATTACCAGGGGAGCTACCGCGATAAATGAAATCGCCATCAGTCTGCCCCAGTTCACTACAGATTCAGAGTCCAGCGACATTCTCAGTGCCAGAGAAATCGTAAATTTTTTACCGGAATTTATAAATACCAACTGGTTAAAATAGTCATTATATGTCCACATGAACTGGAACAGTGCCGCAGAGAACAGAGACGGTTTCATCAACGGTAGAATGATTTTCACCAATGTCTGAAACGTACCACAGCCATCAATATATGCCGATTCATCCAATTCTCTCGGTAATCCTCTCAAAAACTGAATCAGCATGTAAATAAAAAACGGATAACATGCCAATAGTGCAGGTACATAAAAGGGCAGGTAAGTGTCCACCCAGCCTAACTTTGCAAACATAGCATACCGAGGTACAATAATAACGGAATTCGGAAGCATCAGTGTTGCAATCAACACCGCAAACAATACTTTCTTCCCACGAAATTCAAACCTGGCAAAACCATAAGCCACCAACGTACTGGAGATTAACGTAAATATTGTAACCGGCAATACCAGTTTGAAAGTATTCAGAAAATATGTCGCATATGTCGTAGTTCCCATTCCATTCCAGCCATCGATAAAGTTCTGTAAAGAATAGGAATTTGCCAGTAATTTCGTCGATCCAAAAATTTCTTCATTCGTCTTGAAGGAAGCAAAAAACATCCAGATAATCGGATATAATAATACAACCCCTATAACAGCAATGATGACATAACTGAATATGGTCTTTCTGATTTTTTTACTTTTGCGTTTCATAGTTTCCTCCTTAACGACTTTCATCTCCGTAAAATACCCATGCAGAAGATGAACGGAATAATAGCAGTGTAAATACAATGATTACCATAAATACCACCCAGGAAATTGCACTTGCCGATCCCATTCGGAAATATGTAAATCCTTCTTTGTACAATTTCATTCCAAGTACATAAGTAGATTTCATTGGTCCACCATTTGTAATTACAAATGCTGATGTAAAGTTCTGCATTGCCTGAATGGTTTGCATGATCAGGTTAAAGAAGATAATTGGTGTAATCTGAGGGAATGTAATACTTATAAAAGTACGGATTTTCCCGGCTCCATCTATCTCTGCTGCCTCATACAGATCTCTGGGTACATTCTTAAGTGCAGCCAAAAGCATTACCATAGATGAGCCAAATTGCCAGATTTCCAATGCGCAGATTGTTTTCAATGCATATTTGGGATCTCCCCAGAACTGGATCGGTCCAATGTGTATAACATTTAAAAATGCGTTTACAACGCCCTTATCCATAAACATTAGTTTCCACAAGATTGCTACTGCAACGCTCCCCCCAAACAGGGAAGGAATATAATATAAAGTACGGATTAGATTTATACCCTTCAGGTCGCGATTCAAAAAAACAGCTACTGCCAACGCCAGTGCCAGCTTTCCGGGAACTGTGTATAATGTAAATTTAATAGTTACCCAAAGAGAATTCCAAAATTCCGTATCTTTGGTAAACAAATTGATATAGTTACTCAATCCACACCATATCGGCTTTGACGTAATTTGATAATTTGTAAAAGAATAATATAAGGAACTGCAGAACGGATACAACTGCAGTAATAAAAATCCAGCAAACCAAGGTAACAGATATAAATATGCCTGGTTATCTCTCTTGGAGTATGTCTTTTTTACCTTCATAAATCAACGCTCCTTCTCAAAGGAAAGGCTGTCGCAATTGCTTTTCCTTATGCGACAGCCCTACCGGTTCTTCTTTATTTCATCGTGGAAATCAGATTCTCATACAGAGAATAGGTGTCTTCTGCTGCCTTTTCCGGTGTTGTAGAAGAGAAACCTAATGCCTCAATCTGATCAATCATGATCTGACGTCCTTCCTGTGAATAGGAAACAGAGTCATCAACAATTCCGGAATAACTTGCTGCATTATTTACAATATCAGCCAGTAGCGGACTCATAGCGCCTGTCTCAGTACAGATCTCTCTTGCTCTCTCAGTGGGAGGTGCAGAACGAACTGTTCCCAACGTTGCCATTGCTTCTTCATCATTAAAGAAATAATCTAAG
The DNA here is from genome assembly GCA_963630275.1 of Bacteroidaceae bacterium. Classification (GTDB taxonomy): domain Bacteria; phylum Bacillota; class Clostridia; order Lachnospirales; family Lachnospiraceae; genus Acetatifactor. Next base: position 6,499 of record CAVGMD010000027.1, on the reverse strand, counting down.
AACATCATTGCTTCCTCCGGATGCTCGGATCTGGAAGAAATAGACATAATCTGCGGTGTGTTTGCAAAGAAACCAACCGATTTAGCATCTTCAGCTACTGGGAATTTACCGGCAATATAATTAGCAGAAGGATTCGCAGCTGTCATTACTTCCGATAATGATACCCAAGTGAAGCAACACACATATTTTCCATCAATCCAGTTAGGATCTGACTGCATATTATCTCCGGAATATGCTGCCATGTAAGATGCGGGAGGAACTACCTCGTTGTCATAAAGTTCCTGTACGTATTCGTAAACTTTCTTCCAGTCTTCTGCCGTCATCTTCTGAAGGCCGTCCTCATCACTGATTGCCTGCTGTCCGGATATCTGCTTTGCATAGTTTCTGGCAACAATATTTGCCAGATATTCTTTATTTGCACACAGAAGATACATGCTGTCATCGTACGCACGAACTTTTTTGCCCCATTCAATCAGATCGTTCCAAGTATAATCCTGTGCAAAATCAATACCAATGGCATCTGCCACATCCTTATTTACCAACAGAGCAATTCCTGCGACACCGGTAGGCAATCCCAACTGTTTACCATCAAATCCACCATTGATTCTCTGAGAAATATAGTCCTTATCAAACAGAGAAAGATTAAATCCTGCTTCCTTCAAATCTACAAAATAATTTGTATCATCAGACACCAGTAATGACATATTACCCGGTTCAATCTGAATAATATCCGGCTCTGTTCCGGCTGCAAGCTGTGTTGCCAGCTTATCGTTATATCCGTCAGAACTTCCGTATTCCGGTTCAATTGTAATGTAAGGATATTTTGCTTCAAACTGTTCGATGACTTTCAGTGTTGCTGCCAGTCTTTCGTCTCCACCCCACCAGGAAAAGCGCAACGTTACCGGATCTTTCTGCTCCGTTCCGGCAGATACTTCCGTCTTGCTTTCAGCGGTCTGTCCCGCATTAGATGAGGTATCTCCGGCGGTCTCTGTGTTCCCGCAACCAATGGACATCAATGCCATAGTCGCTGCCAATACAGTTGCTATTAATTTCTTTTTCATAAGAAAACCCTCCTTTGTTTTTGTGATTTTATTGTAGCATACGACCGGTTTACCGGAAACCAACCTGCTTTTTCTCTTTTTCTTCATATTTTGCCAAAATAATCAAAAAAGTATCTTATCTTGTGATTGACCACTAGATAAGATACTTTTTACAAGGAATCTGGAAAAATACCACAGTCCCGTATTCCTTTTTGGTTTGTACTTTTAGCTGGCTCTCTTTGCCATAATGCAAAATCAGACGCCGGTTCAAATTCAACAGTCCAATACTGCTTCCTTCATTTTTCTCTAACTTGTCCCGCAGTTCCTTCAGTTCTTCCTTCGTCATTCCGTGACCGTTGTCCACTACCCGAATCTTCAGCCAGCCATCGCGTTGTCTTGCTACAATTTTCATGTAGCCCTTACGTTCAAGATTGCGCAGTCCATGGATCAGACTGTTCTCTACCACCGGCTGCAGCATCAGCCGGAATACTTCTGCATCCATCACGTCATCATCTATTTCATAATAAATAATAAAATCACCAAAACGATATTCCTGAATTCTTGCATATTTTTTCAGATATTCCAATTCTTCTTCCAAGGTTACATTTTGCCCCGGATCTCCCAGTGCATATTTCAGGATATCTGATACTGCCCGTATAATTACTCCCGTTGCACCATCAGAATCTGTCTTCTTGACCTGCATATCCAGTGTCTGCAACGTATTGTACAGAAAATGCGGATTAATCTGCAGCTGCAATGCCATCAATTCCGCATTCTCCTGCTTGAATTGTTGCTCTTTGAGCTGCAGTTGAAGATAAGAACTGTTAATAAACATTCTGACAATATTATTTAGAATCGCTTCATATTCATCCCGAAGAACATCCTTTTTTGCCTCTACGGGAAGTCCCTTCTCCGCCCTTTCAAACATATCAAGAATTTCATTGATATTGCTAAACGACCTGCTCGTCACGGAATACGCTATAAGAATAATCATCAATGCTGCCACCAGGAACACATATACCCACTGCATTGCTTCTTTTTTTATTCTGTACCAGAATGCTGTCTTAGGCAAAAGGGATATAATATAGTACGTAGGATTATCCGATGCAACTGATGTAATCTGAACCTTTTCACCACGCAGCTTTCTCCAGCTGCTTTCCTTGGATATCCCTTCCCGGAATAATTCAGCAATCAATTGCTCTCCATGTTCATCACTATTTCCGGACGATGCCAAAATCGTTCCCTCTGCATCCGTAATATATACGATCTCATATGTATTTATTTTCAGATCATCAATATTTTCCTGCAGTTTGTCTACATTAATGTTCATTACGATACAGTTATTCTGCACAAACAATCTCTGGCAAATCGTCAATATCCTATGTTCATTAACCTTATCTTTCGCAACCACTCTGGGTTTGATACAGGATATCTCCGTATCTGTCATAGAATTACAGATATCGACCCATCCTCGATCTTCTACCGCTGATAAGGTTTCCAATCCATTGTTAGAAGATACCACCCTGTCTCCGTCAAACGAATATATGTAAGACGTTTCCAAATAATTAGATGCATTCACCGTACTGTTCAGTGCTAACCGCAGACTACTTAAATAAAGTACATCGCCATATAATATTTCCTCATCCAGTAATGCATGACGCAGTGCCATCGACATGCGGATATTTCCCGATATCGATTTTGCCTGTTCTGATGCTCCTGTGATTACCTGACCTAAATTAGTATTGATACTGGATACCGTCTGTTTGCTCTCTTCCAGCAAATCCTTTCGAATCTGATTAGCTGTATGCACAGAAAAAAGAATCATCAGAAAAGTCATAGGTACAAGCATCAACAGCAAAAAATTCCGCAGACGTTTAAAAAAGAAGATTTTTTTCATACTCCGGTCTCCACATCAGCACCCAGAATTTGTTTCCGATATTCCATAGGACTGATCTTGTAATATGTCTTAAATGCCCGCGAAAAATTTTTGGGATTATCATACCCCACATAAAATGCAACGTCATATGCCTTATATTGCGGATCTCTTAACAATTCACAAGCTTTATCCATACGCACTTTTGTCAGAAGATCCGAAAAGTTTATTCCACTTTTCTCCTTAAATATTTTGGACAAATAAGTCGGGCTGAGATTTACACAAGCAGATGCTTCCTCCAACGATGCATGCCGATAATTGATACGCAGATATTCTTTTACCTTTTCAATGATCTGTTCGTAATAATTGCCCGATGTAGGTACTTGTACCTGATGTTTCTTGTCCAACTTCTCTTTTACACGTGCAAAACACTCCAATAATTGATCATATCTCACCGGCTTTACTAAATAATCGGCTACGCCCAGCCTTATAGCTGATTGAAAATATTCCTGATTTGTATAACTACTGAACAATACTGCAACAATATCACCATGCTCCTTCAGTTTCTGACACAATTCCAGTCCACCTATTCCAGGCATTTCAATATCTGTAAGTACAACGTCTGCACCTTCTTTTTCAATATATTCCCATCCCCTGCGTGCATCATTGAAAGAGCCTGCCACTTGAAATCCAATATTTCCCCATGGAAATAAGTCACAGATTCCCTCTAATATTTTCTTTTCATCATCCAGAATCACTAATCGATAACTCATAAAACTGTTCACTCACCCCAATAATCAATGGATTCCTGTGTTCTACCGGTAATACCAAATAAGCTTTGCATGAAATCCTCTTTTTCGTTGAATATCTGCAATACTATTACTTTATCCTTTTCTACACGATAAATAAAATAATTGTGATTTACAAATAAGTACCAGTAGTCGGTATCAATGTCATATAGCTTAGCTATTTGCACCCCACTGTCTGGATACTTTTCGAGCTGTCTTATAGATTTCAACGTTTTCCGGATCAAATCAGCAGAAAATGCATCACCGAATTTTTCTGTCAGCTCTCTGCGGAGTCCCTTTAGCTTCTTGCTGGCAATCTGGGAATACTCAAGCTTTTTCACGCATTATACCCCCAGGTCTGCCTCTAATTCATCTGCGGATATGGTTCCTTCTTCCTTAACAGACTTTTCAGCTACTGCCATCTCATACTTAAATTTGTATAAGGCAAGCTCTTTCTCCATATCATCCAACTCATTCATGTCAACTAAAGCTATTTTTCCATGACCATTCTTTGTCAGATATACTCTCTTACCATATCCAACTTCACCAACTACTGAAGTATAATTTCTAAGATCTGAAATCGGTTTAATAATAGGCATAGTCATCATCCTTTCTATTAACTATCTTATTATAGTGTCTCTATTTTTGCAACATTATTTATCTATAAATTTTACAGCGTATCATCCATGCATTAGTATTTTCATTTTTTATTTTCTTATTCTAATCGACAAATATCAAAAATTTTTTCAAGTGTTTTTGCATATCTGCTGTATTTACTCTACAAGTGATCCGAAATCACGGATCATTGCTCCATGATAACTGAAGAGCATATACCGTCATGTATACGGGTGCTGTCCGTACTATTATTCACTGCGGATAGACTAAATGCACACAGTGCAGCCATACTACGTGGCCTAAAAGGGCACAGGAACCGGTGACGGAAGATATGTGTATTATTAGCGCACAAAATTTTAGAATGAGGAACTATATGAGAAAAACAAATACAAATTTATCTAACTACGATGATTTTCGGAAATATTCCGTAGAAGAAATTGGAAATATGTTGGGAATTGGCAAACCCAAAACCCGTGAATTATTGCAGAGCAGACTACTCCCCGTTACCAAAATCGGACGAGATTACTTTACTTCTAAAACAGCAATTCAAGATTTTCTAAACAAAAACGTGGGTAAAAAGTTGTTTTTCTAGACAAAGATGCGTTGTCAAAGAACTTTTCATGTAATATAATGCAACTGCATTTACTGTTCATTTGGTATTTTAAGGAAAGTTCTTTTCACTCGAAAGGAGCGAACTTGAATGTCGAATGAAACAGCCTGTGCCACCAGGCGTGCCAAAGGTGACGGTACAATATTTCAAAATAAGAAAGGTAGGTGGATTGCACGGTATAAGAGAAAAGGATTCCCGCCAAAAGAATTTAGTGGCAAAACGATGGCTGAAGCACAAGCCAAAATGGATGAATACAAATTCCTGGTTCTTTCAGGCAATATTGTAAACCATCTGCTACCTCTTGAAGAATATGCAGTTAAATTTCTTACCGGTAAAGATATTCAGGATTTCATTGATGATCTGCAGGATAAGTACAGCTATTCGACTATTAAAAAGTGCTACGAATTTTTTTCAGCACTAATAACTTACGGGCTGGACGACGGTGATTTTCCAAAAGACTATAACCCGATGAAAACCGTAGAGTTACCAAGTGAAGATTCTGTTGCTGTTAAGACCAAAAAGATTGAAATTTTACCTACAGAGGATCTTGAGTTGTTCAAAAAAATAGCTTTATCAAGAAACTCTGCCGGGAAATTACTAAATACCGGAGTACGAGAGGGAGAGCTGATAACGATCTCCCAAAATGGAATCATGGTAGATAAAAACAATCATCCCTATCTCCATATCTCCGAAACAATAAGCCGTGTAAAAAATCGGGATCCGAAAATTAACAGAAAATATGTACATATCGTAACGCCACCAAAATATCCTCGAAGTGTAAGAAATATTCCATTAAATCCAGAGGCGCTTCATTGCCTTAAAATTATGGAAATGACTTATACGGAAAGGAATCTTGTACGTAGTGATTTCATCTTAACTACGGATACAGGAAATCTACCTACCGCCCGACATATGCAGGATACTTTTGATCGTATATTAAAAGTCTGCAATATGCAGCATTACGGTTCTCATTCTCTCAGACATACTTTTGCAACGAAACTGCTTGAGAAAACAAAAAATCTGAGGGATATCAAAACAGTAGCTGCTATCATGGGCGATGATTACAAGGTCATTATAAAGACTTATCTGCATCCAGATGAAGACAATAAATATGATCTTGTTGCTTCTCTTTAGGAACTTATTTAGACCATTGCCCTTCCACCATTTTACCACCTTATGAGGTGATTTTATTCGTTTTGAAACAGTTTCTAACGGAGCTTTCTTAGAAAAACTGAATAATGCAAAATATTACAATGAAAAGATCTTTGAAAGGTATTTTATTGATAGAGTGGTAGGAGAATAGCTATTTTGAAGCATAGGGAAATCCCTGTAACCCTTGATTTTACGCAGGTTTCAGCGATAGATAGGTCTGTTACACAGAGTTGTTTTTGAACAAGAAAAAACCCCAGAAACAATAAATTTCTGAGGCCCTTCAGCGAGGCGCAGACCGGATTTGAACCGGTGGATACTGGTGTTGCAGACCATTGCCTTACCACTTGGCTACTGCGCCATATTTAATTAAATGACTCCAACGGGAATCGAACCCGTGTTACCGCCGTGAAAGGGCGATGTC
>CAVGMD010000026.1:0-31217 GCA_963630275.1 Bacteroidaceae bacterium | reverse complement strand
TTGTGGGAGTGCGTAGCACGGAACAATCCGTAGGCATCAAAGTTGGGGGCTTTTGCCCCCAACATCATAGTATAAAGGGTTCGTGTGAAAATTTCCATAGGATTTCCGTCGAAAATCGCAATGTCTGCATCCTTCCCCACTTCCAGGCTGCCGATTCGGTCTGCCACACCGCAGATTTTTGCCGGATAGATCGTGATCGCACGGAATAATTGACCTTGGGATTCTCGCCAAAGGCAACCTTCATGGCGGCAGGCGCCTTGAGGATCAGGTCATCAATCCGACGTCCCTTCGTCTTGACCATGGCAAACTGCCCGCCATGGTCAGGATCCTGTCTCCTACGATATACATCAGCGGAACAATGCCTCCCCGTTTACCGGTTCCCCGTTGTGGGTCAGGGCAAAATACACGTTACTGCCCTCGGCACTGTAATATTTGGTAGGCGCTGCTACTTTTCCTATGTTTTCCCCGGGATTTACATAGGAGTCTTCCTTTACTGTGATCTCCGCAAGCTGCCCGTAGGTAGCTTCATAGCCGTCACCCAGATCCAGGGTCACCGCCTTGCCGATCTCCTCATTTTCAAAAATCGAAGTCACTTTTCCCTGCGCACAGGCGGTCACTGCGGTGCCCTCCTCTGCGGAGAAAATGGTGGCAGGATTATATTTGTACTGGTCCAGTGTGGCAAAATAGGTGCTCTGATCCATGGAATAATGCATCAGGATATCACTCTGTACCGGCTGCTGTAACCCATCGCTTTCCGCAAAATGCAATGTCTTCTCCACGGTCACTTCCGGCAGGGGCTGTGCTGCCTCGGCTTCTTCGCGCAAAGTCTCCTGATCCGTCAGTCCCGGGATCTCCACATGTCCGGAGCCCACCTCCTGAGGCATATAGTCCAGATCATCCTCTGTAACGGGTGCCCCGGCGATCTCATTCCCCGTCGTGTTATTCGCGGTCAGCCCCGGGATGTTCTCGTCCTCCTTCAGCAGATGCTCCTCGTTATTCTCCGTAATCTCCTGCAATTTATCGTCCGCATTGTTTTCAAGCGCAGTGAAGTCCAAGGTATAACCATCATCCTTGGACTCCACATTCTGCCCCTTCATATAGACCCCCGTCATGGTCAACGCTGCCAGTACAAAGGCCGAAGAGGCTAACATTATTATACGTTCTTTGTGAATATTGCTCTTTCTATTTCTTCTCATATTCTATCCGCATCCTTCCTGTTCCCTGAATCTGCTGCCTGCTGTTGCATCACTCAAACCACTTTCCCTGGTTTATCCTATAGTCTTGCCCGATTCATGGGTTTTATGCAGAATGCGGTATTATGTTTTTGTTTATGCTTTTGCGGCATATGCTGCCATATCTACGTGCTGCACAGTGCCCACATTTCCGTTTTCATATAAGAAAATGCCAGTCTTGCGAACCACTGCCCTTTAACATGGAGATCTCTTCTTCCTCACCGTCGCATCCAGATCAAAGTAAAGCTTCCTGTAATAAAAAAGATGGTAACAGAACGTTTTATTTAGTGTTAATTTGTTGCTTTACTGCTGTGTGGGCTGTGTGGGAGCTGTGGATGCGGGAGGCATCGGTCTGCCGGCTGCTTTCAGCTTCGCTGCGATCATGCTGGCAACCATTTCTCTGGTCACTACGATATTGCCGCCAAAGGGATTGATTACGAATCCCAGTGCCGGGCTGATATTGCCCTGGGCATCTTTGCGTAACAGCATTCCTGCGTAATCGTCAAAATTCATGGCGAAAGTCTGCTGATTCTCTTCGTCCTTCCACTTTTTTAACTCCGTCCAGTCCGTGAAAGCCATAAAGAACTTCCGTCCGTCCTCTGTGGACAGCATGGGGAACTGCACCTTGGAATCTCTGGCAATCTTCACCTGCCCCTTTTCATCCGGTACGGGCACCGGATCGATCACGACCGGTGACAGGAACTTTGCCTTCTGCAGCTCGTCTAAGAACAGCTGTCTGTGTTCCGGAGTGTCCTCTGCTTTTAATAATTCAATGGATCCCACCATCATGGGGTTGGATACCGGTTTGTTAAATTCCATATTTTTGCTCCTTATACACGATTATAGTTGATTAAGCATCCCTTCAGGATGATCTGGCGCTCTTCATCGGTCAGTTCTCCTAACTTCAGGGAGAATTCCTTCATGCCTTCTCTGGGTGTTACCACATAAGCTTTGATCTCTTCTGCCTTATCTTCCACGGCCTTCTTGATACCGGGAACGAACAGGTAATCCAGGTTCTTGAAAGGCAGGTCGCCGGGCTGGATCAGGAAAGGAAGCATACCCCAGTTGATCAGGTTGGAACGATAACGCTTGGTAGCGTACTCGTTGGCGATATTTGCCCAGCCGCCCAGTACCTTCTGACAGGAAGCAGCCTGCTCACGGGCGGAACCGTCTCCGGGCTTCACTGCGAAGATCGTGGAACCGAATCCGGTGTTCTCACGACCAGCCTCGGGATACTGCTTCTTCACTTCTCCCATGACATCCTTCAGTACCGGAACCGCCTGGCAGGGATGTCCGCCGTTCATACGCTCTTTCTCTGCCTTCTGGATCTCCTTGGCACGTCCCACATACTGGGGATCCTTACGGCTTAAGGTGAACTCTGCCAGTCCCAGAGGATTGGAACGATAGGAAGAGGTTTCACCGGAAGGAATCAGCTCATCGGTAGTGGTTACGGGATCGTGGATCTCGGATACTACCTGCAGTACCAGATTCTCAGGCAGGGCACCCATAGCGGGCCAGTCCTTGATGTTGGGACCGAACTGGATCTCTACGCTCTCGTCTGCCACACCGTGGGAATCGAAGACACGGTTCTTGTAAATATTGCTGTCGAAATGATATTTGTATTTTCCGAAGTCGCCGTCGAAGTCTGTTGCGGGAGTCAGGACGCCCTTGTTGGCTGCGGTGGCTGCGATAGATCTTGCATCCATCAGAGCTACAGAAGCTATTTGACCGTTCTGCAGCTTGGAACCTTCGCGGTTCGGGAAGTTTCTGGTAGAGTGACGAATACTGAACGCGTTGTTGGCAGGGGTATCTCCGGCACCGAAGCAGGGACCGCAGAACGCTGTCTTCATGACTGCACCGGTCTCCAAAATGGTAGCTGCGCAGCCGTTGCGGATCAGTTCCATGTATACGGGCATGGATGCGGGATATACGCTTAAGGTAAATTCATCCGCACCAATGTATCTGCCCTTCAGAATATCCGCTGCCGCACAGATATTCTCGAATCCACCGCCGGCACAGCCTGCGATGATACCCTGATCTACGATGAATTTGCCGTTCTTTACTTTATTCTTCAGAGTGAAGTCTACAGCGCCGTCTAAGCTTACCTTGGCACGCTTCTCGGTCTCATCCAGAATATCCATCAGGTTGGCATTCAGCTCTTCGATGGTGTAGGTGTTGCTGGGATGGAACGGCATGGCGATCATGGGACGGATCTTGTCCAGATCTACCTCGATCAGTCCGTCATAATAGGTTACCTGACCGGGATTCAGTTCCTTATAGTCTTCGGTACGTCCGTGGATCTCATAGAACTCACGGATCTGGTCGTCGGTCTTCCAGATGGAGGACAGACAGGTGGTCTCTGTGGTCATGACATCAATGCCGATACGGAAATCCGCACTTAAGGAAGCCACGCCGGGACCTACGAACTCCATTACTTTATTCTTCACATAGCCGTTCTTGAATACAGCGCCGATAATAGCCAGTGCCACGTCCTGAGGGCCGACACCCTTCACGGGAGCGCCCTTTAAGTATACGGCTACCACGCCGGGCATATTGATATCATAGGTCTGATTCAGCAGCTGCTTAACCAGTTCGGGACCGCCCTCGCCCATAGCCATGGTACCCAGAGCACCGTAACGGGTATGGGAATCGGAACCCAGGATCATCTTGCCGCCGCCGGCTAACATCTCTCTGGCGAACTGGTGGATAACTGCCTGATGAGGGGGTACATAGACTCCGCCGTACTTTTTCGCACAGGTCAGACCAAACATGTGGTCATCCTCGTTGATGGTGCCGCCTACGGCACACAGAGAGTTATGACAGTTGGTCAATACATAGGGCATGGGGAACTTCTGCAGTCCGGATGCTCTTGCGGTCTGAATGATACCTACAAATGTAATGTCATGGCTGGTCAGCTTATCGAAACGGATCTTCAGCTTGTCCATATTGCCGGAAGTATTATGCTCCCGTAAAATGCCGTAAGCCATGGTGTTTTTCGCTGCTTCTTCCTTAGAGATCGTAATGCCGGTCTTCGCCTGTATCTGACTTGCCGCTTCCGGAGTATCAGCTACAATTTCTGTACCATTTACCAGATAAGCGCCGCCCTGTGTTAACTGAATCATGCTCGTCCTCCTGTTCGTGTCCGAATTATGTCTGCAATCTCTGCATCTTTTCAGACTGTACTTTTCTTATTATAAAGGTTTGCTCTCCCGGATGCAACCTGCATCTTTATTCTTTAATAAGGTATCTGCCACCATAAACCACATCAATAAAAATGCTGCTACGCAAAGAGACAGATACAATTTAATCTGCACCGACTGGAAATGTCCGCGATAGGTGATTCCTGACAGCGGTGCAATATCCGGCAGCTGTTCGCCGTTTAGATATGCCCTGCCGTATTCCGCCTGAGGCTTTTCGCCCTCCGGGGTTACCAGCAGAATGACTCCGGCAGCATTATCCCGCACAGACGCTTTCATCTGATAGGTTTTGCCTGCGGTCAGTTTCCAGTCTGTCAGCTGCATTTCGAATACTGTATTTTCATAAGTCTCTATGGGAATCGCCTTTTCTCCACACAATGTCTCTCCATCGTAGATAGCGATCACCAGGTCTCCGTCGGTGGAACCGTTCGGCTTCACGCAGAACGTAAATCCCTTCACATTATTCACGGAAGGAGTAAACTCAAATTCCAGCGTATCCCCCTGTGCCAGGGTAAGCTCTGTATTATCTCCTCCGTTGATATCCGTCCGGTCTTCCTTGGCAAGTCTCGATGCTCCCAGTCCCACTGCCAGACAGCATATAACCACTGCAACTCTTTTCACCAGGGCGCCTACAGCGATCTTCTTCCCATCACTATTTTTATCCAGGCAACCGCAGACGAACAGCATAAAGCCAAGCAACGATGCTCCATAGACTCTGTAAGTAAACAGATGATGATAGCTGGTATGGGTATTCATAATAAAATACCATGCGGGAGAGGTTAAGGTCACTGCCGCAAAAATCAGTTGTTCCGTTTTTATTCGGAATTCTCCCCGCAGGAATTCGTAGAAGAGCACTACGATCCATGCAAGTAACAACAGAATAAACAGCGGGAACAGATAATGTCTGAAATTGTTATACAGTGTATCAATTCTGCAATAGGTCTGATGCAGCAGTCTGTTCTCATCGGGCATGCCGCTGAACAGGTGATTGAATACCGCGCCGATACCGTTGTCCAGGATTGAGGGACCGCATACAATCGTCTCAACGACCCATTTTACACCGAAGAATCCACCCCAGCCGATGACATAGGAAATACCGCCGCCAAATAGCAGGGTGATCCGCTCCTTCAGATTCACTTTCTCTCCTGCCGCTACCAGCAGCCAGCAGAACGGGAATGCGAAGCTGAGTAACGGATAGGTCAGAAAATCAAAATAGCAGGTCACAATTCCCAGGAATAAAAACAGATAATACCTTCTGTTTTTCTCTAAGATCCAGTCTGTCTTCAGCAGAACAAACAAACTTCCCAGCATAGCCACATAAAATACCGGCGAATTCTGCAGCGACATAGCGGTAGCTGCCGGTGTCAGGAACGCACAGGAGCAGAAAAATGCCAGCAGATACCCTTTCTGTCCCGTCGCCTTATAGATGGCGTAGCCTACACATCCCATGATAAACAGCTGGGCAAAACTGTTGACCAGCAGATAATCCCAGTAGTCCATAAAATAGAAGATGGGACGCAGAACGGCAACATAGCCGTGCCAGTATCTTCCGTAATTATTCATATCCGCCGCGCGTTTGATGGCGGATTCCTCTCCTTCATTATAACAGTTGTTCAGGATCGTCCGGTCTGTGGCATCATCCAGGGTTCCAATCTCATAGGAAGTGAAGAAAGGAATATACTGGGTATAACGGTTGTTCACAAGCGGCGCCCAGCCCATCTGTCCACTGTATTCAAAGGTGGACTCCTTCGATTCCTGATTCACCGGAATATGATAGGCAAGCGTTAGGAGCAGGATTCCAACCACTCCTGCTGCAATCAAAATTCCGATATATTTTACGAAAAAACCAATCCAGATTCCGAACAGTGACTTCGGTTTGGAAACATCTGTTGTAGCGTTCAATCTCGTCTTCTCCCTCATTGTAGAATTTATCACTTTACCATTCCAAAGTATAGCATATTACTTCCCTGCCGACAAGTAAGCATCCTGCGGCTGTGCGCGAACCTCTAGGTCCCACTCTGTCCCAGGCGGCAGGAATTCCCCACCACCAGTTCCGGTTGGATCAGTATCCTGCGTTCCGCCTTCTCTCCGGCTTCTCCTCGAAGCAGTGAAAGCAACAGCTGTGCCGCCATCTCTCCCAGTTTCTCCTGGGGATGGACGATGGTGGTCAGGTGGAAATCTCCTCCCATCGCCATGTAAGAATTGTCATAGCCGGTGACGGAGATATCCTCCGGAACCCGGATCCCCCGGGCGGTCAGCGCCGGGATGACCTGCATGGCGATCTGGTCGTTGTAACAGACGATGGCTTCCGGCATCATTCCCTTCGACAGCAGGCGTAAGATTCCCTCCTGGGGGTTGTCCTCCATCCGGTCAAAGCACCCCTGGATAAACACGTAGGGAATGCCGTATTCCTCCAGGCATTTTGCCTCCTGGCTCCTGGAGTTTCTCGTATTTTTTAACAAAATACTGTACCCCTGTGCCGTAAGCACCTCATCGATTCCCTGAATGACCCGGGGAAAAATATAGTCCGACAGATAGGTGGTCACCACGGCGATGTTGTGGGACTTATGCTCCGGGCGTACCCGCTCCGACACGAAAGTTCCCTTGCCGTGTACCGCATAGATCGCCCCCTCCTGCTCCAGGATGGCAAGCGCCTTGCGGACCGTCTGACGGCTTACCTGATAGGCTTCCGCCAGCCGGTTCTCCGAGGGAACTCTATCCCCCGCCCGCAGTTCGCCACGGCGGATCTGCTCCTGTAAATCATGATGCATTTTATAGTATTTTAATTGCTTTTCTTCCATATTCTCTATATTCTCTGTGTCCGCCTGCTATTTTCCGCTCCGGCATTTCTCATCCGCTGTCGCAATCAGCTGTCTGAGTTCCTCCGCACCGCTGACGTAATTTCCATCTATGGTATCATTATGAATCACATAATCGCAGATCTTGCGGTTCCGCTTCTCCGCATCGATGGACAGGATCCGCAGGGTCTTTTCCTCGGTGTCGTAATCGGAGTCAATAATATCCGCAATCAGTTTTTCCTTGTCCCTTGCCACATAGATGATATGAGTGGGGAAAGTGCGTTTCATGGCGATGGCACCGCACATATCCACCGGAATCACGGCGAATTTTCCCTGTTCCAGCAGTTCCTGAATGTCTTCTTTTCTGGTGCCGTACCGCACGCCGGCATAAGCCGTTTTTTCAAAAAAGTTCATCCGTTCGAAGGCTTCTTCCGACACATACTGATGTCCGTAACGTCCGGGCTCCGTGCAATAATTCACCGGTCGCACGAACAATCCCCGTAACTCTCCCCCAGAATCACTGCACAGTGCTTCCGTAATCTCCCGTTTGCCGGAGCCGGAGGGTCCCACCAGTGCCAGTACCGCCGGTGCGGTGATCTTCTCGGTCTTAGATGTGGAAGCTTTCATGATCTGCTTCACCAAAGACACGAATTCCGACATGGTATTTACGGACAAAAGTCCCGTCATCCTGGCATTCCAGGGCTTTCGCATCAGCACCGGATATTCCGCTTTACTCTCCAAAATATTGTGGATGGCATCATCTAACACAATATCGAAATGGACACGGTCCTTGGCGCTTCCCAAAATGATGTTCTCCGGCGGAAATTCCGGGAACTGGGTCATGATCTGCTCCGCCCGCACTCCCATAAACCGCGGCGACACCGCTGTAATAAAAAATACATCCGCGATCTGCATCAGCCTGCGGATCGCCCGCTTCGTCTCCTCCGTGGGAATCTGTCTCCGGTACAGTTCGGGATCACTGTAAAATTCTTTGATCACCGAGGTCCGTCCCTCATTCGCCCAGGAAGTGATCTCTTCTAAGCGGTACGGTTCCTCCGGGTGATATTTTTCATTTGCCATACGAATGGCTATACTGTTAAACGGGGCGGTGACGTCGTCCCAGTCAATGCCGATACTAGGTCTGAGCATACTATGTTCCTCACTTTTTCCGATGCGTTCTCCGCAAACGTTTCCAAAGTCTAGCATAGCATAAACTGTCTCCCTGCACAATCACCGGGAACCTGTCTTTTATTCGTTGACTTATCAACATCCATGTGTTACACTTCATTAAGTTGTTGTACAGTCAACATCTTACAGGAGGAATTTTTATGCAGGATCGTTTTGAAAGATTTGTCATATCCATCACGGAATTGCACCGTTATCTGCAAAAATTAAAGGAACTGGAAATGGGTCAGATGGATCTGAAAGCCGGTTACACCATGTGTCTGTATTATCTTGGGAAGCATCCGGAGGGTCTGACCGCCACACAGCTGACGGAATTATGCAAGGAAGACAAAGCCGCCATCTCCCGCACCTTAAGTCAGTTAAGTTCGAGGGGGCTGGTCTCCTGCGAGCTGCCGGAGCATAAGCGCTCCTACCGCACGCTGTATTATCTGACGGAGGAAGGCAGCACTGTAGTCAAAAAAATCAGTACCCGGATCTATGCCGCACTGGCGCACGGCGGAGATGGCATGACAGAGGAGCAACGGATCAGTCTCTATGATTCCCTGGAGCGAATCTCCCTCAATTTGGAACAATATCTTGCTGAATTTACGGCAGAACACCCCTCCGAGAAAGGCTAGGTATCTCTACTATGGAAAAAATACGTTTTATCACGGACTCCGCATCCGATATGAACAACCCCAGGGAGGATGTCACCATCCTGCCGCTGCACATCCGCTTCGGCGACGACGAATATGCGGACGGTGTCTTCGAAGAAGCCTACGAAAAAGCCGTATCCGCCGGAGAGACTGTCATTGTCATCACCATCTCCGGCAAATTGTCCGGCACCTGTCAGAGCGCCCGGATCGCCGCCGAAGATTATGAAGGCAAAGTCTTCGTCGTGGACAGCTTAAATGCCACCATCGGTGGTGCGTTAGCCATCAAGCCGGTGGTTGCTGTTTCCGACGGAGAGATCATTATGCTGGGCAAGGCCCGGGGCTCCAAAAACGGCAGCAACTTCCTCATCCGGGAGATCGAAAAAGCGGACGGTGTGGATTTCTCCAGACCTTTCTGCCTGGGATATACCGGCCTGAGTGATGAACTGTTGCAAAAATACATTCATGACAGCGAACATCTCTGGAAAGATTACGCCAAAAAGCTCCCCATCAGCACTTTAGGAGCCACTATCGGAACCCATGTGGGACCCGGTGCGGTAGCCGTTGCATTTTTTGAACATTAATTTGATTCCAATAAGAAATCCCGGAGACTTTAACAGGTCTCCGGGATTTCTATGTTTATCTTTTGTAATCTATTCTTTTTCTTAAGCTGCCTTCTTAGCTTTCTTCTCTTTCATCTGCTTAGCGAAGGTCTGTGCACCTTCCACTACCAGGAAGATTGCCAGAATTGCCATTGCAACTGCGAAGAACAGCTGGAACCAGTCACCCCATGCAGCAGTGCCGGCACCGATTGCCTTGCACTTGTTGATTACGGTGATTACCAGGCTGGTCAGGGTTGCAGCAAGCATGAATACCATAGGGAAGTAGAACATCTTGTTGTTCTTACCAACTTCACCCAGCCATGCAGCTACTGCCATCAGAGCGATACCTGCGAGCAGCTGGTTCGCTGCACCGAACAGACCCCAGATCTGGCTTAAGGACAGACCGCCCAGGATACAACCGATGACAACCATCAGAACGGTACCGAACAGAGGATGAGCCAGCACCTTACGTGCACCCTTGGCATCCTTGTAAGTAGCCTCGCCTTCCTTCAGGAACAGCTCGGAGAACATGAAACGGCTCAGACGGGTACCGGTATCCAGACTGGTCAGTGCGAATACGGATACAGACAGAGTCAACAATGCGTAAATGGTGGTGTATGCCTTAGAGGTTTCGGTACCGAACATGGAAGCGATACCTGCAGCAAATGCAGCTGCGGGAGAACCGAACTCACCGTTTAAATACTTCTGATATACTGCGCCGACTGCTACCAGAGCGATAACTCCCAGAGCAGACTCGATCAGCATGGAACCATAACCGATCGCCTTGGCATCCTTCTCGTTAGCCAGCTGCTTGGAAGAAGTACCGGTAGCGATCAGGCTGTGGAAACCGGAACATGCACCACATGCTACGGTGATGAACAGCATAGGGAACAATGTCTGTCCTGCCTTGGGCTCCCAGCTGGTGAAAGCGGGAATATCGAATGCAACGGTACCGGTGAATGCACCTGCAACCACACCGATGAATGCCAGACCGATCATAGCATACAGCAGGAAGCTGGACAGGTAGTCACGGGGCTGTAACAGGATCCATACAGGAACCAGGGAAGCCACTGCGATGTACACACCTACGAATACGATCCATGCGATACGATTCATTGCAAAACCAACATTCAGGCCAAGAACGGTGATAGCTACGATGCCGATGATGCCACCGATGGTAGCGGGCAGAGTCTTGACACCCATTCTGTTGGTCGCATAACCATAAATAACAGCAAGAACGATAAATAACAGAGAGATCATAGCAGTAGACTGGTTACCGGTAGGATTGGTTACAAAACCGAAAGCGGTCTTGCCGGCTTCGTCTGCCACAGTCAGGAAAGTACCTGCCACGATGTTAACGAAGGAAGCGATTACCAGGATCAGCACTAACAGTGCGAAGATGATGAAAAGCTTCTTTGCTCTGGATCCCATGGAATCCTCGATGATCTCACCTACAGATTTACCGTCATGTCTGATAGATGCGAATAATGAACCGAAGTCCTGCAGACCGCCGAAGAAAATACCACCGATAATACACCACAGGAATACGGGAACCCATCCGAAGATGGAAGCCTGAATCGGTCCGTTGATCGGGCCTGCTCCGGCGATAGATGAAAAATGATGTCCCATAAGTACGGCAGGCTTAGCTGCGACGTAATCCACACCGTCATCCTTCTCAATAGCAGGAGTCTTCTTGGTAGGATCGATGCCCCACTGTTTTGCCAGCCAGGAGCCATAGAACACATAGCCGATGAACAATAATACGATAGCGGCCAAAACAATTAATAATGCTGTCATTTGTGTTTCTCCTTTTCTTAATACACAGATTTAATTTATCATTGCCTTTTTCACGAGCTTCTTCAGAATCTGTCCGTGGCGGTTGTGGACGATCCGACCCGAAGAGAGTTCGGCGACAATCAAACGATAATTACTCCAGCCATGAAATCCCCAGAGGTAACTTTGGTAATGCTTGCACTTTTTCACCTGTGCGAAAGTATCCTCGTCTACATGGCCGGTCAGAATGATCAGTACGACATCACTGTTCCTGTGATTGGATGAGGGCTGCACATTGGCAGTTCCCCGCTCCCAGGCAATGGCGTCCAGTTCCAGAAGACGCTCCTTCGACAGAGACTCTTCTGTTGCGAAATACACGGTCTCGTTGGTGTCAATATCTGCCACCTTTGCTTTCTTGATCAGAAAATACTGTTCATTATGGGATCCGAAGACCGCTTCGGCTGCGAATGGCGGTTCTACAGCTTCTGTCTTGATATTGTAGTATGTCTGATAAGATCGCAGGACGCGCTCCAGTGCCTCATTTGGGGTAAGTGTCTTTTGTAATTCCATTCTGATTTCCTTTTAAGCATGCGTAATCATTTACATTTACGTTCATGCCGCTGTCAACTTTAGCATGCCAACGTGTCGAATGCAATGGATTTTTTAGCATTTCTTTACACTTTTTTTATAAATACGTACTTTATCGTTATATATTAGTCCTTTGACAGCATTTTTCCAAGGTGCAATTTTAACCTTTATACCATTACAAATTTAATCTTTTTCTCCGGTGTATCTTATTTTTCCACAGAACACACTCTCTGGATCGTTTCGATAAGAGTGGCGGCTTCCAGGGGCTTGGGCAGATGCTCCGTCATCCCCGCATCGAAAGCTTCCTGTCTGTCTTCCACGAAGGCATTGGCTGTCATGGCGATAATGGGAATGGTCTTCGCAGCCTCCAGACCGTTCATCTCGGGCATCATGATATCCATGAGGATCAGACGATAATCACCGGACTTAGACGCAGCGAAAATATCCACCGCTTCCCTGTCGTTTCCGTGATCCGCCGCGCTTCCGCATCCGGTAACACCCAGTATTAACATACCTGTCATCAAAAACAACGCCAGTTGTCTTCTGTATCTCATAGGCTTTTCTAGTCCTTTTTTGATCAAATCTTAACAAAAAAGCAGGGACTGAATTATTTACGCATAAAATCAGTCTCTGCCTGTATTTTAATTCTTAGGGATGATTCTTCTCTTCCTTGATCTCCCAGTGGATCAGGAACGTCAGTGCCGCACGAAGTCCGATGATACCGGCTACGGTGACGATCTCCTTCCAGTCCCACAGCAAGCCCCTGCGCCAGGGTAATCTTCATATCCATGCACTGCCCCCGTTTTTCGTACATTTACATTTATTGTAGCGTATCCCAAAGGGCTGTGCAAGATACATCTTTATCTTTTATCAACTATTTTTTTCTGTTTTCAATAATTCCTGCATGGTATGCCAGCCAAGCACCGCGCATTTTACTCGGGCAGGCATATGGGCGATATCCTGCAGTACAGAAGCCTCTTCCAGTTCGTCCCGCTCTTCCTCGGTGATGCTTCCCTTGATCATCTTAAGAAACAGATCCGCCAGGTGCAGTGCCTCGTCCTTGCTCCTGCCGATGACCAGCTCCAGCATCATGTCTGCGGAGGCCTGGGAGATGGCACAGCCGTCTCCTTCAAAGGATCCATCCACGACCACACCGTCCTCCACCTTCAGTTCCAGGAAAATATCATCGCCGCAACTGGGATTGACACCTTCCAGCACCAGGTTGGCATCCTCCAGCTTATGCTTATGATACGGATGCAGATTGTGCTCCGTCAGGATCTCATTATAAAAAGTCTTATTCTCCATAGCCCATCTGTCTCCTTATTCCGGCAAGGCTCGTTAAAAATGCCTGTATCTCTTCTTCCGTATTGTAGAGCCCTAAGCTCACTCTGGTGGTAGACAATACTTTCAGATGCTGTAACAGCGGCTGGGCACAGTGATGTCCCGCCCGGACCGCAATGTGATCCGCATCTAAGATGGATGCCACATCATGGGGATGCACGCCCTCCAGCTTAAATGTCACGATACCGTGATGGTCCTCCGCATTTTGGGATCCTAAAATGTGTACCGCAGGGATCTCCTTCATGCCATCCATCAGCAGTTTCGTCAGCTTCGCTTCTCTCTCTTCGATGAAATCAAAGCCGATCTTCTGCACATAACGGATTGCTTCCGCCAGTGCATAGGCGCCGGCGCCGTTCACCGTACCTGCCTCGAACTTATGGGGCACTTCCGCCCACACGGCTCCTGTACGGCTGACGGAATCGATCATTTCCCCACCGCATAAAAACGGGGGCATCTGCTCCAACAGCTCTCTCTTCGCATATAACGCACCGATTCCCATGGGCGCGTATATTTTATGTCCGGAAAATGCCAGGAAATCCACATCCAGATCTTGTACATCCACTGCCATATGGGGCACGCTCTGGGCTCCGTCCGCCACGAAATAAGCACCTGCCTCATGTGTCAGCTGTGCAAAACGTTTGATATCATTTTTGCAGCCCAGCACATTGGATACCTGGGTCATGGCAACGATCTTCGTACGGTCGCTCAGCGCCTCCTTAAAAGCTTCCTCGGTGTATTTTCCGTCCTCGGTGCACTCTAAATATTTCACCACTGCTCCGGTTCTGGCTGCTGCCTGCTGCCAGGGCAGAAGATTGCTGTGGTGTTCCATGATGCTCACCAGGATCTCATCTCCCGGCTTCAGTACCAGGGAGCCGAAGCTGTACGCCACCAGGTTCAAGGCTTCCGTAGCATTGCGGACGAAAATGATCTCTGCCGCTTCCTTCGCATTCAGGAACTCTCTTACTGTCTCTCTGGCTTCTTCGTATTTTTCGGTTGCTGCCTCTCCCAGCTCGTATAATCCGCGCAGGGGATTGGCATTGTATTTTTCATAAAATTCTCGCTCTGCCTCCAGGACACAGGTCGGCTTCTGTGAAGTCGCCGCCGTATCCAGATAGATCACATCCTGATTCTCCAGCAGAGGAAAATCCTTACGGATCTCGCTGATTGAAGTCGTCATACTTCCTCCTGTTATCTTACTCTTCCGCTTCCTCTTCCACGGCTCTGCCCAGGAATTCCTGTACCTTCGCCTGTGTGGCGGCATCGGGGATCTTGCGGCAGACCGCATCCACCTTTGCCATCGCCATCATCTCATAGATCTGCTCTCTGTTCATGCCGCGGCTCTCTAAGTAGAACAACAGCTCATCATCCAGCTTGCCGATGGTGGCACCGTGATTACCTTCCACATCTTCCTCCGCACAGAGGATCAGGGGAATGGTCTGGTTCACCACATCGTTGGACAATAGCAGCACATCCTCTTTCTCGTTACCTACTGCACCCTTGGCACCCCATTTGAAATCAATGGTACCGCGGTATAACTTAAAGGCATGATCCCGTAACACACCGCCTGCCTGCATATTACTCTGGGTCTTTTTGCCCTCATGCAGCGCCACGTAGTTCATATCCAGTCTGCCATCACCGTCTACAATATAAGCGGTATCGGCATTCAGGCTGCTCTCTCTGCCCTGCAGGGTGGTCTTACATCCGAGGTAGGTGTTCTTCCCACCCAGGATCAGCTGGATCACTTCCAAGGAAGCCTTCTCCTCACATAGGGCACCGATATCATTCATAAAAGTAAATTCACTGCCCAGTCTCTGCACCTGGATCAGGCGGATCTTCGCTCCTTCTTCCAGATACAGTCTGGTGGATACCGCTGCCTGACCTGCTGCCTCTCTGCCGGAAGCAAAGTCCTCGATTACGGTAATCTCACTGTTTTTACCTGCTCTTACCGCTACAGCGCCTGCCTGTAAGCTGTTCTGCACATATTCGTAATCCAACAATAACGGCTGTTCCTCTGCCACACCGGCGGGCACTTCGTAATGTTTTGCTTTTGCTCCGGCTGCGGCAAGCAGACCATCCATGTCCTCTCCCATACCGGAGGCAATGCCTGCGAAATCGGTATTCCAGGGCTTGGAGCCTTCGTTTTCAACGGTCGTTATCTTCTCCGGCAGGGTGATGCGCGCTTCTCCTGCCACGGGAATCTCTATTTTCTCCAACTGCGTCTCATTCATGCGAAGCCAGTTCCAGGTCTTGGAGGGCAGTCGGTTGATGGTCATATTGTATTCGTTTTCCATATTCTGTCCTCCTTCCTTATCCAATGCTGCCTTTCATTTCCAGGCGGATCAGGTTGTTCATCTCCACCGCATATTCCAACGGCAGTTCCTTCGATACATTGTCTGCGAATCCGCTGACGATCATGGCTCTGGCGTCCTCCTCGGAGATACCGCGGGACATCAGATAGAACACTGCCTCGTCGCTGATTCTGCCGATCTTTGCTTCATGTCCGATGTCGGCATCCTGGGTGCGGATGTCCATCGCCGGAATGGTGTCGGAACGGGACTTGTCATCCAGCATCAGGGACTGACAGGATACGGCGGATTTGCTCTTCGCCGCGCTGTTCTTCACCACCACGGAGCTTCGGAATGTACTGATACCGCCATCCTTGGAGATGGACTTGGTATTGATATAGGAAGTGGTCTCCGGTGCATTGTGGACCACCTTGGTACCGGTATCCAGATTCTGTCCGGCTCCGGCGAAAGTAATACCGGTAAATTCCGCTCTTGCGCCCTTACCGTTCAGCACGCTCATGGGATACAGGTAGGATACGTGGGATCCGAAGGAACCGGATACCCATTCGATGGTACCGCCCTCTTCCACCAGGGCACGCTTGGTGTTCAGGTTATACATGTTCTTGGACCAATTCTCGATAGTGGAATAACGCAGTTTTGCATTTTTTCCAACGAACAGTTCCACGCAGCCGGCATGAAGGTTCGCCACGTTGTACTTCGGGGCGGAACAGCCTTCGATAAAGTGGAGGTAAGCCCCCTCATCCACGATGATGAGGGTATGCTCGAACTGTCCGGCACCCGGTGCATTCAGTCGGAAATAGGACTGCAGGGGGATCGTCACGGACACTCCGGGGGGCACATATACGAAGGACCCGCCGGACCACACGGCACCATGCAGTGCTGCGAATTTGTGGTCTCTGGGGGTAACCAGCTTCATGAAATGCTTCCGCACCATATCCGCATATTCCCCGTTCAGGGCACTCTCCATATCGGTGTAGACTACGCCCTGGGCTGCCACTTCTTCTCTGACATTATGATATACCAACTCGGAATCGTACTGGGCACCTACGCCGGCGAGGGACTTCCGCTCCGCCTGGGGGATTCCCAGTTTTTCAAAAGTATCCTTGATGTCCTCCGGCACCTCGGACCATTTGGCACTCATATGGGTATTAGGCTTGACATAGGTCACGATATCTTCCATGTTCAGACCCTCGATGGAGGGACCCCAGTCGGGGACTTCCATCTCATTATAGATCTGCAATGACTGCAGACGGAAATTCGCCATCCATGCGGGATCGTTCTTTTTCGCAGAAATCTCTTCCACAATGGCGGGCGTCAGTCCTTTCTGAATGCGGTAGACGTCTTTTTCTTCGTTACGGATATCATAAATGCTTCTGTTGACGTCTTCCACATAAGTCTTTTCTCGTTCACTCATTCGGATCGTCGACCTCCTTTACGCTTCCAGAAAACGCTCAAAACCATGCTCGTTGATCTCGTCCACGAGAGAAGCGTCGCCGGATGCCACGATCTTGCCGTTCACCAGTACATGGGTTTTATCCACATGCAGTGCCTCTAAGATTCTGGTGCTGTGGGTGATGATCAACAGCGCACCCTTTTTGTCCTTCTGGTACTCTTCCACGCCCTTGGATACCGTACGTACTGCATCCACGTCCAGTCCGGAATCGGTCTCATCCAGGATTGCCAGAGAGGGCTTTAACATAAGTAACTGTAAGATCTCCGCCTTTTTCTTCTCACCGCCGGAGAAGCCGACGTTCAGATCACGGTCACCGTAGGAAGGATCCATCTGCAATACTTCCATTGCCTTCTCCAGTTCCTTTTTGAATGTCCACAGCTTGATGCGGGAGCCGCTTCTCTGCTCCACGGCGTTACGGATAAAGTTACGCAGGGAGACTCCGGGGACCTCTAAGGGATTCTGGAAAGATAAAAAGATACCGTCCTTCGCTCTCTGGTCTGCGGTCTCTTCCAATAACTCTTTCCCTTTGAACAGGATCTCGCCACCGGTCACCTCATAACGGGGGCTTCCCATGATAGTGTAGCCCAGGGTGGATTTGCCGGCACCGTTGGGTCCCATGAGGACATGGGTCTCTCCGGGACGAACCTCTAAATCTATTCCATGAAGGATGGGCTTGTCCTCTACACTGACGGACAAGTTACGCACCTGTAATAATTGTTCTGACATATACTTCCTCCTATCTCTAGCACCTAACTAGGAATTATTATATCATTATATACAAGCATATACAAATATGCAACATATAATTCCTACAAAAGTACCGTACATTATATCAATATCAGGGACAAAAGTTATAAAAGCCGCCCGTGCTTGCACGAGAGCTGCTATGCAGCGAAGTGATCCGTGGATATTGATATCAAAAAAAGATAAGCCACTGCAAGTATATCCTGCTATGCAGCGGCTTATCTTTGATTTTATATTTCTTCTTTGTCCAGAAGATTCTTCATGCTCTTGGTGCTGATCCACAGTGTGGAGGTATTGTGCAGCAGAGCGGAAGTGGTGGGCGGAATGATTCCTGCCACACCTAAGACAATCAGTCCGGTGTTGATTCCTACGATCATGCGGTAATTTTTATGGATCCGCGCCATCAGGGCATTGCTCAGCTCCTTCAGCGTCGCTACTTCCTGTAAATTATCCGCACCGATGGTTACATCCGCGATCTCTCTGGCGATCTGTGCACCCTCGCTGATGGCGATGCCCACATCTGCAGCAGACAGTGCGGGAGAATCGTTGATGCCGTCACCGATCATAATGACCTTGTGACCTGCCTGCTTCTCCTGCTCTACGAACTTTGCCTTATTCTCCGGTAATACCTCGGAATAATACTCGTCCACGCCGACGATTCCTGCGATGGCCTTCGCGATACGATCACTGTCACCGGTCATCATTACGACTTTACCGATACCCAGCGTTTTCAGCTGTTTTATGACTTCCGGTGCCTCTTCTCTGAGGGGATCCTCGATATAGATCACCGCAGCCAGTTTGCCATCGATTGCCATATACAGACGGGAATATTCCTCGGCCAGCTGCTCGAACAGTTCTTCCCTGCCCTCCGGAATCTGTGCCTGCTCATCCTCGAATACGAAATGATAGCTGCCGATGATGATCTTCTTGCCTTCCAGGGTGGAAGAGATACCATGGGCTACGATATATTCCACTTTGGTATGCAGTTCTTCATGTACCAGATCCTTGCGGGCTGCCTCACGTACCACTGCTTTTGCCATGGAATGCGGGAAATGCTCCTCCAGGCAGGCGGCGATCCGAAGCAGCTCATCCGCCGACTGTCCGTTGAAGGATACCACATCCGCCACGGTGGGCTGTGCCTTGGTCAGGGTTCCGGTCTTGTCAAATACGATAGTGGTGGCATCTGCCATAGCCTCTAAGTATTTGCCTCCCTTTACCGTGATCTCGTAGGTACTTGCCTCACGAATTGCAGACAGTACCGCTAACGGCATGGACAGCTTCAGCGCACAGGAGAAATCCACCATCAGCACGGATAATGCCTTGGTCACATTCCGTGTGAACAGCCATACCAGACCGGTACCTAAGAAGGTATAAGGTACCAGCTTATCTGCCAGGTGCTCCGCCTTACCTTCCAGAGAGGATTTCAGCTTCTCGGATTCCTCGATCATGGTCATGATCTTCTCGTATTTGCTGGAGCCACCGGTCTCCTTGACGCAGATAGTCAGCTCGCCTTCTTCTACGACCGTTCCGGCATAGACGGTTCCTCCGGGGATTTTCCGTACGGGAACGGATTCTCCGGTCAGAGATGCCTGGTTCACCATGCCCTCTCCGTCCGTCACCGTACCGTCAAAAGGAATCACATTGCCCATGTGGATCCTTACCAGATCTCCTGCCTTGATGGATGTAGACGGCACCAGAATCTCCTGCCCGCCGCTCATGACCCATACCTTGTCAATGTTTAAGGACATGCTTCTCGCCAGATCCCCGACGGACTTTTTGTGTGTCCACTCTTCCAGGATCTCGCCGATGCCCAACAGGAACATTACGGAGCCTGCAGTGCTGTAATCGCCGCGCAGTACGGAGACACCGATGGCGGTAGCATCCAGCACCGGCACTTCGATCTTACCCTTTGCCAGGGTCTTAATTCCACGCCAGAGATATTTGAAGGATTTCACAGTGGTGATCACCGAACGGATATCCATAGGCAGGAACAGCTTGATTCCATAGTGCATTACTACTTTGTTGATCAGCTGATCCTTGTATTCCCGGTTCATCTCTCTACCGGAATTATCCAGATAATTCTGAGGCACATCTGTGGTCTGATAGTTGAATCTCTCCAGTGTCTTCAGAATATCTTCCCTGGAGCCGGTGTAGACCACCGTCACGTCCTGGGTACGCTCCTGAATTTTGGCACTGACGACATTGCTCTGTCCGTCCAGATAGTATTGCAGGGTATCTGCCTGCGCAAAGCTCATGCGGCTTTGTAAAATGTGAATTCTGAGTCTCCCCTTTATCTCATGTTTGATCACAAATTTCATATTTTATGCCTGCTTTCATGAAGGAGATTATTCAGCGTCTGCTGCTGCGGTCTCTTCTGCTTCGTCGTCGAATTCCTGCGCTGCCTGTGCTGCTCTGTCCTCATTGATCTGCTGAGCTTCTGCGTAGATATCCTCTGCGTTCTCCTGAATGGTGGTAGCAGTCTTCATGACACACTCTTTTGCACGCAGAACAGCTGCGGTGCAGTTGGTGTAGAGCTTCTTCGCATCCTTACTGGACAGGATCTTGATACCTGCGGTTCCGAACAGAACGCCCGCTGCGAAGATACCGGTTTTCGCCTTGTCGATTTTCTTTAAGCACTTTAACATTGTAATTTCCTCCTATTGTTTATGGTTTTAAAACATTACGTTTTTCTCGTTTAAGAAGACATTATATAAGAACTCTTTTTATTTTTCCAGTATTTTTTCCGGATTTTATCCACTTTTTTTCTCAATAATTCTCAATAAGCAGTGGATTCCTTAGAACCCGCTGACTTTCCTGTATTCTTCCAGTTTTTCTCTGGCTGCAGGTGTCAGATTCTTAGGTACCTGGATACGGATCACGACGTACTGGTCGCCGTGGGCGTTTTTGTCCTTCATGGAGACCACGCCCTTGCCTTTCAGCCGGATCTTGCTGCCGGACTGGGTGCCTTCCTTCACTTTGCACATGACATCGCCGTACAGGGTGGGCACACGGATCTCGCCGCCTAATACTGCTGTGGTATAGGGGATATTAACTGTGGTATACAGATCCTGTCCCTTACGCTCCCAGCCGGGCTTCTCCTGTACCGTTACCTTCAGATACAGGTCTCCGCTCTCACCGCCGGAGTAGCCTTCGCCGCCCTTACCTTTCAGACGGATACTTTTACCGGTGTCGATGCCCGCCGGAATGTGCACCTGCACGGATTCAGATTTGCCGGTAGCCGGATCTCTTAAGGTAAAGGTCTTGTCGCAGCCGTGCATTGCCTCATCAAAGCTGATGGTGATACCGGATTCCACATCCTGCCCCTTGCTGCGGTAGCTTGCCCGGTTGCTGCGTCCGGAGCCCGTCTGTCCTTTGAAATACTGTCCGAACAGGTTGTCGAAGATATCCTCGTCCCCGCCGAAACCATCAAAAGAACCCGTACCGAAACCATCGGCTCCGAAACCGCCGGTGCCTCCGCTGTAGTGGAAGCCTCCTCCGTTCTTAAACTGCTCCTGATACTGTCTGGCAGCCTCTTCATTAAATCCCTCCTGAAAAGCAGCAAAACCGTAGGTATCATATAGTTTCTTCTTTTTTTCATCTCCCAGCACATCGTAAGCTTCGTTAACTTCCTTCAGCTTCTCCTCTGCCACCGGGTCTCCTGCATTGGTATCCGGATGGTATTTTTTCGCCAGTTTCCGGTATGCTTTTTTTATCGCTGCAGCGTCCGCTGTCTTGCTGACACCCAGTACTTCATAATAATCTCTTTTTGTTGTCTTCGTCATATTCCCTCCATTCTGCCCAACCGGTGAGCCACACAACCAAGACGTTTTCCATGTAAAAATCAGCCGACACAGTTCCCTGCGCGGCTGACCACTTCACATCTCTTTTCAAACAATTGTCTGCTGCTGCAGTCGCTTGTTCCTGTTACAAAGATTATACTAGCACTGTTTTTTAGCACTCGCAAGAGGTGAGTGCTAAAATTTTTATTAAATATTGATGCCAGGGTCAAAAGGTCTAAACCCACATGAGCTTGCTCATAAGTGGGTGAAAGACCTTAGGACCCGCCCCCGGTATGAGCATAAAAGTGGGATGATAATCCCACGATATGCGAATAGAGGGTAGGATTGTGGGAGTGCGTAGCACGGAACAATCCGTAGGCATCAAAGTCGGGGGCTTTGCGCCCGACTTCTTAAATATTTTGCCTGCGATACTTCGCAATGGTTTCCATCATTTTGCCAAATTCCAGGGGCTTGGACAGATGCTCATTCATGCCCGCCTCGCGGCTCAAGGCAATATCATCCGTAAATGCATTGGCAGACATGGCAAGGATCGGTGCCGCTGAAGGTCGTGCGGGCTTCGTTTTTCTTATGTTCCTGGGCAAACAGCTCGAAGGCATGTTCCTGGAACTCCTTACTCATGCCAATGCCGGTGTCCTCACAGGTAAACAGGAAGTTCACCTGCCCGCCCTCACAGGAGGTCTCCTGGCAGCTGATATGGATCGAACCGTTCTCTCTGTTGTATTTGACTGCATTGGACATAATGTTCTGAATCACCTGCCGGATATGCAGAGGGCTTCCGATCACACGCCAGTGTGCCGCAGGATCCAGTTCCTCCATGGTAAATGCAAGTCCCGCTTCTGCCGCCTGTGTCTCTACAGACACTGCGGCATCCTGCACCAGTTCCCGCAGGTCGAAGGATTTCTCCTCCAGCTGGATCTCGCCGGACTCCAGCTTACTCATATCCAGCACATTGTTTACTAACTCCAGCAGGAAATCCGTCTTTGCTGCATTGGCACGCTCCGCATCTCTTGCAGTCTCCCGCAGCTGCTCCTGATAATCCAGATCTTTTTTACGCTGTTCGGTCACATCCCGGAATACCAGCATGACGGTCTCGATATTTTCGTTATCTCCTGTAAGCTGCGGAATGGGGATCAGCAGTGCCTGATACCAGTTCCGGTTCACATGCTCGAAGAAGTAGCCTTCAAAAATTTTCCCTTTCAGACGTCCTTCCATGGTATTGATATCCGTGAATCTTGCAAAGCCTTCCCGGTATTCCTCCGTCACCTGGGTGGTTCGGAATTTCCTCAGCATCTCCATGGCGGTCTCCACTCCCTGCAGAGTTTCCCGCAGTCTGTCCGAAGCCACAACGGGCTGCCAGGTATTGTCCCTGAGTCGTAACAACAGATTCGCCGTATAGATACTGGCAATGGCACTGGTTAAGTGGAATTCCTTCTCCAGATACTGTAATCTCTCCTTACGGCGGTACTGGGTGTACATACCGTACCAGGTCTCTCCGTCCACCCGCAGACAGACCAGCCGTTCTCCCCGGGACGCATTCTGCTCATCATCCTGCGCATAGACATCTCTCACCGGCCAGTCGGCAATAGACAGTCCCTGCAGTTTCTCAATATTGGCACCCTCGATCCGCTGTCCGTCCGTGACTACCGTCACCGCATCGTGTCGGAAAGTATCGTCCGCCAGCAGCGAAGCCAGAGACAGTGTATATCTGTCGCCAAGACTCTCCGTAATATTCGTGTAGCAGATGATCACACCTTGCTGATTCGTACGCGCCACAATGGCATAATTGTAATACCGACCGCCCACCTGCACCTGCTCCGCATAAGTTTTCCTGGGTTCCTGCATAATGTCTCTGACATTTTTCTCAAGCAGGATCACCCGGAGGAGACTGCTAAAACTTCTGCCGCTGCGGTCAATGCTCCCCGCCACTCTGCAGTTCTCGTCCAGGATCACGATTCCCGTCAGGTACTGGTACTGTGCATATTTTAATAAGGTGTCATCATCCACAATACTGTCTGCATCGGTATACTGCCGCAGGCTGTTCGCCTTGTTCAACACCGCCTGTAAATCCTTGGTGGTGTTCCCCAGCTCATAATCGTCGTATTTGCTGCAGGTCGTCTGCAGATAGACAAGCATCTGTTCCGCTTCTGTCGTAATATTCTTTTTTTCCTGAGCAGCCACTATTTCAGATTTTTCATCACTGTGTCCCTCCGTACAGGTTCTGTTCCACATCCAGACCGTATTTTTCAAGAATTGCCGCCGTAGTGCCGTCTTCGGTCATCTCATTCAGTGTCTGTGTCAGCTGCGTTGCCAGTTCTTCATTTTCCCCTTTCGGAAAGCCACGCCCAGTCTCGAGCGCATCAGGTTCATATCCAGATACCGGTATTCCCCCGGATACTGCTCCGTATAGATCTTCAACGCGCCCTCGTGTCCGATCATGGCATCCACATAGCCTCTGCGCAGTACCATGAACACTTCTCCCAGACTCTGGTACGCTGCAAAAGTATCTACTTTATTCAGTGCCTCCACCTGACCTTCCAGCATGATCTCCTCGGAAGTGGAGCCCGCCTGCACAGAGACCTTTTTCCCTGCCAGGTCCTCTGCGTTCTGAATATCGCTGTCCTGTGGTACCACATAGACTCTGCGTGTGTAGAGGTAGGGTCCCGCCCAGGTATACTCATCCTCCCTGCCGTCCATGGTGAGACAGGTCCACAGGCAGTCCACGCCGCCATTTGCCAGTGCTTTCGCCCGGTTCTCAAGATCCAGCGTCACAAAGACCGGACGATATTCCATACGTCTGCACGCCTCCGTCGCCAGTTCCACATCGATCCCGGTATATTCATCCGTATCGGTATAAAAATAAGGGGCATACTCTGCCCCTCCTATAACCAGCTCCGGCAGGGAATTCTCCTGTGTTTTCCCTATAAAACCACAGGAACACATCAGCATCATATTTATAATACCTGCCAGTAGAAATATAATTCCCTTTTTCATACAGCTTCCCCATAGATAATCTTTCGAATGGCTTTTACAAAACATAGTAAGATTATACTAGGTTATCACGGTATTCACAACGGATATCTGTAAAAACATCAAGGGATTTTAGAACCATGCGGACATGCCACCTCGCATTTGGCACAAGCCATTTTACGTCCCAGTTTTACCTGGGCAGCAAACCGAATCTTATTGCAACGGTCATAGTCGACCTGATCGTCTCTTGTAACCTCGCCGTCCTTCCAATCCACTCCTTTGATATTCTTATAAGGACATGCTTTTACACAAAGATCACAGCTGCCGCATTCGCTGACTGTCACCGGAGGCTTTACCGTCATATGTTTTGCATAGAACACAGCTCCTACCGTACCGATCTGCGGACCGTAATCATAAGTGATCAACAGATTATTTTTACCAATCCAGCCAATTCCTGATTTGTATCCTGCATATTTGGAGGAGAACGGTGCTAAGTACGGCGGTTGCTGATGGGTAGGCGGTACCGGCGGTACTTCAAATGGAATTCCCGCTTTCCTGCAGGCTTCTGTCAATGCATCCGAGATTCCGAAGATTTTCGGATACATCTTCTGTTGGATCTCCCAGACTCTCTGTTCATCATACTCCTCTATGGTCAGTATCTCTTCACAAGGGAAATATACAATCATTCCGTAGTTATAACGATCCGTGAACTCCGGCATATCCAGTTCAAATGCTGCCCATTTTACATCCTCACCATATTTTTTGAGCGTTCTGTCAAAGACTTCACGAATCTGTTCTTCTGTTATATCTGTCATCTTAAGTACCTCTTTTTCTAATGTTCTACCATCAGGCGTACAATCTCTCTGTCTGTGTCACGCATGCCCTCAGATGCCAGAACACCAACATTGTGCAGAGTCCCTTCAATCTCTCCTTTGATAATACCATCCCCACCGTGAAAGTAAAGGTCTTTGAGTGACATTTCATTCGCCAGGATCGCTGCATCCACTGCCGAAGCAATCTTCGCTGCACAGGAAGGTTTCGCTCCATCGCACACCATGCCGGATACATTTGCCAATATATTGGTAATCGTATGGGAAATCTGTTCCATTCCCCCTCCGTAGAGATATGTGATTCCCGCACCGCAGCCGCAGGCTGCACCTACAGCTCCGCAAAATGCAGACAATCTGCCAATTTCTTCTTTCTGATGAATCGCTACAAGATTCCCCACCAACAGCGCACGATACAGCTTTTCCTGCTCTACAGCCAATTCCTCTGCATAAACGATAATCGGCAGAGACACTGTAATTCCCTGATTACCGCTGCCGGAATTCACTACCACCGGAAGTTCACAGCCGCTCATTCTTGCATCGGATCCGGCTGCCGCGTAGGCTCTGGCACGGCTTCGTACATCTGCACCATCCCAGGTCAGAATCGTATGTCCTACCTGTGCACCATACGGATTCTTCAATCCCTCTTTTGCAATTCTTGTGTTATATGCAATCTGGCGCTCCAACACTTCCTTTACCTCTGTCAGCTCCACCGTCTCTGCATATTCAAGAATTTTTTCCACAGTGAGACCCATACGGTCTCCTTCCTCTTCTTCCATATCTTCCGTTCTTAACAATACTTCCCGGTCATGAAGGATCTCCGTAATATTCAGATGGCTGTCACGAATCTCCACCTCGGCAAAATGCTCTCCTTTTTCCATACGAATCCGGATATGCAGTGCATGTGTGGTGTTCATGATTCCCACGTCGCAGATTTTCTCAGATAATAATTTTCGACAAGTATCAATGTCGTCCGGCTGCACGGCAGAGAGTACCTCCAGACCAAGCTGTGCGTCACCTCCCAGGCAGCCCAGTACTGCTGCCACCTCAATTCCCTTCATTCCATCTGCATTGGGAACAACAACGCTTTTTGCATTCTTAATAATATTACCGCTGCACAAGGCATAAATCCGTTCAGGCATTTCTCCCAGTGTCTTACGTGCTACTGCGGCAGCATACGCTATGGCAATGGGTTCCGTACAGCCAAACGCCGGAACCAGTTCTTTTTTCAATATTGATGTATATTTTTCGTATTCTCTTTTTTCCATGCCGCCAACCGTACCTTTCTGTTTTTCTTATAAAAATCATACTTCCGTATACTTTTTTCGTCAATATAATTTTTTATTACTGCAATAATTTTTTATTACAATTAGAGAGCAACAGTTGTTTTTTTTATGAAACTATGTCAAAATAACATTAGTTTTAAAACGCATTGTAAAAGGAGGACTCTTCATGAACAAGCTTGCCGCCTATATTCCATTAGTAGAATACCTGGGAAACGTTCTACCGGATCATTTTGAGATCTGCCTGCAGGACTGCGGTGACACCCACTCTATCATTGCTATCGCTCACGGAGAAGTCAGTGGGCGCAAAATCGGTTCTCCGCTGACTGACCTGGCACTGAAGATGATCCGGGATGAGCAATGGAAAGACACTGATTACATCTGTAATTATCAGGGATGCACTTCCGATAACCGTCAATTGTGTTCTTCCACTTATTTTATCAAGGAAAAAGGGAAACTTCTTGGAATGCTGTGTATTAATGTCGATAACTCTGTCTATCATAAGCTGAGTGACATGTTGCTATCCCTGACAAGGCATGCCATAACCTCCCCTGTTTCTCAGGATTCCGAAACGGAACAGCCTGTGCCGATTCTGCCTGTAGAGAATTTCAGTAAAAATAACACTGATTTCATTGCCACATGCATCTCAGAGATTAATCAGTCCCTGAACAACGGAATAGCTCTGGAACGTCTGACACAGACAGAAAAAGTCGCCATTGTCCGGGAGCTGAAAAACCGTGGAGTCTTCCTTATGAAAGGTACCATTCCCCCTATTGCCGAGCTGCTGGAATGCTCGGAGGCTACTATTTACCGCTATCTGTCTATCGTAAACAAGGAGTCCTGACGGACTCCCTGTTTTTTATCACTATAGTACATTTCCGTACATTTTCCAACTATTTCAATAATTCCACCATCATTGCCACTGTAGTATCCAAAGAAGCCAGATTCAGGCTCTCATTCACCGAGTGTGCTCCGGGATCTGCCGGTCCAAACGATACCGCATCCATTTTTCCCAATTTTTCCATAAGGATGCCGCATTCCAGCCCTGCATGCAGCGCCTTGGCTTCACCATCATGACCAGCCACCTTCTTATAGGCTGCCAGAGCCTTGGGAACGATCTCGGACTCCCGGTTATACTCCCAGCCGGCATAAAATCCTTCTCCCTTTACACTACCACCCAGCAAATTCATCAGTGCCTCAAACTTCGGCATCACCAGTGACTCAAAATGACCGGGAACGGATGATCTTGGCATGCAATACACCTTAATCCCCTCTTCTGTGGTCCGGATTCTTCCCACATTGGTAGAAGTTAATACCAGTCCCAGTTCTTCGTCTCTTGCCAGAACCCCGTTCGGTAAGAGTGTAAGAAGTGCCTCCAGCCTGCCTGTTGCTTCTGAGGATCCGGCTTCCTCCGCTTCCGTCTCCGTTATCTCCAGTTCCAGATGTAGATCCGTCTGTGCGAACTCATGCTGCAATTGTCCTCGTATTTCAGCAATCTGCTGCTTCAAGGTCTCGCCTTCCGTGCACAATACCTTCACAGTACACTCTTGTGCAATAACGTTATCCAACTCTCCTCCGTGAATCGAGCATACACGATATTTTACAGACAGCGCTGTCAGAACTCTTCCCATAGTCACAATGGCATTTGCTCTTCCCAATTGAATTTCAGCGCCGGAATGTCCTCCGGTAAGTCCACCTAATCGTATCTTGTAACACTTCTCCACTCCCTGTACAGTCGTGGTGTTCCCCAACGGAAGGGTCAGCTCCACATTGCCACCCCCTGCACAGCCTACAATAAACACACCATCCCAGCCACTATCCAGATTCAGTAATGTCTTCGCAGTGATTGGAAGTGCCACCGGATCAAGATTGCGCGCTCCTATCAGACCAACTTCCTCATCCGTTGTAAACAGTACCTCTAAAGGCGGATGAACAGCCTCGGGATCATCCAGAAAATACATTGCCATTGCCATACCGATACCATTATCTGCTCCCAAAGTCGTTCCGTTCGCAGTAAGGCATCCATCCTTCTCCAGAATCTCGATGCCTTCCGTCTCAAAATTATGCTTACTGCCAGGTTCCTTCACACACACCATGTCCATATGTCCCTGAAGGAGAATGGGCGGCTTGGTCTCCTGTCCTGCTGATCCCTGCTTTTTCATCAGAATGTTACCGGCACCATCCTCATAGAAGGGAAGATTTCTTGCTGTTGCCCAGTTCTTTACATATTCACGGATTTTCTCTGTATGATACGATCCCCGGGGAACTGCAGAGATTTCCCGGAATATCTGAATAACTTTCTGTGTTTGTTCTTTTGCCATAAGCTGCCTTCCTTTTCTTCCAATTTGTATGTGTATACCACTCAAAGAATTCGCAGTGTTGCATAATCGCCACCCAGCCGGTGCCCCCCTGATGCATCCACTGTGTAGAGATCCTCCAGCCTTGCCCCGAAGCGTTCCGGCAGATAAATTCCCGGTTCGATGGAAAAGACCATGTTTTCCTCCAGTACCGCCTCACTGTCTCGATCCAGCGATGGGAAAGTATGCATTTCTTCTCCAATTCCATGTCCGAGTCTATGAGGAAAATATTTGCCATAGCCTTCCTGCTCCAATAATTCCACGGCTTCCAGATACAGTTCACTGCATTTTTTCCCTAACACGACCCGTTCTTCCAGGTGAGACTTCACCTTCTCCAACACACGACAAATTTGTATTGCCTCCGCTTCCGGTTCTCCGAAGGAAAACATTCTCGTCATGTCACTATACCAGCCATCCACCACGAGACTGAAATCCAACAGCACCAGTTCTCCCTCCCTGGCAACTCTGTCAGAGGAAAAATTATGAAATCCACTGCTGTTTTCTCCGGAAATGATCATATCAGTCAGCGCCTGGTCTACTTCCGGCATGGAAAGAGCGATCTCTCTCATGATCTGTGACATTTCCTTTTCCGTCTGTCCCGGTCGGATCTCCTTAACAAAACTTTCATATACTTGTGAAGCAAGCAGCTGGGCATGCCCAACTCCTTGCTTCAGGGAATTACATTTATGTGTCATGTTTATCTCCATTCCTCCGATGCTTTCCGCTTGGAAGAATTGTAAATGATATTATTACAAAACTGCCAGTAGCTGTGCTACGATCAAACCAACAAAAGTGCCAATAATACATCCCAAAGTACCCATAATAACAGAAATGGAAACATAGGACTGATGATAAGTAGCTGCAACAATAGGTGCAGATGAAGGACCGCCAACATTTGCAATGGAAGCTACTCCACAAGTATGAAGATCCAGCTTGAACAATTTAGCCAGAGGCACCATTAATGCTGCATGAATTACCAACACCAAAGCTCCTGCCAAAATATATACAACTGCATCGGCAATCTGGAAGATATTGATCTCCGTAGCCAACAGGGTCATTACCAGAGTCAGCATGATATTGGATACCATTGCATTACCACGTAAATTGCCCAGTTTCGTCATAGCCAGTACCAATCCGACAATCGAGATGATGACATATTCCCATACGCTTGCATTGATAAATGCCACTACCGGCATAATATTTGCAATCTGACGGCATACAGCTACTGCTACCAGTGCAATACCGAGGATCAGCATAACATCCAGATAATCTGTGGTCTTATCAGCTTCTGCAGCCTCACCGTCCAGTTTCTTGGAAATCTCATGAATCTCTTCCACAGTCTTCTCAGACTTGGTAAATTTATTAAATCTGCCTGCCAGAGGAGACATTGCTACAAGAAGCATGATCCAAAATGCATAATTAATATTAATCATCAGTACAATGTTGGACATAATCTCGTCCGGTACATTCAAAGCCTGTTTTACAGCAAGGAAATTCTGAATACCGCCTACCCAGGATGCACATACCGCACCGAAGGCTGCTGCGGGGTAATCCAGCACACCTTTAAAGATCAGATAGGATACCACGAAGCCAATGCAGATTGTCAGGGTAGCTGCGAAGAAACCGAGCAACAGCTTGGGACCAAGCTTGAAAATTTTCTTCACATTACAATTCAGGCACATCAAAAATACCATCGCCGGAACCATATTATTAACTAAAGCGGTTTTCACTGCTTTAATCTCATCGGTCATGGTCCATACGCCAAACGTAAAGAACAACATAGTCAGAACATAGATCACAAGAATCGGGGGAAATACCTTATACATCTTCAAAGGGTACTTCTTCGCCAGCCACAGCACAATGGCTGTAAAGAAAACGATAAAAGACAAAAAACCTATTCCGCTAGTAATCATTTACATTTTCCTCCTTTGTAAAGAACATTTTAAGTATTTAAATTAGCTTTAGCACTTTACTTGTTTAAAAAGCTACACTGTTTTCCCGACTTTGTCAATGGGATTTCTTAGATTTGTGAGAATTTTTTTTCACATTAAGGATTTATTTTTATTGAGAAAAAGTGTAGAATAAGATTAACCCTAAAACAAAAGACATTTTTATCATAGGAGGATATATTA
>CAVGMD010000025.1:9639-31475 GCA_963630275.1 Bacteroidaceae bacterium | reverse complement strand
ACCCACGTATCCAGCTTGGAAGGCTGGTGTTCTACCATTGAACTACACCCGCATAAAAAATGCATCGGGGTGACAGGATTCGAACCTGCGACCCCCTGGTCCCAAACCAGGTGCTCTAGCCAAGCTGAGCCACACCCCGAGGCTGCGTTATCGCGGATTCCCACAACGCAGGAGTTATTATAACCTAGAATTTTTCTCTCTGTCAAGAGGGAAGTTGGATACACTACTGCCGCAGGTATGCAATCGTAAAATGCACCTTTTCCTCTCTGTCGATCTCCATGATGGCATAGGATGGCTGACGGCCCTCCTGTCTCGGATAAGAAAGGCTGCCGGGATTCACGGCAATAATGTCATCATCAATATCGATCACCGGGCGATGGGTATGTCCGTACAATACAATATCCACGCCTCTGTCAATGGCTTCTTTTTTAATCGTCTCATTGCCCATGGATACATAATAGTTGTGTCCGTGGGTCACCCAGACCTTATAGGGTCCGATATCCAGTGTGATCTCTCTGGGAAGATCCGAGAAAAAATCATTGTTCCCAAGGACAATATACACCGGGCATTCTGCCGCGGAGGACAACGCATATTCACTGCCTTCCGCATCGCCGCAGTGGATCACCATATCCGGGTGATGCATTTCCAACACTTTAAAGTAATTCTCATTCTTTTTATGGGTATCACTTACGATCAGTATCTTCATATTTCTTCAGTTCCTCTTTCATCAGCTGCAATGCCTTGCCTCTGTGGCTGACCTGGTTCTTCTCTTCTTCCGTTAATTCCGCTGTCGTCTTATCAAACCGGGGCACATAGAAAATAGGATCATAGCCGAAGCCGTTTGCTCCCTTTTCCTCATAGCCGATCCGTCCCTCTATGGTGGCTCTCGTGGTCAGTTCCCGTCCGTCCGGCAATACAGCGGCAATGGCGCAGACAAATCTGGCGGTACGTTGTTCGTCCGGAACACCATCCAGCCTGTTTATCAGATTCGCATTTTTCACAGAATACGGGGTATCTTCTCCCAGATATCTGGCGGAATAGATGCCCGGCTCCCTGTTCAGATAATCGATCTCCAGTCCGGAATCATCCGCCATCACGATATCTTTCGTAAAGGCAGCCACCGCGCGGGCTTTGATCAGCGCATTTTCCTCATAGGACTGTCCGTTTTCCTCAATGTCTACCCGGATCCCCGCATCTTTCATGGATACCACTTCCATTCCGATATCTTCCATAATCATACGGATCTCTTTGATTTTGCCGGCATTGCCGGTTGCAAATACGATTCTTCCCTGCATTTTATACTCCTTACCGTATGTATCATTGCGTATTAGTATAAACCTCGTTGATGGCTTCCGCAATACCTTCCGCCAGCTTTTTTTGATAGCTGTCCTGCTCTAACAGCTGTCTCTCACTGCTATTCGTCACATAGCCAAGCGAAATTCTCGCCGCCGGGATCGTCAGATCCCACAGTACATCTCCATCGGCTGCGGGAACGACTCCCACCGCCCGGTTGCTGGCAGCCACGGTGACCTGTCTTGCCACGCAGTCTGCCCACTGGAGATTTCCGAACTCCGGAATATAATATTCATCGTTATATTCCGCACAGATTCCGTAGGCAGCCTCATTCTCCGGATCTGCCGACAGTCCAATCTCAAGATAGAGGTCCGCTCCCACCCAGTCTGCGAACATCCTCCGGGCTTCCTGCGATACCTCGATATCCTCCGAGCGGGTGAGGTACACTTTTACTTTTTGGTCTTCCATCAGTTGTGCCGTCTGTCTCGCCACCTTAAGAGCGATGTCCTTTTCCTGGCAGCCGGAGGCCGTAACGCCTCTGTCGCTGCCGCCTCCTGCCGGATCCAGTACCACGATCCTGTCATAGAGTTCCTTCGGCGCCGCATAATCGATTCTAAGCACTCCCTCTTCCAGAGTACTGTGATATTCCAGCACATCTTTCATTGTCAGCCGCAGTAATACGCCTTCATTCCGGGCCTCGCAGATTCCTTTTTCCACAAGTGTCAGATCTCCCGTGATTCTCTGTTCCTTGTAGAAGGTCTTCCTGCCGGTCTGTATGTAGACCCAGAGTTCTTTTTCCATATAATGGTTCTCTACTACTACGTTCTCCGCCTTGGTACCTGCTTCCAGCGGAATACAGATCTGCCGGTCAGCCACATGGTCTGTCATCATGGGCAGCTGCATCTCTCCGTTTTCACCGGTGCGATATTCCGGGACGATCTCTCCCTGTTCCTGTCCTCTGGCGGATATGACCATTGTCTTATGGGCTGCCATCCACAGCATTCCTCCCATGGACACAGCACCTAACACAAGCCACAGAATCAGTGTCAGTGTCATATTTTGTTTTTGATTTCTGATTTGCAGTCGTTTTTTCATGGAAGGCTATACTTCTCTTCTCTTCGGCGGCTTCGGTCCTAAGAACTGATAATAATAGGTCTTCATCATTCCGTTATAGATTTTGCGGTTCTTATCCGCTTTTCTTCCGATATCTTTCTCCGCCTGCTCGTATGCCGTGATCAGGTACATGCTCCAGGAATCCAGTTCCCGGAATCTCTCACCGATGGTGCGGTACAGTTGGGGCATCTGGCTCTTATCCTGCAGGCGCTCTCCGTAAGGAGGGTTCGTAATAATAAAACCGTATTTTTTCGGATGATGGAGATTCTCCACGCCTCTGCGCTGAAAATGGATCAGCTTGTCCACTCCCGCAAGTCTCGCGTTCTCTCTGGCGATCTTCACCATATCCTCATCAATATCGTATCCCTGAATATCTGTCTCCACCGACAGATCCACCATCTCTTCCGCCTCGTCGGATGCGTCATACCATACCTTTTTGCCCACAATATGCGGCCAGTCCTCCGCCGTGAAACTGCGGTTCCTGCCGGGAGCCATATTCGCCGCCATCATGGCAGCCTCGATGGGAAATGTTCCGCTTCCGCAGAAAGGATCCACCAGGATCCTGCCGGCATTCCAGGGTGTCAGCATGATCAGGGACGCTGCCAGATTCTCCGCAATGGGAGCCTTCGCCGTAAGCTTCCGGTAGCCACGTTTATGCAGGGATTCTCCGGTGCTGTCCAGTCCCACCGTCACTTCATCCTTCATCAAAAATACGCGGATGGGAAAACTGGCGCCGTCCTCCGGGAACCAGGAAATATCATACTGACTTTTCAGGCGGTCTACCATTGCCTTTTTCATAATAGACTGAATATCCGAGGGGCTGAACAGCTTGGACTTCACACTGGCAGCCTTCGCCACCCAGAACTTTCCGTCCTTCGGAATATATTCTTCCCAGGGAAGATTCTTCGTTCCCTGGAACAGTTCTTCAAAAGTCTCCGCATGGAAGCTTCCCACTTTGATCAGAATACGTTCTGCCGTCCGCAGGAAAATATTGGCTCTGCACAGGGCTTCTTCATCTCCGTAAAAAGTGACTCTGCCGTCTGCCACTTCCGTAATATCATAACCGAGATCTGTGATCTCTCTCTTAAGTACCGATTCCATGCCAAAATGGCAGGGGGCAATCAATTCAAAACGTCTCATTCCTTCCTCCGTTCTCAAGACATAAAATCATTATATATGCATTCCAAACATATGTAAATAGGGGCGTTCCTGCGAACGCCCCCAAACTTTTTATGCATATAACTAGCAGTTCTTGTTCTGCTCCTTATTATTGCTCTGATTCTTATTCTGGTTCTGATTATTCTGCTTATTCTGAGAGTTCTGACTGTTCTTGCTGTTCTGGCTCTCGTCATAAGAGTTACTGTACTTGTTCTCGTTGTTCTGATCGTAATTGTTAGACATATCTGTGACCTCCTGATAGGAAATATCTTTTTTAGTTACAGGAGTAGTATGTCTTTTTTGCAGAAATTTATGCCATTTTATTTATGGTACTTTAGAACTAAATTTCTTCTTGCTTTTTTGTGACGTTAGTACTATAATAGGATGTGTAGATAGAAACCCCTTCATGATTCTATTTGCACCCTTATGTATTATTTATTTATACTCCCCTCAAGAAAGCCACCAGCTTCCCCCTGGTGGCTTTCTACGTTGGAACTATTCGGAGTTAGTTGAGCCAGTCCCGGAACAGCTTCACCAAAAACAACACTACCGCTACGGGGATCAATACCGGTGCCAAAAATGACAGTACTGAAAATACTGCGCTGAAAATCAGCACAACCACCAGAATTCCAAGAATCACCCACACCCAGGCGGGAAT
The DNA here is from genome assembly GCA_963630275.1 of Bacteroidaceae bacterium. GTDB lineage: Bacteria > Bacillota > Clostridia > Lachnospirales > Lachnospiraceae > Acetatifactor. The sequence goes on along the minus strand of CAVGMD010000025.1, from coordinate 27,253 downwards.
CTTCGCAAGTACATTTGCCACCTTATTCTGATGGGTACCGTAGCCGTCATTTCCGTCCTCTGTATAGCTGCGGTGCAGATTCGGTCCTGCTGCCTCTCTATACTCTCCGTTGCCGTAGACGGTGTTGCGGTATCCGGAATATTCGTCTCCGCTATTGGTCTGGATGATCGTACGGGCGATCAGTCGCGGATCTCCCAGACTCTCTAAGACTTCCTCTTCCGTACGTCCCTTACGGATCTCCGTATTTATATAATCTTCGTAATAATCTACATTGTCCATGACCAGCCCCGGGGACACTCGTCCGTTCAGTGCCATCCGCAGTCGGTCCACAAATTCCTGTTTATTCATATTTTCATGATTCCTTCCGTTTACACCATCATTTTAGCATGACATAAGTACTACGTAAATATACGGACTGGGAAGTATTTCTAAAACTTTTCTAAAATGCGATACAAAAAACCCCGGAGACATCATCTCCGGGGCTTTGGATGTACGTGACAGGATTCGAACCCACGACCTTCTGGTCCGTAGCCAGACGCTCTATCCAGCTGAGCTACACGTACATTTACAGGTTTTCGCCTGCAACAGTATGTATTGTAACCGTTGCAGGCGAAAATGTCAATAGAATTTTTGTAATTTTTTAAACAATTTTATTTTCCGCCTGCTTTTCTGCTGCCGGTACGACTTTCACATCATACTTTTCCAGAATAGCCTGCTTGAATTCTTCGTAATTGTCTTCATCATCGTAGCAGGCATATTCGATCTCCAACGGTTCCTCCGTCTTCATCAAAAGCATTCCCAGAATGGACTTGGCATCCGTACTCATCTTATTCACCCGGATGTCGATTGCATCGTCGAAGTCATTGCAGGTATCTACAAAATGTCTGATATCATCCTCCGAATGAAAGGTAATATATAGCTTTTCTCTCATCCTCTGTTCTCCCATCTGTCCGCCCACGGACACCCCATACATTGGTATATTATGCCGTCAAACACATAAGCCTATCCCCCGCACAACGCCAGTCAAACGGGGATAGGCGCGTCTTTAGCGTGCTGTCAGTGCCTGCGCAATATCCTCACGCATATCCAGTACGGCTGCGCGGGAAGCGTCCGCATAATTCTGCTCGCCGAACTGTGCATATTTCTCCTGCTGGTATGCGGCAATGATACCACGGGAAGAGTTGATGATGGCACCCAGTCCATCTTCATTAAAGAAATGTACCAGATCTGCGCCCTTACCGCCCTGTGCACCGTAACCGGGTACCAGAATAAATGCCTTGGGCATCACTTTACGCAGTACCTTGCCCTGCTCGGGATAGGTTGCTCCCACTACCGCACCTACATAGCTATAGGAGTCACCCATGCAGTCAGCGCCCCAGGCTGCTACCTTTTCTCCTACCAGCTCATACAGCGGTCTGCCGTTTACCAGCTGATCCTGGAACTCACCGCTGCTGGGATTGGAAGTCTTCACCAGTACGAAAATACCCTTTTTCTCTTCCTTACAGATCTTCACAAAAGGATTCACACCGTCGGATCCCAGATAAGGGTTCACAGTTACAAAATCCTCATCAAAACCATAATAGCTCTTGCTGCCTACCTGTACTTTGCCCAAATGTCCTACTGCATATGCTTCGGAAGTGGATCCGATATCGCCGCGCTTGATATCGCCGATGACGATCAGCCCCTTTTCCTTACAATAATCCACGGTCTTCTTAAATGCCACCATGCCGGGAATACCGAACTGCTCATACATTGCCACCTGAGGCTTCACAGCGGGTACCAGATCGTAAATTGCATCCACAATACCCTTATTGTACTGCCAGATTGCTTCTGCGGCACCTTCCAGAGTCTCACCATACTCAGCGAAAGCCGCCTTCTTAATATATTCCGGCACGAATTTCATCATAGGATCCAGTCCTACCACGATCGGTGCGTTGGTTTCTTTGATTCGAGTGATCAGTTTGTTGATCATATTTCCTCCGTTCTGCAATGAATCTGCCTTTGAATTTATATAATTACGCAGTAAAGGCACCGCCTTCGGGCGATGCCTCCTGACCTGTTTCTATTCTACCCCAACTAATGTCAGTTGGTCAACGTACTTCTTGATATTTGAAGCATTTACATACTTTTTGTGGCTGTAGCCGTTTACCACGACCAATGTCGGTGCCTGCATTACGCCGTAACGTCTTGCCAGCTCCATGTTCTCCTCTGCATCAATGGTCACGTAAGGCACATTTTTCAGGTATTCCTTCACCAGCTTGCAGTTCGGGCAGGTCTTGGTGGTGAACAGATACTTGATATCTTGGGGCTGCTCCACCTTCACTTCCACATCCTCCGCAAAATTGGACAGCGTTACCACACTTCTGGTGGGGCGCTTTAAGGAAGAATGGGCAATATCATACTCCGTTCTGTTGGCATATTCCTGTAACTTACCGTCGTTCCAGTTCTGTACCGGACGATAGTAACCGGTGATACGGCTGTAGACCTCCGTCTTGGCTCCGCAGTGAGGACATACCTTCACTTCTCCTGCCAGATAACCGTGTTCCTTACAGATGGAGTAAGTCGGGGACAGTGTATAATACGGCAGCTTGTAATTGGAAGCTATCGTTCGCACCAGGGAAGCCGCTGCTTTCCAGTCGGGAAGCTTCTCTCCCAGAAATGCATGGAACACCGTGCCGGAAGTATACAGAGTCTGCAATTCATCCTGAATATCCAGTGCATCAAAAATATCCACGGTATAGTCCACCGGCAGATGGGAAGAGTTCGTATAGTAAGGAGTATCTCCGGGCTTTCCTGCCGTCTTGATACCGGGCCAGCGTTTTCTGTCGTGCTTTGCCAGACGGTACGTGGTACTCTCCGCAGGAGTTGCCTCCAGATTGTAGAGGTCTCCGTACTGCTCCTGATAATCCGACAGCCGCTCTCTCATATGGTTCAGTACTTCTTTGGTAAACTCCTGAGTTCTCGGATCGCTCATATCCGCTCTCAGCCAGTTGGCATTTAAGCCCACCTCGTTCATACCGATCAGACCGATGGTGGAGAAATGATTCTCAAAGGTCCCCAGATACCGTTTGGTATAAGGATACAGTCCCTCGTTTAACAGCTTTGTAATGACACCACGCTTAATCTTCAGGGATCTGGCAGCAATGTCCATCATATGGTTCAGTCTTGCGTAAAATTCATCCTTGTTGGCAGACAGGTAAGCAATTCTGGGCATATTGATAGTGACAACGCCCACGCTTCCGGTGCTCTCGCCGGAGCCGAAGAATCCTCCGGTCTTCTTGCGCAGTTCCCGCAAGTCCAGACGCAGTCTGCAACACATACTGCGGACATCGCTTGGCTGCATGTCGGAATTGATATAGTTGGAAAAATACGGCGTACCGTATTTTGCGGTCATCTCGAATAACAGTCTGTTGTTCTCGGTGTCGGACCAGTCAAAGTCCTTCGTGATGGAATAGGTCGGAATCGGATACTGGAAGCCGCGGCCGTTGGAGTCGCCCTCGATCATGGTCTCGATGAATGCCTTGTTGACCATGTCCATTTCCTTCTTACAATCCTTGTATTTGAAATCCATCTCCACGCCGCCTACCAGTGCCGGCAGCTCTGCCAGATCATCGGGTACCGTCCAGTCCAGTGTAATATTGGAAAAAGGAGCCTGGGTACCCCAGCGGCTGGGAGTGTTGACACCGTAAATAAATGCTTCAATGCATTTTTTCACTTCGGGATAGCTTAAATTATCTACCTTTACAAAGGGGGCAAGATAGGTATCAAAGGAAGAAAATGCCTGTGCTCCCGCCCATTCGTTCTGCATGATTCCTAAGAAATTCACCATCTGGTTGCACAGCACGGATAAGTGTCTCGCCGGAGCGGAAGTGATCTTGCCGGTGATGCCGCCCAGTCCTTCCTTGATCAGCTGCTTTAAGGACCATCCCGCGCAGTAGCCGGTCAGCATGGACAGATCGTGGATATGGATATCCGCATTGCGGTGTGCCTCTGCGATCTCTTCGTCGTAGATCTCGGACAGCCAGTAGTTCGCCGTCACGGCGCCGGAATTGCTTAAGATCAGACCGCCTACGGAATAGGTCACCGTGGAGTTCTCCTTCACCCGCCAGTCCTCCACCTTAACATAGCTGTTGACCACATCTTTGTAGTCCAGAATCGTGGACTTCATGGCACGCATCTTCTCCCGCTGCTTGCGGTACAGAATATAAGCCTTGGCCACCTCTTCATAGCCGGCCTGTCCCAGAACCCGCTCCACACTGTCCTGAATATCCTCCACATGGATCTCGTCATTTTCCACTTTCTTCTGGAAATCTGCGGTCACCCGTAACGCAAGAAGATCAATAATGTCATTATTGTAGCTCATCTGCGTCGCAGTAAAAGCCTTCATAATGGCATCATTGATCTTCGTCAGTGTAAAGTCCGCTTTGGAACCATCTCGTTTGATTACCTGAAACATCTTATGTACCCCCTTGACTTCGTGTCCCCATGGGCTTTCGCCCGTAAAACCTATCACAATCCATTCTACAATACTTTGTAGGGGAAGTCAATTATGGAATACAAGATATTGTGTATACATCAGTTCACCCGTCGATGTGTGCGGAGACGGCTTTACGCTTGCGTAAGGAGCCGGCTCTGTGCAAATCGACGAGGGGAGCGCCATCTCATGAGCAAAAAAAGCTGCGGCAGCAGCGGAAAGCCTCGAAGAGGCGATTTTGCGAATGGCGCGGCGTGAACGCCATGCGTGCGAATGGCGCAGGGTGAACGGTCGCAGGGGCGAAAGGTGAGCGGTGCTCGGCTTTACGCCCTCTTCCAAATCTTCCGATACAGCATATACGCCACCACCGCGGTAACGCTCTCCGTGCAGACAAATGCCCACCACACGCCGGTGACACCTACCAGACGGCTCAGCACAAATGCCACCGGTATGATCACTGCCACATACCGCATCACGGAGATCACCAGCGACGCCATGCCCTGTCCCAGCGCTTCCAGTGCACCAGAGCTGGTCACCGACACAGCTGACAGAATAAAGCCCAGGCTGATAATGTGCAGTGCCGTGATGCCGATGGTGATGGTCTCCGGATTCTCAGTGAACAGTCCGATCAGTCCTCCGGGGATCAGCCAGCACAACGCCGTACCGATGGCCATGATCCCGGCGGTCAGTTCCAGTGTCAGCCGGTAGATCTGCTCCACACGCTTCCGTTCTCCGGCACCGTAATTGTAGCCGATCAACGGCCGGATGCCCTGAATGATACCGTTGGAGGGCAGATAGATAAAAGTCTGCAACTTATAATAAACACCCAGTACCAGCACATACGCTCCCGAATAAGCCGCCAGAATACCGTTCAGTGCGGAAATCAACAACGACGGCAGTGCCATGTTCAGTGTCGCCGGAATGCCGATGCCGTAAGTCTTGCCGCAGATCTCCCCCTCCGGACGCAGATATTTTTTGTGAAGTTTCACAGGCAAAGGATCCGCCACATAATAGATGAGATATACCAGTAAGGTGATAACCTGACCGATGCCGGTGGCAAGCGCCGCTCCCGCAATCTCCATCCGGGGAAACGGTCCGATACCGAAGATCAGCAGCGGATCCAGCACAATATTCGTCACAAATCCGGCGATCATGCTGACCATGGTGGCACGCATTCTGCCTACCGCCTGGAAAATTTTTTCCAAAGTAATGCCTCCGGTGACAATGGTGGAGAACAGGAACACTACATTCGAATATTCCATGCCAAGTGCCCGCACCGCATCGCTCTTCGTAAACATTCCCAAAAACCAGTTCATTCCGCAGAGGAACAGAACCATGAGCAGCACACCGTGCAATACTCCCAGCACCATGCCCTGTGTTGCCGTCTTATCCGCTTTTATCTGATTCTGTGCTCCCAGATAGAAAGAGATCATGGCATTGACGCCCACACCGAAGCCCACCGCCACTGCCGTCAGCAGATTCTGTGCCGGATAGACCAGGGAAAGCGCCGTCATGGCATCCTCGCTGAGCTTTGCCACGAAATAACTGTCCACAATATTATAGAGGGAATTGAATGCCATGGACAGCATCATGGGAAGTGCCATGGACATCACCAACGGTAATATTTTCTTTTCTTTCATGTAAGTCTGGTTCATTTTCTGCTCCTCATACAGCAAACGCCACACAACATTTCTGCTGTGTGGCGAAAATAAGATCAATATCTTGAAAAATCCACTGCCCTTACGGGTTTTATGATTGGTTATTCATTTTGTTCCAGTGCGTATTATAGGGAAGCAATGCTTTTCTGTCAAGCCTGTACTCCTAATATTTTGGCAAACATCTGTGGTCCTTCTTCTGCCTGATAAATATTGATGCCATCAATATCGGTACTGTGGTTGGCAAATGCCGGATACAGGAAACCCGCTTCCGGTTTCCCAACCTCATAGTCGCCCGTAGCCGAACCTATGGTGCCGATCAGGAACTGATAGACCTCCTCGGATTCCCACTGGTTCTCTTTATCTTTTCCCTTGGTGGGCACATCATAACTGCCGAAAAAGAGATAAATGGCGTAAGGATAGCCCGGCTGGTATCTCTCTCCAATATATTCATAAAGGGAGTACAATAATGCATCATTTTTTAGTTCACACTGACGCAGGGCTTCCAGCAACTGGATCACGCCGCCCGGTCTCCTGGCTCCCTGGTCCAGACGATAGTTCTTCAGGTTCACGTTGGTATTGGAATAGGGAACGGTCTTGGCGATATTCAGATTCTTCTCCTTCTCACTTCCCGATAATTTCAGGAAATGCGTATTGAAGGTACCGTCAATAAATCCCTCTTCGTCCATGTACGCTCCGGCAATGCGGGAAAAACAGCTGCGGGACACGGTCATTCTCCTGGTCAGTTCCAACATATCTTCTCTGTCTATATGCATCTTTTCCTCTCCCTATGTTCCTACAGCAGTTTGCTCTTCGTGTTGGCACTCTGGCTGTCCGTATATTCCAGCATGGACAGTTGCCCATCTTTACATTCCAGAATCGCGGTGGCGCAGTTGCCCATATGCATCCGCCAGAAATCATCCACGGGAATATTCAGAACCGGATTCAGAATACTGCGGTTCACTCCTCCGTGAGCCACCACCAGCACGGTCTCGTAGCTTCCCTCCAGCGGCAGCAGTACCTGATTTACGAATTCACTGCTCCTTTTATACAGCTGTGCAAAGCTCTCCGCTCCCTCGGGCGGGATGTAGCTGCCCGGATTGGTAAAAGGCTGACTGTTGGCATCTTTGATGGTCCGGATGTCCACACCTTCCCAGGGTCCGAAATTCAGTTCTCTGAGTCTTTCGTCTGTGGTAAGGGTAATCTTCCGGTCTCCTATGATGGTCTCCGCGGTGCGCTTTGCCCGGATCAGCGGCGAGCAAAATGCAATTTCAAACGGAACTTCTTTTAACCGTTCCGCTGCCTCGCGGGCCTGTTCCAGCCCCTGGGCATTGAGTGCAATGTCCGTCTGTCCCTGCAGCTGCCCTGCCTGATTCCAGTCGGTCTCACCGTGTCTTACCAAATAGATCTTCATATATCCGTATCTCCGTATTCCAATATTTCTGACAGTATTTTCTGTTTCAAAATACTACGGATCTACCGGTCTTGTCAACCGGTGTGGCTGCGCTTGGGCACAGCAAGGCTCTTTTGAATCCCGTGTGCCCATGATCCCGAAGGAAAAGGGCACACGAAAGCTTACACCAGTCTGCTGTGCCCTTATTGCAAAAATAAATGGGCACGGAAAGACTTGTTCAGAGCATCTATGCCCATTTTTCAAAATTAATGGGTACAGTTATACTTAAACAGAGTAACTGTACCCATATCTTGATTCAAAACGCTAATATCCCCTGCCAAGGGCTACGACGATCCGATAATATTTTCTTAACTAACTCTTCATTTAGTCCTCTACTTTTTAAGTTTCCCTACCACAAATCCAAATGCATTCCGCACTCCGGGGCCTGCAAAAAAGATCTGCCAGCACAGTGCCATGGGGAAGTTCTGGGCGGTCTTCTGCAGCCACAGGGCAATGATCTGATTGCCGGGATGCATGAAGAGGCAGGTGGCGATAAAGCTCATTACGGGGCACATCAGGCATACGATCATGGATGAGATTGCCAGTGTGATGAATATCGGTTTGTCTTCGGGGGATACGATGCGGAACGCCAGCTTCTGGGACAGCTTTTCTACGACAAAGTACTCCAGGATGCAGGCAATGGGCCACATGATAGGGATCTCGTGGAACGCTAACAGGAAGATCTCGTTGGTCATTCCTCCCTTGTCCAGCGCGATGTTGTAGCAGACCATGGCGTAGACCATAACGAACGCCATAATGATAGTGAAAATAATGTTTTGTAATCTTGTTTTCGGCATAATTGGATGCCCTCCTTTTCTAAAAATGGACGCAAAAAGACACATGTGTGTTGTTCGTTAATCAGTGAGCAGTGCGCACATGTGTCGTTTCCAATTTATACCTAATGTCTCTATGCTATTTTGCTGTTTTTGCAACGTTCAGATTCTATCACAGAGTTCCGGGTAAAGTCAATACAGTATTTTCCAAATTCCTCTACCGGATCCAGGCATCCAGCCATTCCGCCATATCTTTCGTGGGGATTCCTTCTTCCGTATAGACAGAATAGGAGAATCCATCCTTCTGCCACAGGATCAGGTATACCCGGTCCGCATCCCCTTTCAAAGTCACTTTGACTCCGTTACTTTCCACTTCCTGTACCCGGTCAAACTCCAGATAGATGCCGGAGTTATCTTCCTCTCCGACAGACTTGCGGTAATCCAGTCTCTTTTCTCCCGTACCATAGTAACGGATCTCTGCCAGCCCGTCTCCCAGATACATGTAATAGGTCTCCTGTGCCGTAAATGGGATCTGCTCCAAATCTTCTATTGCAAATCCCGTCGCCTCGGAAAGTGCTTCTGCGGAGGAGCATTCCTGCATTCCCCACTGAGAACCGCTTACCAGTTCTTCGGTACCTATTTCATTCCCCGGTCCTGCGGATTCCTGTCCGTTGCCGCTCCATAGCCTCGGCAGCGTTGCCACGCCCACCAGTAAAAGTGCCAGACAAGCTGCGGTCAGACTGTATTTCTGCCAGCGATAAAAACGGGCAGCACTTTTATTAGTGGATTTCTTCTGCATTTCAATGTTTGCAATATTTTGCAGGATACGATCACGCATTTCTTCCGTCACCTGAATCTCTTCCATGATCTCATCATAAGATTTACTCAAAATCGTATGCCTCCTTCAAAATATGTTTCAACTGTTCCCGTCCCCTGCGCAGATCCGAACGGACGCTGCTCTCTTTCCGTTCCAGAATCCGGGCAATCTCTGCCGTAGAGCAGCCTTCATAATAAAACAGATGGATGGCAGCCCGGTAGTTTGCCGGAAGCTGTTTTACGGCTTCCCAGACGAAGGACAGATCCGGCCTTTCTTTCGCTACCAGTGTCTCTTCCAGTTCATCCGTGTCCCTAAGACGGTTATAATCGATCCGGTTCTTGCTCAAATTTGCCGCCACCTTTAAAAGCCATGCCTTTTCATGGACCGGTCCTGCAAAATCCGGAGCCGTCTGCAGATATTTGATCAGGGTCTCCTGTAAAATATCCTCTGCGTCACTCTGGTTATGCAGATAGGAATACGCCAGGCGCAGGATCATATTTCCATACTGATCCAACAGCCGGGAAGCTGTTTCGTTTGTATCCTCTTTTGCATCCGGAAAATCGATTACTTCTGCCTTATGAGCTGCTTTTGCAGCTGTCAATCCCTTCCCATATCGCCGGGCATCCCGGAAAAAGCGGATTCCCGCAGAAACTACTGTCCGGAATCTATCCTGCAACAGACGACTGATATTATTTATTTTGTAGTATTCTCCGACGGATAAAAAATATTTTCCACCGGTCAGGCAATAGCCATCCATGTCTGTTCTCCCACCTTTTTCCGCTCTTATTTTACTGCACTTGTGCTGCCAGAGCCGTTACCGCATCCTCAGTCATACCGGAATTGCTCTCCGGATCTGCGACGCCATCGTTGTGCTGTGTATAAGCATAGACACCGATAGAATAACTATAGCCGCCTTCGCTCCACACTGCAACCATTACCTTGCCATTGTTGCCCCGCATGGTAACTTCTTTGTCTCCGACTGTCACGGTCTTTTCCTCGGAATATGCATTGTAGTCTCCGCTGCATTCCTCTTCTCCCACTGCCTTACGAATACAGACCTGATCATCTCCGTGGAGATACAGCACCTGGATCATATCATTCTCCATGGCAGTGATTGCTCTCTCTTCATACCCATCCACGCTGTCGGGAACGATGATATCGAAGCCTGCCAGTGCTGCCGCGTCTGTTAACGTATCACAGTCCACAAACGGATTGGGAATCTGGGTGTTGTCACCGATCAGAATTTCTTCGGTAGCGACTACGCCATCTGTAGGAATCTTATCTTCGTTTTCAGCTACGGTCTGGCTGGTTGTCTCCGCTCCGATGGTCTGATTCTGCTTCTCTCCGCAGGCTGCCATGCTAAGCATCGTTGCTGCACACAGGATCATCAGGGTTACTTTCTTAGTTACATTATTTTTTCTCATTTTGTTTTCCTCTCTTTCGTTCCGGCTTTTTTGCCGTTCTATCTTAGATACAGATGGGAGAGGAAAAATGTTGCAGGGATTTTGAAAAATTTTTATGAACTATTCAGAATAGTCGCAAACGGGACTGTCCTTTCGAACAGTCCCTGAAGAGAAAAAGAGAAACCAAAATAATTTTGGATAAAAGCAAATTAATTCTGAACGTTGAATGCGCCCATGCCGGGATATACGGCTGCGGCACCCAGTTCTTCCTCGATGCGGAGCAGCTGGTTGTATTTCGCCACACGCTCAGTTCTGCTGGGAGCACCGGTCTTGATCTGACAGGTGTTCAGTGCCACTGCCAGGTCTGCAATGGTGGTATCCTCGGTCTCACCAGAACGATGAGAGGAGATAGCGGTATAACCAGCCTTGTGTGCCATCTTGATGGCTTCCAGAGTCTCGGATACGGATCCGATCTGGTTCAGTTTGATGAGGATGGAGTTACCACAGCCAAGGGAAATTCCCTTTGCCAGTCTCTCGGTGTTGGTTACGAAGAGGTCATCGCCGACCAGCTGTACCTTGTCACCCAGTTCTGCGGTCAGCTTCTTCCAGCCTTCCCAGTCTTCTTCATCCAGTGCATCTTCTATAGAAATGATGGGATATTTCTCCACCAGTTTCTTCCAATGTGCGATCAGTTCTTCGGAGGTAAATACGGTGCCTGCCTTGGGCAGCTTGTATTCGCCTACCCTGCCGGTCTTCCATTCGCTGGAAGCGGCATCCATAGCGATCTTGAAGTCCTTGCCGGGCTCGTAGCCTGCTTTCTTTACAGCCTCTAAGATCGTCTCAATAGCTTCTTCGTCAGATTTTAATGCCGGTGCGAAACCACCTTCGTCACCTACGGAAGTAGCCAGTCCTCTGTCCTTCAGGATAGAAGCCAGTGCGTGGAATACTTCGGAACACCATCTTAAGCATTCCTTGAAGGAAGGAGCGCCTACAGGCATGATCATGAATTCCTGTACATCCAGTCCAGAGGACAGTGCATGGCAGCCGCCGTTGATAATGTTCATCATAGGAACCGGAAGTCTGTTGCCGGAGATACCTCCTAAGAAGCGGTACAGGGGAATATCCAGAGAAATCGCTGCTGCTCTCGCACTGGCAATGGATACTGCCAGGATCGCATTGGCTCCCAGTCTGGACTTATCCTTGGTTCCATCTGCATCGATCATTGCCTTATCAATCGCATAAATATCGGAAGCATCCATTCCCTGCAGAGTCTCATTGATTACAGTGTTGATATTTTCCACAGCCTTCTGAACACCCTTGCCCAGATATCTGCTCTTATCGCCGTCTCTCAGTTCCAGTGCTTCGAATTCACCGGTGGATGCACCGCTGGGTGCCATGCCCCGACCAATCGTACCATCTACCAGGGTAACTTCTGCTTCTACGGTAGGATTGCCTCTGGAATCCAGGATCTCTCTTCCGATTACTTTTTCAATCTCTAAATAATTCATTTTGTCCGTCTCCTTTTCAAAGGGCTGAAAAACTCCTCCCGGAAGATCCTCTCCCGGCAGTTCCCGGATTCAGCAGCTCCGTTCGCTCTGAGGAGTTTCACATGATTCATTCATTAGTTAGTTGCACCTAACTCTTGGATTATTATATCGGGTATCCTGCAAAATAGCAATAGCTGTAAATGAGAGGATTTCTCAAAGAGTCAGCAAAGGGATTTTCCATGTATATCCCTCTGTTTTTAGGTAAGATTAATTTTAGACTTCCTTTTGTGTATTTTTCATCTATTTCTAAAATGCCATTCCTTTAAAACTAAAATATAGTAAAATAGACTTCATCAAATCTTAAAAGAAAACATTTAAATAGTGCTGCATCTGCGGCAGAATGAGAGGCAATATGAGGAGTTTCGGTGAGATCCTTACATCCCTGCGGGAAGAACGGGGCATCTATCAGAAGGAACTGGCTGCCATATTAAAAGTATCCGTTGGCACCGTCTCTAATTATGAGAACAATATTCACTTCCCGGATCAGGAAGCATTACTGCAACTGGCTGATTATTTCGGAGTGACCGTCGATTATCTGTTGGGACGTACTTCCTATCGTTATAGTCTGGATACCCTGAATGAAGAGTATTCTCCCGGCATGACTGTGGCTGAGCTGGTGGACATCATACAGCATTTCAGTCCCCAGAACACGGCATCCTTTTTGGATTATATCGAACTTCTGCAATTACGACAAAAGGCAGAGGATTGCTCCTCTACCTCGTAGATAAAAACTGCTGTTCCCGGATGGCCGCCTGGTCGTCCGGGTAATTTTGTAAGTAAGCTTTTAACAGCACTGCCGCTTTCTGATAATCCTGCAGATATTCGTACGCTACGATCTCATTAAAGGACAACGTCTGCATCAGACTATTCCCTTCGATCTGCTTTCCTGCCTGAAATGCTTCCAATGCCTTCTGGTAATCCTTTTTCGCCATCTCACATAAGCCCAGCTGATTATAGATCTCCGCATCCGGTCCCTGCTTGGACAGGTAATTGCTGTATACGCTGGAAGCATAATTATAATCTCCGGTGGCAGCATAAGCTTTCCCCAGGTACAGGTAGCTGTCCACTCCACCTTTTCCCTTCGCCTCTTCCAGCGCCAGGTAGGCTTTCTGATAATCTCCCAAATAGTAATAGATGCGTCCGCTGTCATAAGCATCCAGCTGCTTTACCGTATCCAGTACATTTTGCAGATACTCCTGCCCTACTTCACGATATCCGTAGTCTGCCAGGACTTCGTAGATCTCGATCAGCCGGTCATAATTTTTCGGATCCATAGAGATCGCCTTGTCGAAATCCGCCTTGGCACTCTCGTAATCTCCCAGTTCCAGTTCCGCCGATCCCCGCAGGAAGTACGCATCCTTCTCCTCCGGCTTCAGTCCAAGAATGGCATCATATACCTTTTTCGCCTCCGTGGGCTGTCCGTTCTTCCGATAAGCGGCTGCGAGATAATAGTTCATATCGTAGTCTACGTTCTGCACCCATCCATCGCTGAGTTCCAGTGCCTCTGTAAAATACTGCACTGCCTGCTCATAATCCGTCAGTCCCATGCAGGCGATTCCCCTGCCTCGCGCGATCAGCCGGCTGTCTTCCTTCTGACTTTCCGCTTCTTCAAAAGCTGTCAGCGCCCCCTGGTAGTCCAAAGCTTCCACCAGCTGCATTCCCTCTGCTATTTTGGTCGTATCATTTCCGCAGCCTGTCAGCATGCTTATCATCAGACAGCAGACTCCTGCCATCGCTATTTTCTTATGTGTTTTACCCATGCTTTCCTCCACGGTCTGTTTCGATCCTTACTGCTCTGCTACTTTACTGCTCGTCCAGTTTGGATGTGCAATGAGGGCATCTCGTTGCGTCAATGGCAATCTCACTCTTACAGAACGGGCATTTCTTCGTCGTAGGTGCTGCAGGGGTCTCCTCCTTGTGATGCAGGGTATCTCCCAGCTTATTAATGAATTTTACCAGGCAGAAGATCACAAATGCTGTGATCAGGAAGTTCAGAACGGCTGTGATAAAATTACCGTACATCAAAGTCGGTGCCGTATCGCTACTTCCCAGTTTTACATATAAATTAGAAAAATCCGTGCCTCCGAAAATTGCCAGAATCGGTGTCAGAATATCCTGATTCAGAGAAGTAACGATAGCGGTAAATGCGCCGCCGACGATCACGCCGACTGCCATATCCATTACATTTCCCCTCAAAATAAACTTTTTAAATTCCTGAATGAATCCGCTTTTCTTGCTCATTTTTCTCTTCCTTCCTCTTATGGTATTGTAGTCAACCCGCGCTGTCCACACAGTCGCGCTATTATGTTTTATTATATCATCCACCCCTTGAAACCTCAATAGGAAATGGGGTATACTCTTTTAAGAAAATACAGTAAGGAATAGAAGGAACACCATTTATGCAGCGGATCAACGAAGACATCAAAACCGGCAATTTCAAACAGATCTACCTGCTCTACGGAGAGGAACGTTATCTGAAGAACCAGTACACGACCCGTCTGCGTAAGGCGTTGTGTCAGGACGGTGACGAGATGAATACCCATTTCTATCAGGGGAAAGATTTCTCCTTAGGACAGGTCATCGATCTGGCGGAGACACTGCCTTTCCTGGCGGAACGCCGTGTCATGTTTTTCAAGGATACCGGGCTCTTCAAATCCGGTGGGGAAAAGCTGGCGGAATACCTGGCAAATCCCAACGATACCACCTTTTTCGTGTTCACGGAAAGTGAAGTGGATAAACGGAGCAAGCTCTACAAAGCCGTACAATCCAAAGGGTACGCTGCCGAATTCACCGTGCAGGATGAGAATTCCCTGAAGCGCTGGATCGCCGGCATCTTAGGCAGAGAAGGGAAAAAAATCTCCGAGAATACTGCGCAGCTGCTGCTCTCGAAAACCGGCACGGACATGGAAAATATCCAGATGGAACTGGAGAAGCTGATCTGCTACTGTCTCTATCGTGACGTAGTCACTGCAGAGGATGTGGAAGCTGTCTGCACCACCCGCATCACCAACCATATCTTCGATATGGTCAATGCCATTGCGGAAAAACAGCCCCAGAAAGCACTGCAGCTTTACTATGATCTGCTGGCATTAAAGGAGCCCCCCATGCGTGTGCTGTTCCTGATTGCCAGACAGTGTAATCTTCTGCTCCAGACCAAGGAGTTAAAAAGCAGAGGTCACGACAACAAGACCATTGCCTCCAAGATCGGTGTGCCGCCTTTTGCAGCCGGAAAATATGTGGCACAGGCATCCCATTTCAAGACTTCCGTGCTGAAAAATGCCGTAAAACAGTGCGTGGAGACCGAAGAAGCCGTGAAATCCGGACGGATGAATGATATGATGAGTGTGGAAATATTGATTTTGTCGGTATTACCCTCGTGAACCTGCGAATGCATTGAGTAAGCTCCGCACACGATATATAAAAGTCCATGGACAGTTTTCCTGTTCATGGACTTTTTTGTCTGTGCTATTGTTTTACACATTTAAGTTCAAAGTAATGGTCTTCTGTAACGAGACCTGTGACGCCTTGAACTTTTTGGGGTACACATCCTTGTACCGGTAGAGGCTCAGGATGATTCCCACCAATGCATAACACAACAGGATATTATTTTTTCCAGCGGATAAGAACGGCAGGAATGTTGTCGTCAGCGGAATCCAGCCAAAAATTCCTGCAAGGTTCAGGAAAACATTTAATAAAATGATCATTCCGCATCCGAAACCCATCACCATGCCGAGTTCATTTTTCTGTCTGACAGAAGTTCCGAACATAAATACTACCAGTGCCACCAGGAGAGTCACCACAACAATTCCGGCTAACTTTCCGTAACTGTTCAGAATATAAGAAAAAATATAATCTTTATTAAAATCCGGCAGGCCTTCGAGCACATCATTTCCACTATTTCCCCAAAGTAAAATGTTCTCATTAAATTTATGAAGCATGGACGTCATGTAATAAGCATCTCCGGAAGAGGTTAAATAAGAATGGATCCTTGCTTCCTGGTATACTGCCAGCATATGGAATGCGTACATTGCAGTCAGCAGCAGGACAGGCACTACCGCAAAAAGCATCCACAGGCAGATAAGTGTCTTTTTCACAGGAAGTTTAAACCAGCCCTTCCAAATAGCTACGGTAAGTTCTGTCATCATACTGACCAACATGATGATGGCAACACCGAGGCATGGGATCCGGGATGTAATAAACACCGGAAAGATCAGCCACAGGATTGCTCTGCACAGTGCCAAGATGCCGCCGTCCCTGTATTTGTATAAGATAGCTCCGTAAATCGGTACATAGAACATCATCAGGGAAGTAATCGACACCCGGAACATTCCAAATCCGACCCAATTACCAATTCCATTAATATCCACACCGAAAAAGCCGGTCAGTCGCAATCCTCCAAGAATAAGTATAAAGACTCCAATGAACCTGGAATACTTTGCAATTACTGTATAATCCAGGAAATAGATCACACACATGAGAAGGAATCCAATAGCAACGACTGCGCCAAAGCCCTCCGCAGCATACCGGTATCTTTCCTGTAACCCTATTTCCAGATCCTGATAACCAGGCTGGCTGAGAATGGATTGCTGCAGCAGAATGCCCAACAGATTTAAGATTCGCAGATGGATTCTTTTCACAATACCCTTCTTTTTATCCTGTGCAGCAAAATTTCTTTTTTTGCAGTTATTTATCTGCTTACGCATTTGTTCAAAAGTCTGCAGAAAACTGCGGATCCTTACGATAGTTCTGTTTTGCTGCTGATAATCATTCCCGTCACATCGATATTCATTATGCTTACTTTTGTGGGAATGGATGATCAGTATACACTGATCCCCGGGACGAACCGAATGATCTCTCTCAGTTCCTTTTTCCTATTGCTTATGAATCTGCTGGTGTTTGGAATCAATCAGTATAACCGGAAGAAGAATCTGGAATATACAGAGATGCAACTGTTGCTGCAAAAAGAAACAGATTTTACGGAATATTATAAGATGCTGCTTTCGCAGAGCGAAAACCAGGCAATTCTCATTCATGATATTAAGAAACATTTTCAATCGATCGCGTCTCTGAACGAGCAGAATGCCCCGGACAAAGTCAGCGCCTATATCAGGGAACTGCTTCTTTCTTCGGATTTTAAAGAATCTGCCGGTAAAGTTCCCAATTCTTATATCGAAATCAATGGCAGCAAGCGGGAAAATACACCTTTTGTTCTGATCACAGTGGTCAATTCCTGCCGTATAAATCCTTTTCAGAACGATACGGCAGATCCATCCACCACCAAAACGTATAAACATTCCCACGGATTTGGGCTGAAAAGCATCCGCAAGATCTGTGAGAAATACCATGGTGATATGCAAATGTATTATGACGATGCTACTCTGACCTTCCACACGGTGATAACGCTCCGGGGATAAACTCCCCTGACGGGAATTGGGAAACCGTTATTCCCACATTCCCGTCACGAAGCACATCAATGCCGCCCAGGTATACAA
>CAVGMD010000025.1:0-9629 GCA_963630275.1 Bacteroidaceae bacterium | reverse complement strand
TTATACAATTGAGCAATCGGAAAAGCAATTGAGCGGGTGGAAACCTCAAAAAAGTGTGCAGATTTCTCCACACACTTTTCGTCCATCCTCTTATCTATTCATAAATCATTCCCACATTCCCGTCACGAAGCACATCAGTGCCGCCCAGGTGTATAAGGGGTAAAATAATCCCTGGTCATCCACGCCGTCCTTTAAGATTTTCTGGGCTTCCTCTTTGGTCAGTAATAAAAAGCCGTCAAAACATTCCGTGCCAACGGCACCGTCCTGGCTTACCTTCGGCATTTCCTCACGGTTCAGCGTGATCTGCACCAGTGCATTGCTCTCGTCCGTCATACCGGGGGTGCTGAATACCAGCGGATTTACCAGACGGATGCTGTCACTTTCTTCCAGTGCGATACCGGTCTCCTCACGAAGTTCCCGGATCGCCGCATGGAATACGGGATTTTCCCCCGCCGCATCCTCCGGATCCAGCAGTCCTGCCGGGACACTTAACAAAAACTGCCCCGCCGGATAGCGGTACTCACGGCTTAAGCCGAGTCTCGGCTCCTGTCCTTTGATCTTCAGTATCACGACACAGCTCACCGCATCCGGCAGCATCTGCTTAAATTCTTCGTCACTCTTTACCGCCGCCAGATTTTCTTTGGTTCTTCTGGTGGCGTCAAAATAATGTTTTCCCGGCTCATATTGCAAGTCAAATACCTTGATGAATCTACTGTCATAGACAGTCTCTACCTGTTCTTTTTTTATGATGGGTCTGTTCTCCATAGTCATTTCCTCTTTCTGTTCTTCTACTCCGCACGTTGCACACTATCTGCCGTTTACTTCTGTCGTGCGACCGTCATTTTGCAATTTTTCCGCTTCCCCGGCCGCTCTTTCCAGTCTGCAAAGCACCTGCTCGTAACGTCTCTGCGCTTTCTTCCAATGGATCAGCTTATGCCATCCCTCCACATAATCCGGTCTGCGGTTCTGGTATTGTAAATAATAGGCATGCTCCCATACATCTATGGGAAAAATCGGGGTATACAATTTCAGATCCGGGACATCCTGATTCGCTGTGGTCAGGATCATAAGGGTACCGTCCTGATCACTCACAAGCCATGCCCATCCGGAACCGAATACTCCCGTAGCAGCCTGTGACATCTGTTCCTTCCATTGTCTCACAGATCCGAAGTCCCGGATCAGCGCTTCCTCCAGCGCTCCACAGGGCTCCTGTCCTGCCGGGCTTCGCATACTGTCAAAATACAGCTGGTGATTATATACGCCGCCACCGTTATTGTGAATACTTTTCCGGGTTTCCTCCGGCAGGGACGCAAGCCTATTATCCTCCGAAGTGAGCAGTTCCGTCAAGGACATCTGCTGCAGCTGCGGATAATCGGCAAGGGTGGCATTCAACTTATCCACATAAGTCTGATAATGCTTGTCGTGATGAAAATGCAATGTTTCCTCGTCCAGTACGGGAAGCAGGGCATCATATTCGTAGGGCAGGGGCTGTGCGACAAAAGGGTAATGTTCTTCTAACATGAGACTCCAATCCGCCTGCGGGATACAGGCTTACGATCATACAATATTTACCATACGCCTAGTATATGCCGTCCCCACGGATTTTATTTTCGGATTTACACTTTTGCAGCCGTCCGCTCCTATGCTCTCTTTCTCTGCACTGCCGGGTAGATCTCTCTGGCATTTTCCAGACTCTGCCCGGATCTGACTTTCTGCACATCCGCTGTCTCCTGTGCTAGAAGCCATCCACAGACTTCCTCGGCTAACGGCTCTCCCTGCTCTCTTAACCAGAAGCTGATATTGGCCAACATCTGCAAATGATTCAGAATTGTATTCCGGCAAAGTCTGCGGTCTGTGATGCGGGTCTTCCAGGGTTCCCCATCTGCATACAACTGTGCCGCCTCTTTTAAATAAGCCCGGATCAAAGCGGTCTGTTCATGATCACTCTTCTGCAGTTCCTCTCTGATCTTCTTGGTCTCCCAATAAATCTTCTCATCACATCGTCCCGCCGGAACGATCCCTTCCATATATTTCTGTATAAAATGCAGGCTTTCATTCACCTGTCTGCAATATTCTCTGATCAGTTCTTCTCTTTTTGACATAATAAAAAACCGCCCTTAAATAAAAATTTAAGGGCGGAACATTCTTCCGCGGTACCACCTTAATTCGCCCATCTCTCACGGGATCAGGCCTCTGCAACTACGGACAAGTCATGCTCATCGATAGTCAGGTACGGTAACGGGTACTCCCGTTGCAGCCTGTCCGCATCTGCCGGATCCTATCCGCATGCGAAGTCGGTGCAAAGCTCCGAGACCATGTTCAAAGAAGCCTTCCATATCCCTTCCCACCAGCCGGGACTCTCTGCGACGTATCTCTTCTCCTACTCTTCTCTTCACAGCCTTTATGTCTTTAACTGTTTGTATTTTATTCCTTTCGCGGACATTTGTCAACACTTTGTTTTTGTCACAAACACAAACAGTGAAGCCACTTTCGCGACTCCACTGCTCTTATCCGTTTTTATTTTTTACAGCTGTGCAATATCCACCAGTGTCAGTTCCTTGCAATCGTTCATGTGCTCCATGCTGGTCACGAGAGCATTGGCGGTGTCCATTGCGGTAATGCAGTAGATACCGGTCTCGATCGCGGTACGGCGGATGAGGAAACCGTCTCTGGTCTTGTCGCGACCCTGGGTCGGGGTATCGATGACAAGGTCGATCTTGTGTCCCAGGATCAGGTCCATAACGGTCGGGGACTCCTGAGAAATCTTGTTGACCTTTCTTGCCTTCACGCCTGCTTCATTCAGAGCAGCTGCGGTACTTCTGGTAGCATAGATGGTGTATCCCAGCTTCTCGAAACGTCTTCCGACTTCGATGGCTTCTCCCTTATCTGCATCCTTTACGGTAATAATCATGTTCTTGTACTTGGGCAGTTCTACGCCTGCTCCCAGGAATGCCTTGTACAGAGCCTCGTTGAAGGTCTTGGCAATACCCAGACACTCACCGGTGGACTTCATCTCCGGTCCTAAGCTGATCTCTGCGCCGCGGATCTTCTCGAAGGAGAACACAGGCATCTTGATGGCAAAATACTCTGCCTCGGGCTGTAAGCCGGGCTCATAGCCAAGCTCACGGATGGTCTTGCCGATGATCACTTCGGTAGCCAGATCCACGATAGGGATACCGGTTACTTTGCTGATATAAGGTACGGTACGGGAAGAACGGGGGTTAACCTCGATAACATACACATCCTCACCGATGGCAATGAACTGGATATTGATGAGTCCCTTGACATGCAGTGCCTTTGCCAGTCTTCTGGTGTACTCTGCGATCTTCTCTTTTACTACTTTATCAATGGTCGGAGCCGGATATACGGAGATACTGTCTCCGGAATGAATACCGGTTCTCTCGATATGCTCCATGATACCGGGAATCAGGATATCGGTACCGTCGCATACAGCATCGACCTCGATTTCCTTACCCTGTAAATACTTATCTACCAGAATCGGATGATCCTGTGCGATACGGTTAATGATCGCCATGAACTCTTCGATCTCTTCATCGGAAATAGCGATCTGCATGCCCTGTCCGCCCAATACATAAGAAGGACGTACCAGTACGGGATAGCCCAGTCTGTTAGCAACTGCCTTTGCTTCCTCTGCGGTGTATACGGTACCGCCGGCTGCACGGGGGATCTCGGTCTCTTCCAGAATCTTATCAAACAGCTCTCTGTCCTCAGCGGCATCTACATCCTCCGCCTTGGTACCTAAGATGGGCACGCCCATCTTCATCAGGCTCTCGGTCAGTTTGATAGCGGTCTGTCCGCCGAACTGTACCACAGCGCCATCGGGATGCTCGATATTTACGATAGATTCCACATCTTCCGGAGTCAGGGGCTCGAAATACAGCTTGTCAGCAATATCGAAGTCGGTACTTACGGTCTCCGGGTTGTTGTTGATGATAATGGTCTCATAACCTGCCTTGGAGAATGCCCAGGTCGCATGTACGGAACAATAGTCGAATTCGATACCCTGTCCGATACGGATAGGACCGGAACCCAGTACCAAAACCTTCTTGCGTCCGGTGGTCTCCTTGGCTTCGCACTCGCCGCCGAATACAGAATAGTAGTAAGGAGTGGATGCTGCGAACTCTGCGGCACAGGTATCTACCATCTTGTAGACAGCCTTGATACCGTTGTCGTAACGCATCTTCTTGATCTCATCCTCGGTCTTGCCGGTCAGTCTTGCGATCACATTATCCGGGAATTCAATTCTCTTCGCTTCCTTCAGCAGCTCAACGGTCAACGGCTGTGTCTCCAGTGCATGCTCCATCTCAGTCAGAATGGCAATCTTGTCAATGAACCACAGGTCGATCTTGGTAATGTCATGGATCTGCTCGTAGCTGATGCCCTTACGGATGGCTTCCGCAATCACATAAATACGCTGGTCATCCACGATCTTCAGGCGCTCCAATAACTCGTCTACAGACAGTGCGCTGAAGTCATAGCTGCGCAGGCAGTCCACATGCTGCTCCAGGGAACGGATTGCCTTCATCAGTGCTCCCTCGAAGTTATTACAGATACTCATAACCTCACCGGTTGCCTTCATCTGGGTGGTCAGAGTACGTTTTGCAGTGATAAATTTATCGAAAGGTAGTCTGGGGATCTTAACGACACAATAGTCCAGTGTCGGCTCGAAGCTGGCATAGGTCTTGTGGGTGATGGCATTCTTGATCTCATCCAGCGTAAAGCCCAGCGCGATCTTCGCTGCTACCTTTGCGATAGGATAACCGGTCGCCTTACTTGCCAGTGCGGAAGAACGGCTGACACGGGGGTTAACCTCGATAACACAATATTCAAAGCTGGTGGGATGCAGTGCAAACTGTACATTACATCCACCGGTGATCTGCAATTCGTTGATGATCTTCAGAGCGGAAGTACGTAACATCTGGTACTCCTTGTCGCTCAGGGTCTGGGAAGGAGCTACTACAATACTGTCTCCGGTATGCACGCCGACGGGATCGATGTTCTCCATGTTACATACGGTGATGCAGTTGCCAGCACTGTCACGCATGACTTCGTACTCGATCTCTTTCCAGCCTGCGATACAACGCTCTACCAGTACCTGACCTACACGGGACAGACGCAGACCGTTCTCCAGGATCTCTTCCAGTTCTACCTGATTGTGTGCGATACCGCCGCCGGAACCGCCCAGAGTATAAGCAGGGCGCAGTACGACAGGATAGCCGATGGTGTTGGTGAATTCCACACCGTCTTCCACATTTTCAACGACCCTGGATGCCGCACAGGGCTCGCCGATGCGCTCCATCAGATCCTTGAACTCCTGACGTCCCTCGGCGTTACGAATGGTGGCTGCAGTAGTACCTAACAGCTTTACATTGTGAGCAGCCAGGAAACCGGACTCCTCCAGCTCCATGCCGAGGTTCAGACCAGCCTGTCCTCCCAGTGTGGGGAGAATGCTGTCGGGCTTTTCCTTTTCAATGATCTGCTCCAGAACCTTTACGTTCAAGGGCTCGATATATACCTTATCTGCGATATCTTTATCGGTCATGATGGTCGCAGGGTTGGAGTTCACCAGGATTACCTCTACTCCCTCTTCCTTCAGGGAACGGCACGCCTGGGTACCTGCATAGTCGAATTCCGCTGCCTGTCCGATGACAATAGGACCGGAGCCGATTACCATTACTCGTTTTACATTAGGATTCTTGGGCATCTTAGTTCTCTCCTCTCATCATATGAATGAACCGGTCAAACAGGTAACCGGAGTCCTGGGGTCCCGGACATGCTTCCGGATGGAACTGTACGGTGAAAATGTTCTTGCCGGTGTAGGACAGACCCTCGTTGGTACCGTCGTTGACATTGATAAATGCGGGAACCGCTACGGAAGGATCCAGCTTGTCGGTATCTACCACATATCCATGGTTCTGAGAGGAAATATATACTCTTCCGGTCATCAGATCCTTCACCGGATGGTTGCCTCCTCTGTGTCCGTATTTCATTTTATGGGTATCTGCGCCGGTGGCAAGCGCCATCAGCTGATGTCCCAGACAGATTGCGAAAATAGGGATCTCGGTATCATATAACTTTTTGATCTCGGCGATCACACCGGTACACTCCTTGGGGTCTCCAGGTCCGTTACTTAACATGATACCGTCGGGGTTGTCATCAATGATCTCCTGTGCGGGAGTTCCTGCGGGATATACCGTTACCTCACAGCCTCTCTCTGCCAGAGATCTTGCGATATTTCTCTTAGCACCCAGGTCTAACAGAGCTACCTTCAGTCCCTGTCCGGACAGCTCCGTTACCAGTGCTGGCTTGGGTTCTCTGATGCCCTTTTCATAAGCTTCTTTATCAAAACGTGCTGCACCGGAGAGAGGTCCGTTCTGTGCCAGATCCGTAGTGGGCTTTACCACATATTTTTCCTTGCAGGTCACCTTTTCCACGACCTTGCCTGTAGTGTACTCCTTCAGCTTCGGAAGTACTTCATTCAGGTCATAGGCTTCGTTGGTGGTGATCATACCGTTCATGGTACCCTTCTCACGCAGGATCTTGGTCAACGCACGGGTATCAATACCGGCGATGCCAGGCACACCGTTCTCCTCTAAGTATTCCTGAATCGTGCAGTCACAGCGGAAATTGCTGGGAATGCGTGAAAGCTCTCTGACGATGAATCCGTCCGGCCAGGGTCTCTCCGACTCACAGTCATCCTTGCATATGCCGTAATTACCGATCAAGGGGTAAGTCATGCATACAGCCTGTCCCGCATAAGACGGGTCGGTCAGGACCTCCAGATATCCGGCCATGGATGTATTAAATACGATTTCACTGATGATCTCTTTGTCTGCACCGATGTGCGTTCCTTCGAACACCGTGCCATCTTCCAAAATCAAAAATGCCTTCATTCTTTCCTCGCATTCTGCCGCTTTTCGCGGCGTTTGTATTTCCAGTGTGTTTCTCTACTGCTTAATCGATTCATTATATCATAAAAAAAAATGCGTCGCAATAGACCCTGTCTGCGTAAAAACCTACAAAAAACAATTCCGCAATCCCGATACTCCTTGGAGAATCTGACAAAGCTGTGTAAAAGCTTACATTTTCCATTGCTTTTTCCCCCGGGTCTGATATAGAATAGATATGTATTTTCTATTTTTCATTATCACAAAACATGACAAAACGCTGTTTTCCGACAGCAGATTGGACAGGCATCTATGGATCGTATCGAAAACGCTCAAATGAACTCCCTGGGAACCCGCAAGCTTTATTATGAAGATGTACATCAGACGGATTTCACTGCCGTGGTGATGAAATGTGTTCCCGACAAAGAAGAAGGATATTACAGAATCGTTCTGGACGCTTCCGCATTTTTCCCGGAAGAGGGCGGTCAGTCCGCCGACAAAGGTACCTTAAACGGTCAGGAAGTGCTGGATGTCAGCATTAAGCAGGGCATCCTGTATCATAAATTAGCCAGTGAACTTCCCGCGGGCACTGAAGTGTCCGGTCATGTGGACTGGAACCGGAGATTTGATTTCATGCAGCAGCACTCCGGTGAGCATATGATCTCCGGCTTACTGCACTCGCATTTCGGACTGGAAAACGTAGGATTTCACTTAAGTGACAGAGAAGTGACTTTAGATATGAACGGGGAGGTCTCCCTGGAACAGCTTCGCCTCATCGAGCAGGAAGCCAACGCTTATGTCTGGCGAAATCTTCCGGTGAATATCTTCTACCCTTCTGCGGAAGAACTGGCAACTTTAAACTACCGCAGCAAGCTGGCTCTCACAGAAAATGTCCGCATCGTGGAAATTCCCGGTGTGGATCTGTGTGCCTGCTGTGCTCCCCATGTAGATACCACCGGACAGATCGGTCTCATTAAAATCGTAAATGTGCAGAGTCACCGGGGCGGTGTCCGCATCAATATCCTCTGCGGCGGTCGTGCTCTGGCTGACTATACGGAAAAGCAGGATTCCGTCTGGACCATCTCTTCTCTGCTCTCCGCCAAACAACCGGAAGTCGCCGATGCTGTCATCCGCACCAAAGAGGACGCCAGACTGCAAAAGGAACGTGCCAATGCCCTGCAGGCGGAGCTTTTGATGGTACAGATGAACGCGCTCCCCTCTCCTAAAGAGACAGAACACGTGCTTCTCTTCGTCAGCGAGCTGGATGCCATTGCCCTGCGCAATGCCGTGAATACCCTGACCGGAAAATATGCCGGCTACTGCGGAATTTTTGCCGGCAACGATGCGAACGGTTACCGTTTTATTGTCGGAAGTGCTTCTAAAAACTGCCAGGAACTGGCAAACCGTATGC
The DNA here is from genome assembly GCA_963630275.1 of Bacteroidaceae bacterium. Lineage (GTDB taxonomy): Bacteria > Bacillota > Clostridia > Lachnospirales > Lachnospiraceae > Acetatifactor. The sequence continues at coordinate 1,310 of CAVGMD010000025.1, read as the reverse complement.
GTCAGGAACTTTCCGCAAAAGGCGGCGGATCCGCTCCCATGATTCAGGGAAATGTGACTGCCACGGCAGACACTCTGCGCACACTGTGGGCTTCCTTATAAAAAGTAAAAAATTCCCCGGAGCATGTGTATTATGCCTCCGGGGATTCTATTTTTATCTGTATGGATCTATATTATTATTTTTCTTCACTCTGTGCCACTGTTTCTTCGATTGCTGCATTTTTCTTCAGTGCTACGCTGACAGCCTTCGCTACGCCGCCACCTACGATACAGCTCATGGGCATCTCCAGTGCTCCGTTGATACCGCAGAATGCCACGGCAAACATAAACAGATTTGCACCGTTCACATTCATGCTCTGCAGATAATCGGTATAACCGAAGCAGATCATCAGAGTGGACATGAAGAATAAAGTATTCATAAATGCTCCCAGCAAACCGGTCACGAAGAAAGATACGGTCTTCGTCTTGTCGATCTTCCACAGTGCCTTGAAGATCTTACCGGATAACCATCCCATCAGAGTTCTGGTAGGGATACATACCAGGAAAGTATAAATCGGATTCATGGCAACCAATGCTGCTCCGAAAGGATCTCCTGCGAAACACTGGTAGAAGCTGGTCAATCCGAATACCAGTCCCAGTATGGCTCCGCCTGTGGGTCCTAAGATCATTGCACCGATGACTACGGGAATGGTCATCAGAGAGATTGCTAATGGTCCGATGCGCAGATATCCAAGCGGTGTAAATGCCAGGATCAGCATGATAGCGATGAGTACGGCCAATTGTACCATCTCAAGTGTTTTGTTCTTTTTCATATGAAATTTCCTTTCCGCGCTTTTTGCGCCTTTGCTACTATTCCTCCCTGTGGCATTCCTTTGGTCTGCCGGAGGATATAATTACAAGTCATTCAAGAAAATATCATAAATGTATACAAAATACAAGTATCTTTTTTAATACAATTCAGATACCATTCTGATGCCATTTCAGTCATTACTTAACGGTATGATACCACTTCAATGCTGCCACATAAGCTTCGTATACCGCATCCATATCGATCTCTTTCAAAAGCATCTGGCGGGATACCTCTGCCCAGTTGGCGGTCTCGTACTGCAGCAGAAATTCATACACCGGGGCCAGCACTCCGATACGGTAGATCAGGGCATTGCTGATCTCTCCGGATACATGCACGTCCTTCAGTGCTTCTTCCATGGGCTTTTCCAGGATGACATCCAGTACGGAGAACAGTCCCATAAGGAACAGTTCGTCTTTCTGCGCTTTCAGTCCGAAGCTTTCCGCAAGATTCTCTGCGAATTT
>CAVGMD010000024.1:0-32432 GCA_963630275.1 Bacteroidaceae bacterium | reverse complement strand
ATCTCTATCGTGTCATCCGGTTTTTGTTGGGACAAAAGAACAACCGTCTCCACATTTGCGGTCCAGGGGAACTGGTCCACGGCAACGGCCTTGTCCACGCGATAGCCATTCTCCAAAAATACCTCCAAATCTCTCACGAGGCTGGTTGGTTTGCAGGAGATGTAGGCGATATGGTCTACGCCGTAGGCGATGATCTTCGGCAGTGCCTTGGGATGGATGCCGTCTCTGGGGGGATCCAGGATGATCATGTCCGGCTTCTCTTCCACTTCGTCCAGTACTTTCAGCACATCTCCGGCGATGAATTCGCAGTTATCCAGTCCGTTGGCTGCGGCATTCTTCTTCGCTGCCTCCACGGCTTCCTCCACGATTTCCACGCCGATGACTTTACCGGCTGCCGATGCCATAAGCTGTGCAATGGTGCCGGTGCCGCTGTAGAGATCGAATACGGTCTTGTCGCTGCCGCCCAGATCGCCCACATAGTCCCTCGCCGTCTGGTACAACACCTCCGCACTGTAGGAGTTGGTCTGGAAAAAGGAGAACGTGGAGATCTTGAATTTCAACCCCAGCAGCTCCTCATAAAAATATTCCTGTCCATATAGCAGTTCTGTATGATCACTCTGTACCACATCCGCGATAGAATCATTGGTGATATGTAAGATTCCCGCATATTTACCGGAAAGCTTCCCGTCCTGTTCCAATGAAAGCAACAAATTCCGGAATCCTGCAATCAACGTATCCGCATCAATAAATCCTTCCGTAGCTGCCTCTCCCTGCCATGGATTCTGCGACGTCGTCACCAGTGCCACCAGAATCTCTCCGGTACGGGAAGCCTTACGTACCAACAGGTGACGTAAGAACCCTTCATGGCTCATTCTATGGTAAAAGCTTACCTTTGCCTGTGCAAAATAGTCTCTCACCGTCTGTAAGATCATGCGGTAATCCGCATCCACGATCTCACAGTCCGCTACGGTCACTATATCGTAAAAGCTGCCTCTCTTGTGCATGCCAAGTGCCAGCGGTCCGTCTTTGTACTCGTCTCCGAAGGAGAATTCCATCTTGTTACGGTACTCATAAGCCTTCAGGCTGCCCTTAATACCTTCAAACGTCCAGGACTCTTCCTGTTTATATAACACGCTATCCAGCAACTGTTTTACCTGTTCCTCTTTGACCTTCAGCTGTGCTTCATAGGGAAGAGACAGATAGGTACAGCCGCCGCACAACCCAAAAAGGGAACACGTCCGACCGGTCTCTAAAGGTGACTTTTCCGTCACCTCCAAAAGCCTTCCTTCCGCCTTCCCTTTGCGTACTTTATTTACCGAGAACTTGACTTTCTGTCCGGGCAGGCTGTTCTTGACTACAGCAGTCTCTTCTCCCACACAGACGATCCCTTTGTTGGGAAAATCGACCCTTACAACAGATCCTTCATATACCTGTCCTTTTTTCATGGGTTAGTTCTCTCCTTCATCCTCGAAGAAGTCGTCGTCATCCTCTTCCACATCATCTGCTTCGTCTTCGAAATCATCCTCGAAGTCTTCCAGATAATCCTGTGCAAAGAAGAAACGATATACGGCATAAGCCACTGCTGCAACGGCAGCTACGACACCGATGATTGCCAGCACCCATAACAGGACATTGCGCTCCTTCTTCTCTTCCACTTCCTTGCCTAAAAGCTTGTTAAGCTTCTTCAGTTCGCTGATCTTCAGCTCGTTTAATTTGTCAAGGTCTACCAAATTTTCAATTCTGTTCATATTATTTACCTGTCTTTCCGGCATCCGGGCATTTTTCCGGATGCAAAGCAATTGTTTTACTCACTTATATGATACCATATTTTCGCGAAAAATACTATACCCGTTTTAACTTGGCAAAAGATGCATACATGATCTTCTGTCCTGCCTGATCGAACTCCACCGTGACCTTATAGTCTCTGGGTTCTCTCACGATATTTAACACCGTACCTTCTCCGTATTTGATATGACGCACTCTGTCACCTACGGCATACTCCAGCTCTTCCGGCACCTTGAATTCTGTGCCTTTCTGCAGTCCCGCCAGCTGGTTCAGTCCGCTGATTCCCTTGGAAATATAGGGTTTGTCTGCTTTTGCCGTAACACGGGGCTTTAAGGTTGCCTTGGGTCTGGGATCAAATCCGGTATTGCCAAAGCCTCCGAATCCACTGTTTGCACCGGAGCCGGATCTGGGTGTTGCAATTACCTCTAATCCCATGGCACGAAGTGCTGCCTCATTGGCTCTTCTTGCCTGAAAATCCTCCAGATCATCGTCCCGGTATCTTCTGCTGGGCGGCAGGGTATTGTCCATAAGTTCCTTCGGAATCTCCCGCACAAAACGGCTCACCGGATTGTACTGGGTCTCACCGCGGAGCATTCTGCTTCTGGCACAGGTCAGTGTCAGATCTTCCTTGGCTCTGGTGATTCCCACATAAGCCAGTCGTCTCTCTTCCTCGATTTCCAACGGATCATCGGATGCGATTGTCATAAAGCTTGGGAATAATCCATCCTCCATACCAGCGAGATAAACCACCGGGAATTCCAGACCTTTGGCACTATGCAGTGTCATAAGCAGCACCCGGTTGTCACCATCCTCCACGTTATCAATATCCGCCACCAGCATGATCTCTTCCAAAAATTCCGACAGCGACGGTTCATCATGAGTCTCCTCGTAGACCGCTGCCTTGGTGATCAATTCATCCACGTTTCCTAGACGATCTTCTGCGGATTCCTCATCCTGATCCCGCAGATATTCCGCATACTCAATCCGCTCTAATAAAGACTTGATCAGATCTGGAAGCGTATAGGAGGACAATCCGCTGCGCAGTACTTCGATCAGATTGACGAATCCCCGGATCTTTGTTTCCGCTCTTCCCAGTCCCCGGATCTGATCTGCCTCACACAACGCATCAAACAACGTGATGTCCTTCATCTGTGCATAGTCCGCCACTTTTTCCAGCGATGCCGCACCGATACTACGTTTCGGTACGTTAATAATTCTGCGCAGAGCCACTTCATCCCTGCCGTTATCAATGGTCTTCAGATATGCCAGGATGTCCCGGATCTCCTGTCTGGCATAGAAGTTCACACCACCTACCACATGATAAGGAATTCCTTCCACCACCATACGTTCTTCTAAAAGTCTGGACTGGGCGTTGGTCCGGTACAGCACCGCGCAGTCCGCATAAGCCATGCCGTTCTTATTTACTTTGTCTGTGATATCGTCCGCAATATATTCCGCCTCTTCATAAGCATTATCAAACTGCCGGAAATGTATTCGGCTGCCCGCACCCTTCTCCGTCCAGAGGGCTTTTTCCTTACGACCTCTGTTGTTGCGGATTACCGCGTTTGCCGCATCCAAAATATTCTGTGTGGAACGGTAATTCTGCTCCAGTTTGATGACCTTTGCATCCGGATATACCTTCTCGTAATCTAAAATATTGCGGATATTGGCGCCACGGAATTTATAGATGGACTGGTCGTCGTCACCTACCACACACAGATTGCGATAACCGTCCGCCAACAGCCGGATCAGTTCAAACTGTGCTGTATTCGTATCCTGGTACTCATCCACCATGATGTACCGAAAGCGCTCCTGATAGTTATAGAGTACTTCCGGACAGCTTTTGAACAGTTCCACCGTTTTTACAATGATATCGTCAAAATCCAGTGCATTGCTCTTCTTCAATGTCTCCTGATATTCTCTGTAAACCTTTGCCGTTACACTTTTGCGATAGTCACCTACGGACTTGACCTCAAATTCCCGCACATCCACCAGTTCGTCCTTGGCAGAGGAAATCTCTGACAACAGCGTCCGCTCCTTGTGCATCTTCGTGTCGATATTCAGGCGTTTGCAGACCTGCTTGATCACCGTCTTCTGATCATCCGTATCATAGATAGTAAAATTGGTATCATATCCCAGTCTGTCGATATGTCTTCTTAAGATACGCATACAGGTTGCATGGAAAGTTGCTACCCACACCTGATCCGCGCCAAATCCTGCAATCTGGTCCACACGTTCCCGCATCTCCTGCGCCGCCTTATTGGTAAAGGTAATCGCCAGAATGTTCCAGGGATTCACTCCCATTTCATCGATCAGATATGCCACTCTGTGGGTCAGCACACGGGTCTTGCCGCTCCCTGCGCCCGCTAACAGAAGGAGCGGTCCTTCCGTATGAAGCACCGCTTCTTTTTGTTCTTTATTTAAGGTATCATAAATACTCATGAATTACGCATTGTCCCTTTCGTTAAATTCCTGCAAAAACTTCCTAAAGTCCTCGGCATGGGTTTTGCATAAAAATAGCCCTGCACGATGTCACAGTCCGCCTTCTTTTGGCAAAGTGCTGTTTTTCTTCCCGATTCCACTGATAACGGATCATGGGACCGGCTTCATTGACTTCCACACAGATCATGTCATCAATTCCGAAAAAGCTGCAGGTCCGCTCACAGATTACCTTCAGTGCGCTGGTCAGATTCGGTACATTTTCCAGCAGATCCCTGCAGAACAGTACCAGGTCTTCCGCACTCTCGAACTGTGCCTCTTTGTGAACAATCTTGTCCTCTTTGTTCTCCTCATTGTCCAGATAACTTTTGCCGGGTAACGCCACACCTTCCTTGACATCCAACAGATAATAAGCGCCTTTCCCTTTGCTCTTCACCTGATACAGAGCGGCATCCGCCCACTGGAACAGCAGATTATAATCCGTTACGGTGCCGTCTGTCACTGCCACTCCCAGACTACAGGAGATATGTAATCCTGTCTTGTCATCATCATAGCGGTCGGACATGCAACGCTTCCCGCAACAGATGATCCGTATACCCTTCCGTAATCTGTGTGGAATACAGGATGCCTTCCCCCGGACCGGCATAGTACATTTTGTCATTTGCTATATCGTATTCGAGGATCAGATCTCCGGACATGCGGATCACAGCCATCAGCTTTTCCCGTTCCCGGTGCAGTTCTCTGGTGGTCTCATCCAGCTGTCTGTCCACATCTCCCGTCTGTTTTTCCTGTAGTGTAACTCCGTTTTTCAATCCCATACGCTTTTCTTCCATGCAACCCCTCTCTGCTTCTCTATGCCTCTTCCACCCGGCTGAAATTCCATACGCGCAGATTGTATTCCACGATCGGCGTGTCACAGTAAATACACTTCTTGGCTCCCAGTCCCGGCAGAGGTGCACCGCAGTTCGGGCAGTTCAGTCCCAGACCCGCATCCTCCTGGTTCTCAATCATATCCTGATCCTGGATATAGACCAGTTCCACGTTATATTTTGCCTGCTCCTTACGTTCTTCACTGCCTCTGATCAGCTTGCCGTTCTCTTTTAAGGCATGTACATATTCCACCGCCGACTGCAGGACAATACTCTGTCTCCCCCTCTGCTTCCGGTACTGATGGATCTCTGTTCTGTGAATATGAATATTTTCAAAGCTCTCCTTCTGAGACTGGTTCTGCAGCATCTCCAGCCGCAATCTGAGCTGTTCTCTCAATTCCTTCGTTCCCTCCGACAAAAGTGCCAGATTCTGTCTGGTAATACTCTGCAGATAAGAGGTCAGTACATTCTCCGCTCTGCTCTTCATCTCATCATAATGAAATTCCGGGAAATCCCGCATAATGGACGGCATATAGAGATTCGTGGCGGAAGATACCGACTTCGGTGTCATCTCCACTTCCGCTTCTCTCTGCTTCATTCCCTCGATCATGGAATCTGTTCCAAACAATAGTCTGGAAGTCTCCCTCAGTTTCTTTTTCACACAATAATACGCATAATATATAATTCCTGCCAGTACCAGGCACAATACCAATATAACAATAATCGCAATCAGACTTCCGTTCATTCTCTCTGTTTCCATTCTGTTGTACTGTACTTACAGGTATAACAGTTCAGTACAGCGGACACCACAAAGTTATCCGCTGTACTGCTGTTTTGTAAAATATTCTGCTGAATATTATGATACAAACTTATACTCTGTCGTTCTCATCAAAAGGATCGCCGCACTCCGGGCAGAACTTAGGAGGATGTGCAGGATCTTCCGGTTCCCAGCCGCACTTATCACATTTGTAGATTGGTGCGCCTTCCGGCTTCTTTGCTCCGCATTCGGAACAGAACTTGCCCTGATTTACTGTGCCGCAGCTGCAGGTCCAGCCTGCATCGGAGGGCTTGGGTGCGCCACACTCGGAGCAGAACTTACCGCGATTATCTGTTGCGCCACAGCTACAGGTCCAGCCAAGTACCGGTGCCTGCATCTTAGGGCTCTGATCCTGTGCTGCCTGCTGCATCATACCCATACCGTTCTGCTGTGCATCCATCTGATACAGCTGTCCGGCATTGATACCGCCTACCATGTTCGCCATGTTCATGCCTGCAAATGCCATCATGGGACCGGTAGAGGTGTTAGATGCTGCCATCTTCATAGCCTCTGCCTGTGCAGCGGTCATGGAAGCTGCTGCCATTCCGGTATTACGCAGTACTGCGGTTCTCTGCAGATCTGCGATGGTCTTCGCATCTTCATCGGGAATCTTCGCAGAGTTGATATTGATGGTAACGATCTCGATACCACGAAGCTTGGTCCACAGGTCGGAAAGTTCTTCCTTCAGAGCTTCTGTGAGTTCCACAGTATGTGCGGGAACTTCGCTGGGACGCACACCCAGGGCGGAGATCTTAGCCAGTGCGGGCTGCAATGCAGTCAACAGCTCGGACTTCATCTTCGCTACCAGTTCACTTCTGGTATAGGACTCCGTTACGTTACCGCATACATTTTTATAGAATAACAAAGGATCTACCAGGTGGAAGGAATACTCACCGTTACAACGTAAAGAGGTATCCAAATCCAGTCCGATATTCTGGTCAATTACACGGAACGGAATGGGGCTTGCCGTACCAAAGAGGTTGTTCATGATCTCCTTAATATTGAAGAAGTAGATTCTCTGGTCCTTCGCCGCATTACCGCCAAATGTAAAGCGCTTTCCGATATTGGAAAATGTATTCTTAACGCTCTCACCAAGATTGCCGTAGAACAGGCTGGGCTCTGTGGAAGAATCATATACGAACTCACCGGCATCCGCACAGAACTCTACGATTCCGCCCTGATCTACGATAATCATACACTGTCCTTCGTTAACTGCTACGATGGATCCGTTGGAGATAATATTCTCCACACCCTTGGTGTTGCTGTTACGTCCGTTGGTTACTCGCTGCTGTCCTTTTACTACCAATACGTCGTTGGAAAGAGAATCACAGTAGAAATACTCTCTCCACTGGTCAGCCATCATACTGCTGACTGCATCTTTTGCCGCTCTGATTAAACCCATTACCGCACCTCCGTTTTATATATGAAAAATCTGTTCTTTTTCACATCTCTTATATTTTAGCAAATTTTACACATTCCCTCAACTGCTTTTCGTAAAATATCGTCATTTTTCCTTTACAATGTGTCGTTTTTCTACTAAACTGTGATACTAGAGATGTTTGATTACACTATAATATAAAAGGATCGAACTGGACACCATCGCTCCTTATCCGGAGGAAGTCAAAGCAATGGCAGAAGCCTACAATACGCCGGAGCTGTGCAATTCCTACTGTGCCAGAGAATGCCCCTTAGGGCGCAACAGTGTATCGGAGGTTGACATTGTAGACTTTGACCGGCTGGCGCTGAAAGTGCGCATCCCTGATTGCCATTTCCGAGGACGGTGTGATCTCCGAAGATGAGCGTCCGGCTTTCCAGGATATTTTGGATTCCCTGGAGAAGATCAGTACCAACGCCAAGGCATTAAAGCTCTGGGCTATCAAAAATATACACATCAAGGAAGGAGGACGTCTGATCCTCCCCCCTTTTTATTTTATCCTATCTTGCTGCCGCTTTCTCGGCAAATTCCGTGGTTACCAGCGTTTCATAAGGTACTCTCTCTTTCAGCACATCTGAATCCTCCAGAATATTCTGTAACAGGTCAAAGGCATCTTCGTGGAAGATCAGGTCCTCTTTCCAGGTATCCTGCTCCTGATACCTGGCAACGATAGCTGTCAGCGTATTACTCTCGGTCTCCGCAAACTGAGGGGCAATACATTTGGCGATTTCTTCCGCACTGTGCTCCTGCACATAATCCATACCTTTTTGCAGGGCATCGGTAAATGCTTGAATGATCTCCGGATTTTTCTCTATATAACTCTTCTTGGCAGAAAAAGAGGTGTACGGCACATAACCGGATTCCTCCCCTAAAGAAGCCACCACATAGCCGTCACCTTTCTGCTCTAACAGTGTGGCATGTGGTTCAAATTCAATGGTAAAGTCACCCTGTCCGCCGGAAAAGGCTGCTGCCGTGGAACCGAAGTCAATGCTCTGATCGATGGACAGATCCGTGGCAGGATCGATATTATTCTTCTCCAGAATATATTCAAATACCATCTCCGGCATACCACCCGCTCTGCCGCCCAAGACCTTGGCTCCTTTTAACATATCCCACGTAAAATCATCGATAGGTTCTCTCGCCACCAGAAAATTACCCGCCCGCTGGGTCAGCTGGACAAAGTTCACCACATAGTCTTCCGTTCCACCGGCATAGGTGTAAATCGTGCTCTCACTGCCCATGAAGCCGATGTCTGCCTCCCCGGTCAGCACCGCCGTCATAGTCTTATCCGCGCCGAATCCTGTCACCAGTTCCAAATCGATCCCGGCATCATCAAAATATCCTTCTTCGATTGCCACATACATCGGTGCATAAAAAAGAGAGTGGGCTACCTCATTGAGCACCACTCTTGTCTTCTTTGGTCCGTTGGTCTGTTCTGCGCTGCCGCAGCCCGTAAGCGACGCTGCCGCAAGCAGTACAGACAATACCGTTGCCGTTACTTTCTTTGTTTTCATAATGATTCATCCTCCCTGAGATTACATATCTATTCTATGTAATCCCGGGGAAAAATGTTCCGGAATCTTTACAGATTTGCCTTGATCTTATCGATCATCTCCTGATATTCCGCATCGGTCAGAAGGGTCTTGCCGGGGTTCATCTCGAAAGTGCCGCCCCACTCGAAGCCGTCCTTGTACTTCGGGCACAGATGCATGTGCAGATGGCAGCCGGTGTCGCCGTAGGCACCGTAGTTTAACTTATCGGGGTGGAATGCTGCATGAATGGCTTTGGCTGCATGTGCCACATCCTCGAAGAATAATCTTCTCTCTTCCTCACTGATGTCCACGATTTCACTGACATGATCCTTATATGCTACGATACATCTGCCGGGATGACTCTGCTCCTTGAACAGGATCAGGCTGCTCACCTTCAGGTCACAGATAAAAATGCCGAACTTATCTAACAGTTCTCCTCTCATACAATATCCACAATTTGCGTCTTTCATTTGTTCTCCTATCTGCCCGTTTGCGGGGCGTGCCGTCTAAGGCTGTATTCTTATCCCGGTAACGCCGGGTGGTATCAGCTACAGTGTGATGTTGATCAGCTTATGAATATTCTCCGGGTCGTAATTCAATACCAGCTCCGCAGGGAAATCCAGTTCCCGCATCAGCTGTTCAGCCTCGGCAAACTTTCCTATAGCAAAACACATATGGCTGTCCGTTCCCATTATAACAGGCTGTTCATACTGCATGCAAGCCTTTAACAGTTCCGTGATATTTTCCCTGCCGCCCTGTCTTGCCGACTGGGGATTCAGGGAAGAATTGTTCACTTCCAATGCCACTTTCGCCTGCTTTGCCTCCCGCACCAGTTCCTCGTAATCTAAAGGGAATCTGCCGTCATCGGGATGTCCCAGTATTTTCACATAAGGGTTCTGAAAAGCTCTCACGGAAGCTAATGTATTCTCCTTGCGGCTTCCCGCAGTAAAGGCAAAGGGATGAATACTGGCAAGAGCATAATCCATCTTCTGCAGATAGCGCTCCTCCAGATCCAGTGTTCCGTTCGTATCACAGATATTGGCTTCCACACCACACAAAAGATGAAGCTTTCCTCCTGCCTGCGGTACCACTCTGCCGGTAGTCTCTTCTCTGTCATACTCTCTGGGAATCACTTTGTAATTGCTGAAAAAGAACTCATGCGGTCCTCCGGGTGAGACGGGACCATGTTCGCTCATTCCCAGGTATTTGATTCCGACTGCCAGTGCAGCATCTATATTCTCCAATAAGGTACTATACGCATGCCCTGCTGCCAGAGTATGCGTATGTAGATCCATAATTGCTTTCATAAAATAATTACCTGTCAGGCTTTCACATCGTTTGCCAGTTCTGCTACCAGCTGTTCCACGATCATTTTCTTCATGTACACATCAAAGCTCAGCAGACAGATCAAGGCGAATTTCTGTAAAAATTCCTGTTCCTCTCCGGTCACATCCGTAAAAGATTCCTCCGCTCTGTGGAATTGTTCCACCACATCCTGCTTCAGATCCTCCAGTTGTTCCTTCTCCAACGCTACGACTTCCTTATAGACGCTCTCCAAATCAAATGCCTGTCCGTTCTGGAAATACCGGTCTGTCAGGGGCTTAAGCAGTGTCTGGATCTCATTCATGGGAATCACCCCTTTATAATAATAGATGAAAATGAGAAGCAGCACATGCTCCTTGGAGTATTTCTTCTTCACAGGAGGCGGCAGCAGATCATTCTTCGCATAATTATTGATCATGGTCTTGGTCAGAGCGTGTTCCTCCGTCTGGGGTCGCACTGCCGAACGCAGCTTCCTGTCCATGAAAGTCAGTACCTGATCCATATACAGATCAATATTCGGAATATCTTCTGATTTGATATATTCAACTTTCTCCAGGCTCTGTAAGATCGTCTGAAGTAATTCTTCTGTTGTCGCTGCCATAATATCCTGCGGTCCTTTCCGTAATACGTTAACTCGAGAACCCGTGCTCCGCACTCCACTGTCTGCTTCGCAGACGGTTCTCTCGTTAATAGCCACGAGAAAACAAATATCTGCTGCGCAGCTACTTGTTTTCTCTATGTGGCTATTATATAGTATTAAAAACTACATGTCAACACTTATACCTTTTCTTCGCATTTGGAATTTATGAAGAATTTCTAACTATTTTGTTTCACATCTTTACTTTACAACTTTAGTATGCTAAAATACAAATAGTCGCGTTGTATGTATTACAACTATGGAAAGGTGTGTCGAACATGAATAAAAAAATCAAAACGGATGCTGTGGATTCCCTGTTTGATGCGGTGTTATGTCTGCAGTCCCGTGAGGAATGCTACAGTTTCTTCGAAGATCTGTGTACCGTCAACGAACTGTTGTCTCTGTCCCAGCGCTTTGAAGTAGCTGCCATGCTGAAGGACGGTAAGACTTATCTGGAGATTGCCGAGAAGACCGGAGCCTCCACCGCCACCATCAGCCGTGTGAACCGTTCTCTGAATTACGGTAACGACGGTTACGAACTGGTATTTAACCGGATGGAGAAAAAGGAACCGGAACAGAATAACTGACAAACAAAACAGGAGCCCGGAATGAACACCGGTGCTCCTGTTACGTTTTATGCTTCTTTATTCTCGGTGGTATCTGCCGCCGGAGTCTCTGCCGGAGCAGTCTCCTGATTTTCTCTCTTTTCTTCCTCTTCCACTTCTTTCAGAGCCTCTGCGATCGCTGCCTTGGCGCTCTTACGTCCGGCTCTGGCTGCCTTAATGGCTCTTGCCGTTCCCTTTTTATCGGGAACGGTCTGATTCATATCGATCTTCCCCTGGAATACCGCATGTTCATCAATGACGATCACCTTGGTGGCAATATCTCCCAGTACCTTCGCGGAAGCGGTCAGTTCTGCCTTCTCCGGTGCATTGATATTGCCGGTCACTTCGCCGCCGATCAATACGGATGCAGCCTGTACATCTCCCGTGACCACGCTTCCCGCTCCTAAGATCAGGTTCCCCGTCACCGTTACGTTTCCTCCGATCTTACCATCGATTCTCGCTGAGCCGTCCAGGGTGAAATCCCCGGCTAACTCCGCACCGGCACCGATCAGTGTATTCATTTTTGCATCTGCGTTCTTTTTTCCTAACATGTATCTTCCAAACCTTTCCGCAATCAGCCACTGATTGCCAGCATATCCATAGGATTGATATAACTTCCGTCCTTCTGCATCTGGTATCCCAGATCCGCATTATCTTCACCAATAACAAATAATGTGGTACCCTGTACTACCGTATCTCCAGTGGTCACTGTTGCGTCACCCTTATTCCGATAGATGGTAATGTAGCCGTTGCCGTGATCCACCCACACACTGTGTCCGTAGGTCTCATCATCATTCACCGCAATCACCGTACCGCTTGCCGCGGCAACAACCGTAGTGCCTACCGATGCATGGAAAATGCACATAGGCTCACCTTCCGTTACCTCTTCCATGGATGCGGAACCCGTCAGCGGGAATTCCGTGGGAAGGCTCTGCTTCTCCAACGCTGCCGACAGTTCGCTCTCGCTCTGTACTTTCTGACTTACTGTATCACTTAAGATCTGTATTTCTTCTGCCTGTTCCGTCACCTGTGCTTCCAGCTTGTTGTTCTGCTCCGTCAGCGTCTTGTTCTCTTCCTCTAACGCCACGACCTGTTCATGGCTCCGTCTGCTGGCATTCTCCCACAGCTGTCCTTCGTAGATAAAGTAGCCGATCACGCCGCCGATGAGCACGCATAACACCAGGACTACTACTTCCACAATCCATGCACGTACCCGGAACTGCCTTACATTGGCATCTGCTGCGTCCGACGTAAGAATCAACACATGGTTCAGTCTCCGCTTATGTTTACGTCTTTTCATAGAGTCACCTCCGCTAAATATCATACTATTTTACCACAGGAAAGCCCTTACAGCAATCATTTCTTAACAATTTTGTAATATTTTCCCAAGATTTTCTTCATTTCTTCGTATTTATGAATGATTTGCCCATAAATTTTTGTGCATTTTTACGAAACATCTATTTACTTTTACTACCCTCTGTGCTATGATGCAGTTGCTGAAGTAATGTTGTATACATTACTTTAAGTCAAATGACAGGAAAGAATTTTTGGAGGTATCTATTATGAACAAAGGTACAGTTAAGTGGTTCAACAATCAGAAGGGTTATGGTTTCATCTCCGATGAATCCGGCAAGGATGTGTTCGTACATTACAGCGGACTGAACATGGAAGGTTACAAGACTCTGGAAGAAGGCGCTGCCGTTTCTTTTGATGTCGTAGACGGTGAAAAGGGACCTCAGGCTGTTAACGTAACCAAGCTTTAATTATAAAATGTATATTTGAAATGCCGCGGAACTTTAAGATCCTGCGGCATTTTTATTTTTATGATTCAATTAAGACGCGCTGCACACCGACAGCACCTCTTCCCATTTCATGCTGCCCCCGAACAGATCTAGGGCGCTTCCGATGGTCACATTCATCCGGTTCTGTCCCAGTTTTTTCAACAGAAGCAGATCCTCCATGGAATGAACGCCACCGGCATAGGTGATTGGATTTACGGTATAATTCCCTATGGTTTTCACCAGTTCCTGTTCGATTCCCTGCGCCTTGCCTTCCACATCCACGGCATGGATCAGGAATTCGCCGCAATATGCGGACAGCTTTTCAAGCAGCGCCTCATTCACGATCTCTTCCGTCAGCTTCTGCCAGCGGTCCGTCACGATAAGATACTGCTCTCCCACACGCTTGCAGCTGACATCCAGCACCAGATGTTCTCTCCCTACGGTGTGAACCAGCTTTTCCAGTCTGTCGTAGTCGATCCGACCTTCCCGGAACACATAGGACGTCACGATTACTGCCGAAGCTCCTGCCTCCAGGTACTCCGCCGCATTATCCGCGGTGATTCCTCCGCCCACCTGCAGACCTCCCGGATATGCCCGCAGAGCGGAAAGTGCCTGTCTCTTCGTTGCCTCATAATAAGGGCTGTCCGAAGCATTCAGTAAAATGATATGTCCGCCCTTTAAGTTATTTTTTTGATATAATTTTGCATAAAAAGCAGCATCCTGCTCCGACACAAAGTTCTCCTGTGCCTGATCGCCGAGATCCTTTAAGCTTCCACCGACGATCTGTTTTACTTTTCCGTTATGAATATCAATACAGGGTCGAAATTCCATCTGCTTCCTCATCCCTTTACAAATTTTTTGTATATTTTTCTAACATACGTACATACTACCTTCAAGCCAACCAACTGTGGTTCGGACATAAATATCCCGTAATGGGTCATCTTGAAATGGAGGACATTATGAAAAATAAGACAAATAACACAACCTCCCGCATTGGGAAAAAGTTACTGGTTCTGGGTATCCTCACGGTCTACCTGTGCATGGCAACCGCCTGCGGCAATAACAAGAACAACAATAACTCCGGCAGCATGGCTGCCTCTCCTTCCCCTTCCGCCTCTCCTGCCACCCAGGAGAGCACTACGACACAGACCACAGAGACCGGAACCGCTGCCACAGACAATATGGGCGATACCAACGGCAACGGTAATACCGTATCCGAAAATGATTCCATGTTAGACAATGCCGGCAACGCCGTCGGAGAAGTCGGTGATACGGTAGGCAATATCGTGGATGATGCCGCGAACGGAGTCTCTGACATCACCAACGATCTGGTAGGTAACGGTAATGACAACAATACTACCACTTCCACCACAGGAAACGGTCAGAGATAAATTATACCTCTTCCATGATGGTGCCTTCCCGGTAAGCCTCCAGGAGTTCTTCCAGATAGAAGATATTCTCCTGGATCTCCTTGCCGGTATCGGTATCGGCCACCAGTTTTCTGCGGGGGAAATTCTCCACTACCACAGAATCCGAGAAAATATCCGATTCATTGATGATTGCCGCTTCCGTGGATTCAAAGGGTTCATGGGCTACCAGGCGCATTCCTCTGGAATTACATACCAGGGTATATCCTGCAATTCCCGTCTTCTTCTGGTACGCCTTGGAGAAGCCGCCGTCGATGATCAGCAGTTTTCCTCCGCATTTGATGGGAGATTCGCCATGGATCTGTTCTACAGGTACATGCCCGTTGACAATATGGGCATCGGTCTTATCCAGTCCGAACTCTTCGAGAATTTTACCGATGACATCTTCATTCTCCAGCAGCTTGTAGTAGCTGTTCTTCTCTTCTGCATGGGTCTCCTTATCTTCCAGGAAATACCGCTCAAAGGTCGCCATCTTAGCCTTACCGAACACCGGGGATCCGGGACCTGCCCAGATGTACCAGATCATATCCTGTCCCAGGGCACGTTCCTTGGTATCCTTGGCATAGTAACCTCTTCTGGCATAATATTCCAGAATGTCATACAGTGCTTTTCCGCAATATTCTTTGCCGCAGATCTCCACCTGCATAAAGCTGCCGTCCGGATTTAAGGGGACGCAGCCATGATACAGAAGGTTTCCGTTGTAGATCTTATACATGCCGCCCTTGGAAAAGAGGAATTTTACGTGGCGCTGCAGTTTTTCACAACGCATGAATACCTGCTGTAAGCGTAGCATGACTTTGCTCTCTTCCTCGGTGAGTTCGTAAGGGTGTTCCGGATCCACGGTAGGGAAATCCACATCCTTCATGGGATACTCTTTACCGTCTAATGTGATGATCTTCCGGTCAAAATCGATCCGGTGCAGCAGCATCCGGTCTTCCATATGGAACCCGGGATGCCGCATGATCAGCTGACCTTCCAGCTTGAACTGCAAAATGGCGATTGCCTTATGCATCTTAGTGTCCAGTCCGAGGTCTTTGGTATTGTAATCGGTATTAAACTTGATGGTAAAAGCATCGCAGTTGGTATTTTCGTAAGTCTCCAGTGCAAAGGTGGCAAGCGGCAGCAGGTTGATGCCGTAGCCGTCCTCCAGGGTGGCGAGGTTGCCGTATCTGGCAGACATTCGGATCACGTTGGCAATACAAGCCAGGCTTCCTGCCGCAGCGCCCATCCACACCATGTCATGATTGCCCCACTGAACATCCACAGAATGATACTCGCACAGGGTATCCATGATGATATGGGGACCGGGTCCTCTATCATAGATGTCCCCGACGATATGGAGGTGATCGATGACCAGCCGCTGGATCAGATGGCTTAAGGCAATGATGAACTGCGGTGCTCTGCCGATGCGGATGATGGTATGGATGATCTCATTATAGTATGCCTCTTTGTCCTGGATCTCTTCCTTCTCGGTGATCAGTTCTTCGATGACGTAGGCGAAATCCTTCGGCAGGGCTTTTCTGACCTTGGAACGGGTGTATTTGGAGGAGACACGTTTGATGACCTGCACTAGGCGGTGGAGGGATATTTTATACCAGTCTTCAAGGTTGTCTTCTTCCCGCTCCACAATCTCTAATTTACTCTCGGGATAGTAGATGAGGGTTGCCAGGCTTTTTTTATCTTTGTTGCTGATTGTATTGCCGAATTCTTCATCGATTTTGCGGCGTACGGAACCGGAACCGTTTTTTAAGACGTGGTTGAACTGTTCGTATTCGCCGTGGATGTCGGTGAGGAAGTGTTCGGTGCCTTTGGGGAGGTTCAGGATGGACTGGAGGTTGATGATCTCCGTGGAGGCTGCCGCAATATTTTTGTATTGGTGTGAGAGGGTCTTTAGGACCTTCTGTTCCATTTCGTTCATAAAGTTCGCCTTTCTATTCATGACTACAATGACTTTCGCAAGCTCTCCGACGCCACGATCGGGCATAAGAAACGCGGCCTGCTTATTCTTACACCCGATCATGTCTGCTGGTTTACATGTAGTATTTGCGCTGCATGTACTTTATTACATCGCTGCGTCGATCACATTGGACATGTTGTACATGCCGGCGGACTTGCCTGCGAGGAATTTGGCTGCCTGGATGGCGCCTTTGCCGAAGACGGCTTTGGAATAGGCGGTATGGGAGAAGGTTACGACTTCGTCTGCGCCGGCGAAGATGACGTCGTGGTCACCGACGATGGTGCCGCCTCTGACGGAGCTGATTCCGATCTCTTTCTTGGGTCTGCGCTCTCTGCGGGTGCTGCGGTCATAAACGTATTCGTATTCGCCGTTAAATTCTTCGTTGATGGAGTCGGCCAGTGCCAGTGCTGTACCGCTGGGAGCATCTACTTTGAGGTTATGGTGTTTCTCTACGATCTCGATGTCGAAGCCGGCATTTGCCAGTACTCCTGATGCTTCTTTCAAAAGCTTCAGCATCAGGTTGATGCCTAAGGACATGTTGGCGGATTTTAAGATAGCCACGTGTTTTGCCGCGTCGTCCACTTTGGACAGCTGTGCCTCGGACAGACCGGTGGTGCACAGTACGCAGGGGATCTTTTTCTCAACGCAGTAATCCAGCAGCTTGTCTACCGCCACGGCTGCGGAGAAATCAATGATTGCATCTGCTGCCACGTCACATTTGGTAATATCTGTGAATACGGGGTAGGGATTATGTCCGTCGTCTCTGGCATCGATTCCCGCTACCAGTTCAATATCGGGATCTGCTGCGATCAGTCCGCTGATCACCTGTCCCATTTTACCGTTACATCCATGCATGATTACTTTTACCATTTTTGTTCTCTCCTATCTTAATGACTTAATATTCTTATATATTTAAAAATTCCCGCCCATGATAAAAATTTCACAGGCGGGATTCTTCCACTCTTGCTTTTTAATTTCCAGCCTACAGGACACCATAATCCTTCAGGGCTTTTTCAAGCCTCTTGGCATTTGCCTCATCCATTTCGCACAGAGGCATACGGAACGCTCCGGCTCCCATTCCCATCATGTTCAGCGCGGTCTTCACGGGGATCGGGTTCACTTCGCAGAACAGTGCGTTGCACAGATCCATAGCCTCTAACTGCATCTGACGGCTGCCTGCCACGTCTCCGTCGAAGAACTTCTGACAGATCTCGTGGGTCTGTGTGGGTGCCACGTTGGAAAGTACGGAAATCACTCCGATACCGCCCAATGCCAGGATGGGTACGATCTGGTCGTCATTGCCGGAATAAATATCCACAACGCCCTGACCGATGGCTGCCAGGTGTGCGATCTGGCTGATATTGCCGCTGGCTTCCTTGATACCTACGATGTTCTCTACATCTTTACACAGCTTTACTACGGTCTCCGGCAGGATATTGCAGCCGGTACGGCTGGGCACGTTATACAGGATAGTGGGAACCTTCACGGAATCCGCAACGGTCTTGAAGTGACGATACAATCCCTTCTGGGTTGCTTTGTTATAATAAGGGCTTACCAGCAGAATGCCGTCCACACCGTATTTTTCCGCTTCCTGAGACAGGTATACTGCTGTCTCGGTACAATTAGAGCCGGTACCTGCCACTACGGGGATTCTCTTCGCTACTTTGTCCACGCAGTATTTGATGGTATCGAGATGTTCCTCATGGGTCAGCGTTGAGGACTCTCCTGTAGTGCCGCATACGATAATGGCATCTGTGCCGTTTGCGATCTGGAATTCGATCAGTTCACCGAATTTCTCATAATTGACAGATCCGTCTTCGTTCATGGGTGTGACAATTGCCACGCCTGCTCCTTTAAAAATAGCCATATGTTTCCTCCATTTGCAAAACGCCAGCGCACAATGGCGCCGGCGCTGATTATCCTAGCTTATTTGATAGCGCCCCATCTGCTTACGAGATGACAGTCATACGCTTCTTAAACGTATGCCCAAGATAATATATACAGGATACCTTATCTTTCGGCGTGTTCCCCTTTCTTCTTCCCTCAACGGTACCTGTTACCTCCGAAAAAATACTCTTGAAAAACGCAACCTCTATCTTCCTAAATATAATTTTATGATAGCATTAACCCATGTGACTGTCAATCCCAGACCTTGAATTTTACGGTCTCGATTTTGGAGACTTCATCTGCCAAAACGCAAATCTCATCGTTTAAGTTAATTCCCGTCAGGATCACATCCGTATCTCCTCTGCATTCCAGCAGTGCCTTCAGCGTATCCTCTGTGATGATATCCTTCTCCACCAGTCCCAGCACTTCATCCAGGATCAGCAGATCGCATTCTCCGGTGGTCAGCACTTTTTTGGCGAAGCCGATTCCGTTACGGATGTTCTGGATCTCCTCCTGCTTCTTCTCCTCCGGTAATTCCACGAAATTACTGTCGGATTTCTCGAAGCGGAACAGCTTGATCTCCGGTTCCATTCTGCGCAGGAAATCCGAATCCTCCAATCCCTTTCCCTTCAGGAACTGGATGATAACAACTCTCTTCCCCTCTACCGCTGCCTGTATTGCTCTTCCAATTGCTGCCGGTGATTTGCCTCTGCCATCGCCGGTATAAATATAGATGCATCCCTCTGCCATTCCACACCTCATGGTCTATCTGCGTCTGGACAGGTAGCTGTCCGCAGTTGCTAATTATCTATGCATTCCTTTATACCATATATTGTAAATTTTTGCAATCTTTTGTCGTCAGACGATGGATACCTGTGCTTCCTCCAGCAGTTCCAGTTTGCTGACGGATACTTCAAATGCCACACGTTTCTCCACATGTTCTTCATCCAGTTTCTTCATATATTCACGGCTCTGGATCCGTCCCCAGATGGCGCAGCGCTCTCCTACCTTGAAATGCTCCGCATAGCGGGCATTGCGTCCCCAGCAGATGCAGGGAATGTAATCAGACTTCCCGTAAGGGCGGTTCACGGCAAGCAGGAGGTCTGCGATCTCTCTGCCCAGCGGTGTCTTGCGGTACACCGGTTCCTTACATATATATCCATCGAGATAGATCTGGTTTGTCTTGGAACTCTCTTCCATCTCTTCAATAAATTTCACCTCTCTGGCAAACACAGACAGTACCAGTCTGTTCTTGCGCTCCTCATGGCGATTATAGGATCGAAACTGCCCGTTCACGCACAAAAGCATCCCGATATAGCTCGCCGTCACATCCAAAAGTCTCTCCGAGACCATCACCGGTATGATGTCAAAGCTGTCGCTCAGTCTCGTACACTTGATGTCCACCATATAGAATCCTTCCCCGTAGATCTCATGGCTGTAGGAAAAATCGCTTACCACTTCCCCCATCACCGTTACCTGATTGTTTTCAATAACCTTATCTGTCATTTTTGTTCTCCCTTCTACATCTTCTGACTCTTCTACAACAATCCTTATGTATTGCACTACTATTTATACTCTATTTTTTATCGTTTGAGTACTAAAACCCATCGCGCAAAAATGCAAATACCGCACAAAATGGATTTATTTTCCATACTTTTTCATATGGAAAACCACCAAAAACGTTGATTTTACACGGGTTTTTCTTGCGCCCGGAAATGATAAGTGCTATACTGAAACAGTTTGAAAAAAGGTTAAATCAGTTGCACGCATTTTTAGAAAGGCAAGGATTTTTATGAGACAAAAAAGAGAAGATGTCAGAAACGTTGCAATCATTGCTCACGTAGACCACGGTAAAACTACTCTGGTGGATGAGCTGTTAAAACAAAGCGGTGTATTCCGTGAGAATCAGGAAGTTGCTGAGCGTGTCATGGACTCCAACGATATCGAGCGTGAGCGTGGTATCACCATTCTGTCCAAGAACACTGCTGTTATGTATAAGGGTACCAAGATCAACATCATCGACACCCCGGGTCATGCAGACTTCGGCGGCGAAGTAGAACGTGTCCTGAAAATGGTAAACGGTGTTATCCTGGTGGTGGATGCTTTCGAGGGTGCTATGCCCCAGACCAAATTCGTGCTTCGTAAGGCACTGGAATTAAAGCTTCCCGTTATCGTATGTATCAACAAGATCGATCGTCCCGAAGCAAGACCTGATGAGGTCGTAGACGAAGTACTGGAGCTGTTCTTAGAGCTGGATGCGGATGATTCCCAGTTAGACTGCCCGTTCGTATACGCTTCCGCCAAAGCCGGTATCGCTTCCCTGGATGCCGACGAGATGGGTACCGATATGGAGCCTCTGTTTGAGACCATCATCAACTACATCCCCGCTCCCGAAGGTGACCCGGATGCGGCTACCCAGGTACTGATCAGTACTATTGATTACAATGAATATGTAGGTCGTATCGGTGTCGGTAAGGTAGACAACGGTACCATCCGTGTGAACCAGGATGTGGTGATCTGTAACCACCACAATCCCGACAAGATCATTAAGACCAAGGTCAGCAAGCTGTACGAGTTCGACGGTCTGAATAAAGTAGAAGTCAAGGAAGCAGGCATCGGTTCCATCGTTGCCATCTCCGGCATCAGTGAACTCCACATCGGTGACACCATCTGCTCTCCCGAGAATGTGGTACCCATTCCTTTTCAGAAGATCAGTGAGCCCACCATTGCCATGCAGTTCATGGTAAATGATTCTCCTCTGGCAGGTCAGGAAGGTAAGTTCGTTACCAGCCGTCATCTGCGTGACAGACTGTTCCGTGAGTTAAATACCGATGTATCCTTACGTGTGGAAGAGACCGATTCTCCCGATCGTTTCAAAGTATCCGGACGTGGTGAGCTGCATCTGTCCGTACTGATCGAGAATATGCGTCGTGAAGGCTTTGAATTTGCTGTAAGTAAGGCTGAGGTTCTGTATCACACCGATGAGAACGGCAAGAAATTAGAGCCTATGGAGTTAGCTTATATCGACGTTCCCAACGAGTTTGCCGGTGCTGTCATCGAGAAGCTGGGACAGAGAAAAGGTGAGCTTCGTAACATGGGTTCCATCTCCGGCGGTACTTACACCCGTCTGGAGTTCTCCATCCCCGCAAGAGGACTGATCGGTTACCGTGGTGAGTTCATGACCGATACCAAGGGTAACGGTATCCTGAACACCGTATTTGACGATTACGGTCCTTACAAGGGAGATATCCAGTATCGTAAGATGGGGTCCCTGATTGCATTCGAAGCCGGAGAAGCTATCACCTACGGTCTGTACAATGCCCAGGAGCGTGGTACTCTCTTCATCGGACCCGGTGAAAAGGTATACTCCGGTATGGTCATCGGTCAGACCGGACGCAGTGAGGACATCGAGATTAATGTCTGCAAGAAAAAGCAGCTGACCAACACCCGTTCCTCCAGCGCCGACGAAGCTCTGCGTCTGACACCGCCCAGGATTCTGTCTCTGGAGCAGGCTCTGGACTTCATCGATACCGACGAGCTGTTGGAGGTAACTCCTACGAACCTTCGTATCCGTAAGAAGATCCTGGATCCGACCCTGAGAAAACGTGCCATGATCAACAAGAAAGCTTAAGCCTTTAGACCATAAATAATACCTCACTGCAGCAATTGCAGTGAGGTATTTTTGTATCTGTAGGATTTGTTCTAGTTCCAGATGGCGGTCAGTACATGTTCTCCGGTCATCTGAACGACGGTGTCTTCGGTGATGGTCTGACCGCTGTACTCCCAGCCCGCGAAGGTACTGCCCTCTTTTACCGGGATGGGAAGTTCACCGTAGGTCTCGCCGAAGGTCACCTGTTTGGATTCTGTAGCGGAGCCGTCGGCATCCGTGCCACCGCCATAGTCAAATTTCACGGTGATCTGTGCGGGAACCCAGTGGGCAGTCAGAGTCATATCGCCGGTGACTTTCTCCGACTGGAAATACCACAGCACCGTCTCTCCTTCTTTTTCCGTGTACCAACCGTCAAAGGTATAGCCCGGCTTGTAGGGAGTCTCGGGTTCGGTGAGGAATTCTCCGTAGCGCACCTTCTGGGCTGCCACTGCACTTCCTCCGTCCGTATCATACACAATATTGAATCCGCCCCGCACTGCGAAGAAAATGATCATTCCCACGATCACCACGATCAGGACACCGATGAGACCGTCCAATATGCGGATCGGTACATCCTTACTACCGTAAATGCCACGGCCAAACCATTTTCCCTTCGGACGGATGGGATTTTCTGTATTCTCTGTTGTCACTTGTTCCTGATTCATAGTTTTTCCTTTTCCTAATCTATCATAAGCAATTTCTATGTGCTGCGCACTCTCGAAATTGCAACCAATATTCGTATTCCGGACTGTCGTCCTTCATACTCATATTGTTTTACTCCCCACATAGAAAACATCCTTTACCTGCAAGCAGTCACGGATGTTTTCTATGGGTGAGTCTTATGTCATTACTTTCTTACCAGATACTTTCTCATATCGATTGCGCAGGCAACCAGAATGATGAGACCCTTGATCACGTACTGCATGTTCATGTTGATGGACAGGAAGTTCAGTGCTACGAAGATGATTCTTAAGAGGAATACACCAAGTACGACACCACTGATCTTACCGGTACCACCTACAAAGGAGACACCGCCGATAACGCAGGCTGCAATGGCATCACACTCGTAGTTCAATCCGGTATTCGCTGTGTTGGAACCGATACGGGAAGACTCGATGAAACCGGTCAGACCGTACATGGCACCTGCCAGTGTATGTACTAAAATGGTGGTTCTCATTACGTTAACACCGGATACTTTTGCTGCCTCGGGGTTGGAACCTACTGCAAACATGTTCTTACCGAAGGTGGTCTTGTTCCAGATGAACCACATGATAACAACGATCAAAGCTGCCAGCCATACATAGTTGGGAATGGCGATTCTTGCGCCGCCGGCATTGAAAGAGACCACACTTCCCTTTACCACATCGTTGAAGTGCTGATCCAGACCGGACAGAGGCTGACCGTTATTGCCGTTGATCATGATGTACATTAACAGTAAGCCGTATACGATCAGCTGGGTAGCCAGAGTTACGATGAAAGGATGCAGCTGGAA
Source organism: Bacteroidaceae bacterium (assembly GCA_963630275.1). GTDB lineage: Bacteria > Bacillota > Clostridia > Lachnospirales > Lachnospiraceae > Acetatifactor. The sequence continues at coordinate 8,797 of CAVGMD010000024.1, read as the reverse complement.
CTTCGCTACGAAGAAACCGTTGACCCAGCCTACGATACCACCGACCAACAGTACGATCAGGATCACCAGAGGGATCGGAAGTACCGGAAGGTTCGGGAACATCTTGGTGGCATAAGTCACGGACTGCATCAGGGATGCCGTGATACATGCGGTCAGTCCTACCACTCGTCCTGCGGACAGGTCGGTACCGGTCAATACGATACATCCTGCAATACCACAGGCAATGGGAAGGTTCGCTGCGGACAGGCTGATGATGTTGACAATGGAAGCCGCCGACAGGAAATTGGAGTTCTGGATGTAAGTGTAAATGATTGCTACGATCAGCAGGATATATAAGGCATTGTTAAGGAGAAATTCTTTCCAGTAGTTCTTCTTGTCTCTGCTGTCCAGCTTCTTGTAGTCTGCAAAATTTTGCTTTACGCCGTTAATTTTATTCTGAATTGCTTTGCCGGGATTCATACGCATATCCTCCTATACATATTTTGCAGCAAGAGACATGATCTCTTCCTGTGTCGTATTTTTGGCATCTACTTCTCCTGCCAGCTTACCGCCGCTCATGACAAGAATTCTATCACATACGCCCAGCAGTTCCGGCATCTCCGAAGATACCATCAGGACCACTTTGCCCTTATTCGCCAGATCGATGATCAGCTGGTAGATCTCATACTTTGCACCTACGTCGATACCTCTGGTAGGCTCATCCAGCATCAGCACTTCCGGCTCTGTGAGAAGCCATCTGCCGAGGATAACCTTCTGCTGGTTACCACCGGACAGTGACCGGATCTTCGTCTTCTGGGAAGGCGTCTTGATATGCATGGCATCGATAGCCCATGCGGTGTCCTTCTCCATGGATTTATCACTCAGATAAAATCCTGCTTTTTTATGTTTCTTCAGACTGGAGATCACCGTGTTCTCCCGGATATTCAGGATTCCGAAGATACCGGTGGCACGACGTTCCTCCGTCAGAAGTGCAAAACCGTTTTTAATGGATTCTCTGGCATTGCGGTTTCTGACCTCTTTGCCGTCTAATTTGATCACACCGTCTTTTCTGGTGGCCACACCGAAGATATTCTCCAGTGTCTCTGTTCTGCCGCTGCCGTCCAGTCCTGCCAGACCCACGATCTCGCCCTTTCGTGCCTTGAAGGATACATCCTGTAATAAGGAATATCTCGCGCTTAAGTGTTCTACCTCCAGCGCTACTTCCCCGGGCTTGTTGGTCTTGGGAGGGAACTGGTTGGTCAGTTCACGGCCTACCATGAGTTTGATGATCTTGTCTGTAGTCAGATCCTGCGCAGGTTCCGTTGCGATCCAGGTACCGTCACGCATGACGGTTACTTCATCTGCGATCTTAAGAATCTCTGCCATCTTATGAGAAATATAAATAATACCGCATCCTCTGTCACGAAGCATGTTGATGATCTTGAACAGATGCTCCACTTCTTCTTCCGTCAGGGATGAAGTAGGTTCGTCGAATACAATGATTTTACTGTTGTAGGATACCGCTTTGGCGATCTCAACCATCTGACGCTGAGATACCGGCATCGTACTCATGATTCTCTTGGGATCTACGGCGATCCCCAGTTCTTCAAAAATCTTATTGGTGTCTTCCAGCATCTTGTGCTCGTTGACCATGATACCTGCTGTCATGGGATAACGTCCAAGCCAGATATTATCCATGACATTTCTCTTCAGTGCCTGGTTCAGTTCCTGATGAACCATTGCTACTCCGTTATTCAGTGCTTCTCTGGAATTTTTGAAGTTGACTTCCTTGCCTTCCAGCTCGATTTTGCCTGCATCCTTACTGTAGATGCCGAACAGACACTTCATTAAGGTGGATTTACCGGCGCCGTTCTCTCCCATGAGCGCGTGTACCGTTCCTTTTTTTACGGTAAGGGATACATGATCCAGTGCCTTTACGCCGGGGAATTCCTTGCATATGTCTGTCATCTGAAGTAATACTTCCTGTCCCATACGCATCCTCCTATACATAAAGAGCGGCCGCTGCCTGATGCAGCAGCCGCTTCTTTTATTTACTTGTTATTCAGATCATTCTCCGGTGTAAGTAGCGTAAGGGATGTAAATCTTGTTGCTAACCTTCTCAGAGATGTTGAAGCTGTCGGTATCTGCCATCAGATCCTTACCTGCCTGGATGTTCTTAGCCAGGTAAGCAATACCGTTTGCCATACCTTCTGCATCCTGCTTGATAGTACCGGTCATCTTGCCATCTGCGATCAGCTGCTTAGCTGCGTCAGTTGCATCAACACCGAATACAGGAATGGTGGTGCAGTTGCCATCGCCTAAGTTGTAGCCCTTGTCGTTCAGAGCGGAGATAACGCCTTCAGCCATACCGTCGTTGTTACAGATAACCAGCTCGATCATGTTACCAGCGGACTCATTGTACTGAGACAGGTTGGTGGTCATGTAGTTGTTAGCTGCGGTTGCGGACCAGTTACCGTCCTGGTCAACCTGGTACTTATCGGTATTGGATGCATCGAAGTACTCCAGAGCGGGCTTGCCTGCTGCGGTGATTACTGCATCTGCATCTTCTACGCCGTACTGGGTACGATAGATTGCTTCTACGTTACCTAACTGACCCATGAACATTGCGTAGCTGATCTTGCCGTCGCCGTTTAAGTCGATAGCGTCAAAGTTGTCTACTACATACTGACCTACCATCTTACCCTGCATATGACCAGCTTCGGGAGCATCGGTTCCTACGAATGCACACTTGTCATAGCTGCCTAATACCTTACCTTCATCCTCATCGGACTCAACCGCACGGTTGAAGAAGATAACGGGGATTCCTGCTGCGCTTGCCTTGTCAACGATAGCCTGGGAAGCGTCTACGGAACCGGATGTTACGATGTTGACGATCAGAAGATTGGTACCCTGTGCGATAGCGGTATCGATCTGCTCGTTCTGGGTGGTCTGGTTACTGTTGCCGTCGTAGTTCTGGAACTTGATGCCTGCTTCGGTAAGAGCGCTGTCTAATGCGGTACGTACGCTGGAGATGTATGTATCACTGTAGGTGTAATAGAATACTCCTACATTCAACTCTCCGCTTCCCCCGCCGCTCTTTCCGCACGCTACGAGACTGAGCATCATAATGCCGACCAACAGCAGTGACATGAACTTTTTCATATGAAATACCTCCTTGTTTTGATGAAAATGTATGTGTTTCATCTCTTGATGAGGTAATTATATGGCATCTTGTACAAAAAAGATATGCAAAATCTTACGCATGGGGTTAGAAATTATACTATTCTGTACACATTTTGTACAGAATTTTACACTTTGCATAACATCATCGTATATTTTTATACCTGAAATATCCAGCCTGCACAAAAGTGATAAGCCTTTGGCCTATCCCTTTTACTATATTTCCTAATATCCTTCCTCTTCAAAAGAGAACAATATCTTCTGGCTCTCCCGCTCGTACATGTTCTCTCTGATCACAATGGTGGTGGCCGTATCTATCACGCTGGGGCCGCCAGTCTGTCCATTGATCAGATTCGCCGCCGTCTCCACTCCAAGATACCCCATAGCATAGGGATTCTGTACGATCAGGGCATCCACCTCTCCGGTCTCCAACATTCCCACAGAGACCACATTGGAGTCAAAAGCCACCACCTGTGTCCGGTCTCCCCGGTCCAGATCCCGGATGGCCCAGCCCACACCGAGACTGGTCCATTCATTAAAAGTCACCACCACATTGATCCGGGAATCCGACAGAAGCATCTCTTTTGCTCCCGCTCTGGCATCCTCCGTGGTAGATAGTACATTGATGGTGGTAATCTCCTTTACTCTGGAGTCCTGCTCCACTGTCTGCCGGAATCCAAGTTCCCGCTGCTGTCCATTGGCGGAATTGACATCGTAGTTCACGATACCGATATACAGTTCGTCCTCCTCCACAGCCAGCGCTGCTTCCGCCGCCTTCACGCCGGCCTGTAAATTGTCCGTTCCGATGCGGCAGCTTACCATACCGCTGTTGACATCGCTGTCTATGACAACGATCTTAATTCCTCTCTGGGCGGCCTGATCGATGATCTCCGCATTGGCATTGTAATCCACTGCGGAGAATACGATCACGTCCACCCCGTCCTCCATGGTCTGCCGCACCATCTCGTTCTGGGTCTCATAATCTTCTTCCGATTCCGGGCCGTTAAATGTAACATTCAGATTGTATTCCGTAGCTGCCGCCCGGGCACCGGCAAAAACACTTTTCCAGAAAGCACTCTTCGTAGATTTCACGACAAATGCCACTTGTGTCTTTCCTGTCTCCGCTTCTGTCCCACAGCCACTCATGCCCATAAGCAGCAGGGCTCCCGTAAGCAGCAGGGACAGTATTTTTTTATTTTTTCGTTTTCTCATACTTTCTCCCATCCTGCCGTTGCATTCTCTTCTAACTTCGGCATCCGTATGATCACCGTGGTGCCTTCATCCAGTTCACTCTCTATGGTCAGACCGTATTCTTTTCCGAAATAGATCTTGATCCTGTCGTTGACATTCTTGATACCGATGCCGGAATTGTCTCCCGGCTCCTTGTGAAGGATCGACCGGCACTGTTCCTCGGACATGCCGACACCGTTATCCTCCACCCGAAAGATCACATCATCGTTCTCACTGTAGATCCGGATCATGATATGTCCTTCATCCACCATGCGGTCCAGTCCGTGATAAATGGCATTTTCGATAATGGGCTGTAACGTGATCTTATTGCAGTAATATTGCAGACAGTCCTCTTCCACCTGAAACTCATAGGAAAACTGATTCTTATAGCGGAAGTTCTGGATCTTCAGATAACTTCTGGCGTGCTCCACCTCTTTTTCAATGGTGATCAGTTCGTGTCCCTTGCTGATACTGATGCGGAACAGCTTCGCCAGGGCATTAACCATCTCCACGGCATCCTGGCACCGTTCTTCCTCGCAGAGCCAGCCGATGGCATCCAATGTATTATATAAGAAGTGGGGATTGATCTGTGCCTGCAATGCCTTCAATTCCGTTTTTCGTAAGGAGATCTCTTCCTGACGCACCTGATTCATCAGTTTCTGGATCTTTCTTACCATATGTTCATAGGACTGGGACAGTGCCTCGATCTCCGTGGTGCCTTCCACCGGCTGGTAGACATATCCTGCCGCATCTCTCTCGAACTCTTCCATAGCCCGGATCAGACGCTGCACCGGATTGGTCACCAGTCTGGATACCAGGAAACTGACCACCATGGTGGTAAACAGAATAATGGCTAACATCACACAGATATTTCCCACTAGTTCCATCTCTTTTGCCGTCACCAGTTCACTGATGTAGCTGACGCCTACCACCTTCCAGTCACAATTATCCAGCGTCCGGACGCTGCAGATCAGCTCCTTTGTCTCAAAGGAACCGTTGTGACTCAGATTCAGACCTTCCGTAGCTTCTGTTTTTAATCCGGAATATAACAACTGCTGTTGGGGATGATAGATGATCTCTCCGTTACTGTCTGCAATAAAGCAGTACCCGTGCTGACCGATTCCCACATTGTCCACATAATCCGATATTTTGGAGAAACGGATATCGATGACCACCCGAAGTTTCTCTCCGTCTGCTCCCGGGATCTCCTGCAGCACCGATACCACCCAGGGATAATAATCCTGCAGCAGAGATTCCACATGGGGTTCCGACAGATAGAGTACCCCCTGCGTATAGGAATCCAAAGGAATATAGGACAGATCCTTCAGATAATGTTCCTTCAGGGTATGCGCTCCCGTATGGGAATCCACAAGTCTCCCCTGCTCATCATAGATATAGACCGCCACCAGATCCGACCGGACATTACATAAAGTCTCCAGCGTCTGATCCGCATTTTCTTCGTTTCCTGTCAGATTCTGTTCAATCAGGCTCATGATCTCCTGCATATCCCCAATGTAATTGGAAATGGCGTTGGATGCCTGGGTCACTGCCTGCTCACTGCTGGTCTGTGCCGCCTGTTTCATACTTCCGACATAAAGAGAAAAAAAGTAAAAAGTCGACCACAACAAAAACAATGTAACCAGTCCCACCACAGATATCGTAATAATAAAAGAAAGGGATATCTTTCGTTTCTTCATATCTTATTCTTTCTCCTGTCGCATGGCATTGGGCGATACCCCACAATATTTTTTAAAACAGTAACTGAAATAATGCTGGTCACTGTAACCGCAGCGCTCCGCGATCTCCCGCATCTTCATGGAACTGCCAAGTACCAGTTCTCTCGCCGTCTCGATCCTCTTTTGGGTCAGCAGATCCACGAAGCTTGCCCCGGTCTCCTTTTTGATCAGGGCACTGAGGTAATTGGGGCTCACATGAATACTGTTGCTGACACCCACCAGTGACAGAGACGGATCCCCATACTCCCTGTCGATGATCTGCATGGCCTTCTCACACAGGATCTGGCTGCTCTTTTTCTTGCCTGCATTGACTAACTCCCAGACTTCCAGACACAGAGCCGTGAAGCGGTCTCTGGATTCCCGTACCGGACCTTCCAGCATGGCAAAACGCTGGAACAGTGCGCTGTCATCCGTCACTGTATATGCGATACGGATCAGTGCCGAAGACATCCTGAAGATCATGAATTTGCATTTTAAAGCAGCATCCTGTCCGCTCTCCAGTCTACTGAAGATATCCTTCAGATACTTTCCCAGCTCTTCTCTGGAGCCGCCCCGGATCAGACTTTCCATCTGTGTCACACACTCCGCTGCCAGTTCCATATCCATGGTATTGTCCCGCTCTTCATCCGCAATATAATGAATATCGCTCTCTCCGGGCTTGCAGTACCCCAGTGCACTCATGGCACCTCTGTATGCCTCATGACATTCCCCAAGATGCTCCCTGATCCGGCTGACACCAATATGGCAATGCATCCCCAGAATACGTTCCGTACTTTGCGACATCTCTCCTACCGCAATATGCAGATACCGCTCGAAAGAAGCCGGGGTTGCTGCCAGCACCGCAATGATCCGGCCGTCCATGGCAAAGCTGTAATGCTTCATATATTTCTGCAGGATCATATCCACCGAATGTACCAGTTTGAGACTGGTCCGGTTCTGTCCTTCCGTATCCTCTACCTTAATTGCCAGCACTGCATAGTGAAAGGCATTATTGCGGTCTTTCAGGAAACCGTTCTGAATCGCCTGCTCCGTCAGTTGTTCTTCCCGCTCAGCACTGTCAAAATTCACATAATCATCCAGCAAAAGTGGCATAAAAAACTGCTGTAACCCCGGGTCATCGTATTTTCTCGCATCGAATTCCGCAAAGATCCCGTCGATCTTTTGCTTGATCTTCTTCAATTCTTCCGTCAGATCCGCCATGGTGATGGGCTTCAGCATATAGCTGATAATATTGTACTGGATTGCCTGCTGGGCATAGGAAAATTCATCGAAACCGCTTAAAAAAGCGATCTGCGTCGTCGGCCGCACCTCTCTCACCTGTCTGGCAAGCTCAATTCCGGATACAAAAGGCATCTGGATATCCGTCAGCAACAGATCCGGTTCTTCCCGTTCCACCAGTTCCAGCGCTTCGATACCGTTCTCCGCTTCACCCACAACGCGAAAACCGATGCCCTCCCAGTCGATCTTCCGTATGATGGCTCTGCGCAATTCTTCTTCATCGTCTGCCACTACAATTGTATACATAACTCTCCCTCTCTGATATGTATTATTTTAACGTAAGTATCTTCCCCGCAAACGCAATGGGAAGGGATATTTTTCTGGTACTGTCTTCGCCCTCAAACAGAATCTCCGCAATGCTGCCGTCTCCGGATACGGATACAATCCTGCCGATTCCGTATTTCTGATGCAGGACTTCTCTGTCCAGCACGCAGGCTGTGATGCATCTCTCCACCTCTTTGGGTGGCAGCTTCTGTGTCTTTTCCTTTGTCTTCAAAAGTGAAACTCCGGTGCCCATACCTGATCTTCTTACACGATTTTCCGGCTTGTCAAACACTTCTTTGGAAAAAGCAGATGTCAGATTCGGTCCAAAAGTAAACACATAGAGCTGTTCCTTCGCTCTCGTCATTCCCACATAAAAAAGTCTTCTCTCTTCCTCATAGGCATTCACTTCCGGGGAATCCGGCGCACAGCCCCTTGGAGGAATCTGGGACGGGATCACTCCCGCCAGCATATCTGTCAGGTACACTCTGGTGTATTCCAGTCCCTTGCTGGAATGGATCGTAGAGAGGATAAAATTGCTCTCCGGATTCCCACAGCCTTCTCTTATCATCTCCTGCAATTTCTGTAATCTTGCTGGGAAATCAAACAGACTGTTCTCCTGGTCACCCAGTACCTTTAAGATCTCCGCCTTACCGCTGTCCAGCCCGTGGGTATCCATGAATTCCTGATACCCCATATAATGCAGAATCCGGTAGATGGCCTTTCCCGCCGATTCATACCGCATATTATCCAGGTGCGTTGCCAGTGCCTTGCACTGTTTTCTGGTGTAGACAGACACTCCGTCCATCTCCGCCACCGTATCTAACAGCGTCAGACGCCTAGTGTTGGCATTTACTGCTTCCGTCGCCGCCATTTTGTTGATACCGGCACCCATTTTATAATAGATTCTAAGAAATGTCTCCCCGTCCCAGGGATTCAGGGATAACTGAATGAAATCACAGATATCATTGACCACCGGATGGGAGAAAAAGGTCATATCCGAATTTTTCACCCGGTAAGACAGTCCTTTTCTCTCTAACAAATCGATCAAGGGAAGTGCGCTTTCATTGTTCCGGTACAATACCGCCGTCTCCTGTTCACAGTCCTGCGCCACCTTTAACAAGTAATTGTAC
>CAVGMD010000023.1:0-33320 GCA_963630275.1 Bacteroidaceae bacterium | reverse complement strand
ACTCCTTTCATATTTACAATGTTATTTTCTCTCATTGTGAAACGATATGTCTCGTTTGAATCTGAAATCAGTATAACGAAAATCACGAAAATGTGCCATACCACTATTTCACAAAGATTTTGAATCATATTGTAAGAATTGCTTATAAAGTTCTGTTTTTTTCGCAATGCTTGTCAGATTGAACAAATCCGTCCGCATTTCTTGGACATTTTCCACAAGAGATCCTTTACTTTGTCTCTCTTTCCGGCTTTTTATAGAAAGTAAGCTGGTTTTTACCATGTCTTTTTGACACATACAACGCATTATCTGCAGATTTGTACAGTTCTTCAAAGGTCTTACCGTCGCCGGGGAACACTGCCGCTCCCACACTGGCCGTTACAGAATACTTTACATATTCTCCCACTTCAAACTGGTGGAAGAACCGTTCGATCTTTTTGCCTTCCCGCTCGATCATGCTGATCTCGCGGATATCCTTTAGAAATACCATGAACTCGTCACCGCCGGTACGTCCTACGATATCCGTAGCACGGAACATGGACTGTAAGCGGACTGCCAGGCTACGCAGAACCTCGTCTCCGAAGGCATGTCCCATAGTATCGTTGATTTTCTTGAAGTTATCTACATCCAGTACGAACAATACGCCCTGCTTGTCCGGATACGTCTCCATGTATTCCCGGATCTTACGTTCGGTTGCCATTTTATTATTCAGATCCGTCAAAAGATCAGTATCTGCCTTGTCTTCCAGCACCTTGCTGTGCTCGGATGCTTTGATTCGTACCAGAATATTGATCACGGTAGTCACGATAATCGCAGCTGCAATGGATATGCTGATCTTAATGATCAGATTCACAATCAGTCCCCGGAAGGACTGCTGGATTCCGGACAGATAAGATTCATCGATTCCCACCACCAGATTCCATTCCGTTCCCTTAATGGGGAAATTGCAGACGATCTTACCCACACCATTCTCTTTGACGTGCAGGATTCCACTGCTGCCCTTCTGCTGCTGTCTGTCGAACAGCGTCCAGCTTCCGAGGCTGTCCGCAATATCTTTTAAGGAATTCCAGAAATCATTCTGTAAAATTGTCGTTCCTTCTGTCGCTCCATAGCATGCCATAATGGTTCCGTTACGATTGACCAGCGAGAAAAATGCCTTGTCCCCATATACGGAATTATCGAAGAAATCGAACATCTCCATGGGATCTATATAACTGAGCAGATATCCGGTGACATTATTGGAGTTCGTAATGGGACATACATAGATAAAAGCTGTCTGTCCGCTGATTCCATCGGTCTTGGCATAGATGTAATGTGAGGAAGTACTGCTGATACTGTTGTAGTAATTCAGCGTGGTCATATCAAACTCCCGCCTGTCGCTCAACATACCCTTACCATTGACCGTACAGTATGCCGCCAAATAGGCATCGCTTGCGCTCACGATAGTGTCCAGCTTCTCATATACGAATGCATCGCTTCTGTCCGGACGGCTTGTCATAATAGTGGACATCGCATCGGTAATATTCCCCAAAGCTTCCAGTTTGTCATCTACCCCTGCGGAATAACAGAACCCAATCTGCTGCACCTGATCGTCCACTACAGAACGAATCGCCGAGTCCATTTTTTTATTAAATTCACATATGCTCAGAACCAATGCAACTATCAGCAGTGCAAAGGGAAAGATCCACTGGAGAAGAATCTCCCAAATTTTTCTCTTTTGCATACTCCGAATACCTCTCGTCTACTGCCCCGCAGGACTTTTTTGTTACTTTGAATTATTTTCGTCTGTCCTCAGGCTCTCATCAAGCTCATCATGGAACACTCTCTCGTCATCTTCCGGAGCAACTTCCGGTGCCGGCTCCTGCTCTGACAGCAACTGATCCTCCAGCTTCTGGAAGAACTTGTTGTACAGCATTGCAGATGCATATGCAGGCAGTGAAAAACCAAACAGGAAGATGATCGGTATCAGTCGCAGAGATACCAGATATATAATCAGAGGGAAAAATGCCATTACGAACATCACAACTGTCTTGGGCAGCTGCAGAATGCTCATAATAAAAGCATTTCTTATGGTCCCCATGATTGTATTGTCGAATTTGGCAAGTACCGGAAATACATATAGGGCTGCGCAGATCACAAGTACTGCCGCAGCCATGATCAGCACTACCAGCACCTGGCTGAACTGGATCCCGGATTTGGTGATAATATAGTAGTCACCGCCAAGTACTGCCGCCACCAACAGAATCATCAACCAGATCAGCGTTGCCTGACGGAAATTGGTCTTAAAAGATTTGAAAAAGGTTCTGGTAATATAACTTTCTTCGTTACGTACAATTTTCAGTGCCACATAGTGCATGGAAGTAAATGCTGCTCCCGCAGTAATAATGGGAACACAGCAGATCATGGTCAGAATATTCAGCCACATCAGATCTGCCATTTTATTGAGTACATTCATTAACGGGCTGTCTAGGTCAAAAATCTTCATTTACGTCATATCCTTTTCTGTGTTTTATAGAAATTTCTCCATCGGTGTTACACGGATCCCCGAAAAAGCTTCCTCCTCATGCACTGCATGAAATCCCAGCTTCCTGTAGAAATCCACGGCATACGGAGCTGCCTTCAGCGACATATACCGTTCCCCCGCCTCTTTTTTCAGATATTCGCACATTCTTCCCATCAGACTCCGTCCAACACCTCTGTGATGATATTCTTCGTCCACGAAAAGAAGCGACAAATGATTGTAATTCCGCACGGAAGCCGCTCCGATGATCCGGGTTCCATCTAACGCCACCATCATCTGATATCTTCCCTGCAGGAACGACTTATAGAGGTGTTTGTCCGTAATGAATTCATGAAAATTACGGATTCCTTCCTCTGTATAATCCACCGCCTCATATTTTAAAAATGTCTTCCAGATCATATGCATGGCAGGAATCCAGTCTTTGTCCTCTGCCCATCTGATCTCATAAATATCTGCTGTCTCTGCCATACTGCACCGCCCCTCCGATTCAGGATCAGGGAAGCCTCTGTTCTCAGGCGATTCCCGGAACTTCCTTACAGATCCACTGCCAGATATCCTCCATCGCCGTCTCGGCATCATCCTCATTCAGGAGTTCGTGTCTGTCATTCTCGTACAGTTTCACGGTAATGTTCTTCACTCCGGCTCTCTTCAGAGAATCACATGCCTTATGAACGCCCTTACCGTAATCTCCCACGGGGTCTTCCGCTCCGGATACCATAAGAATCGGCAGATTCTGAGGAACCTTTTCCAGGTTCTCCTGCTTCTGCAATCTGCGGATCAGTTCAAACAGGGTCTGGAAACCGTTCACGGTAAAGGTAAATCCGCACAGTTCGTCTGCGATATAGCGGTCCACATTGTCCGTATTCCGGCTGAGCCAGTCACTTGCGGTCCTGGGAGAATCAATCCTCTTGTTGTATCCTCCGAAAGCAGCCTTGTCGATAAAATAGCTGACATGCTTTGAACCGCAGAACAGCTTCTGAATCCCCGCCATAGCCTTCGAGACAAAAATCAGCCCCGCCGACTGCATTCCCGTACCTACGATGACCGCGCCGTCGATTCCACTGCCGTAACGACACAGATAATTCCGGGTAATGAAAGAACCCATGCTGTGTCCTAAAATGATATAGGGAACCTGCGGGTACTGCTCCTGGGTGAGCTTTTTCAGGCGATGTACATCCCGCACTACCACCGTAGCTGGATCCTGTTCGCAGAAATATCCGAATGTACCGCCTTCTGCCACACTTTTTCCGTGTCCGAGGTGGTCTTCTCCGGTGACCAGAATTCCTCTCTTCGTCAGGAACTCTGCCAGATTCTCATAGCGTTCCACGTATTCTGCCATGCCGTGCACTACCTGCACGATGCCCTTTACGTTACCGTCATCGGGAGTATATCGCACTGCATGGATACGGTTCTCACCGTCCCGGGAGTCAAAGTAGAATTCTTCTTTGATCATAAGACCTCCTTGGTTGCAGAAAATCATAGGACGCACATGGCGTCCTATTCATTATATAACATTTCTTCTAAAATTTTAAGTCCTATATTGTATTTTTTGGACAATTTGTTAGCAAACTTGCGCACCGGCAGGCATATTTTTCTCCGGAGTGACCAAAGCGAGGTTGCCATCGGCGTCTTCTGCGCACAGAATCATACCCTCGGACAATACTCCTGCCAGCTTCGCGGGCTTCAGGTTCACCAGTACCATAACCTTTTTGCCTACCATTTCCTCAGGGCTGTAATGTGCCTTGATGCCGGAGACGATCTGGCGTACCTGGCTGCCGATCTTCACCTGGCTGCACAGAAGCTTCTTGGACTTGGGCACTGCCTCACAGGAAATGATCTCACCTACCTGGAACTGCATTTTTGCAAAATCGTCATATTCGATCTCTGCCTTGGGCTCGATATCGATAGCTTCCTGCTCTGCCTTTTCCGCTTCTGCATTGGCTTCTTCCGCTTCATGCTCCGCTGCTGCCTTGATCATGGCCTCTTCCAGCTCTGCCTCTTTTTTCGCTACATCCTTCATATCCAGACGGGCGAAGAGGATCTCGGGCTGGTCGGTTACTTTGTTGCCGCTCTCATACAGGCCGAACTGCTCCAGCTGGTCAAAGTCACGCAGGGAGGTATTCAGCTGTTTTGCAATTTTCTCTGCGGTCTCGGGCATATAGGGCTCCAGCAGGGAAGCACCGATGATGATGCCTTCTACCAGATTGTACAGAACGGTTGCCAGACGGTCTGCCTTAGCTTCATCCTTTGCCAGTACCCAGGGCTCGGTCTCGTCGATGTATTTGTTGCAACGCTTGAAGATGCCGAAGATCTCGGTCAGAGCATCTGCCACACGCAGTTCTTCCATCTTTGCCACAACTTTTGCATAGGTGCCGGTCACGGTCTGCTTCAGATCCGCATCCACTGCCGCATCGTTCTCATTCAGCTGAACGTTCTTATTCTCTACAACGCCACCGAAGTATTTGTTGCTCATGGAAATGGTACGGTTCACCAGGTTGCCCAGGGTATTTGCCAGATCGGAATTGGTACGCTCTGCCACCAGCTCCCAGGTCAGGTTACCATCGTTTTCAAAAGGCATCTCGTGCAATACATAGTAACGTACCGCATCCACGCCGAAATAATCTACCAGATCATCCGCATAGACCACGTTTCCTTTGGATTTGCTCATCTTGCCGCCGCCCATGAGAAGCCATGGATGTCCGAATACCTGCTTCGGCAGGGGCTCGCCCAGTGCCATCAGGAAAATAGGCCAGTAGATGGTATGGAATCGGATGATATCCTTACCGATCAGGTGCAGGTCTGCAGGCCACAGCTTTTTATACTGCTCGGTGCTGTTGCCGTCTGCATCGTAACCGATTCCGGTGATGTAGTTGGTCAGTGCATCCAGCCATACATAGATGACATGCTTAGGATCGAAAGTCACCGGGATGCCCCAGGTAAAGGACGTACGGGATACACACAGATCCTGTAATCCGGGGAGCAGGAAGTTGTTCATCATCTCGTTCTTACGGGATACGGGCTGGATGAACTCGGGATGCTCGTTAATATGCTTGATCAGTCTGTCCGCATACTTGCTCATACGGAAGAAGTAAGCCTCCTCCTTGGCAGGCTTTACGATACCGCCGCAGTCCGGGCACTTGCCGTCTACCAGCTGGGACTCGGTCCAGAAAGACTCACAGGGAGTACAGTACATTCCCTCGTAAGCTCCCTTGTAGATATCTCCCTGATCGTAGAGGCGCTTGAATATCTTCTGTACCTGCTTCTCATGGTCCTCATCGGTGGTACGGATGAACTTATCATAGGAAATGTTTAACAGGTCGCACAGTCCGCGGATGACACCGGCGATCTTGTCCACATGCTCCTTAGGGGTGATGCCGGCTGCCTCTGCCTTCAGTTCGATCTTCTGACCGTGCTCGTCGGTACCGGTCTGGAAGAAGACGTCGTAACCTTCTTTTCTCTTGAAACGTGCAATGCTGTCAGCCAGTACGATCTCGTAGTTATTACCGATATGGGGCTTGGCGGACGTATAGGCAATGGCAGTTGTAAGATAATATTTTCCCTTGTTTTCCATTGTGTTTGTTCTCCTTTTCTTAGATTATTTTAATTCCAACGGATTGCTCCGTGCTCCGCACTCTCACAATCCTACCCAATATTCGCATATCGTGAAGCATACGCTTCACTTTTATGCTCATATCGGGGCAGGTCATCAAGTCATAAAATTACTCTTGTGCAAGCACATCGTAATTTTTGACTTGTGACCTTGTTGCAATAAAAAAGCCTTCCGGAAGAACCTTATGTTCTTCAAGAAGACGAGCGTTGTCTCGTGTTACCACTTCTCTTCGTCTGTACCTCACAGTACAGACCTCTTCGGGTCCGTAACCCTATCCGCTGTAACAGGCGGATCCTGTCGCAGCCTTGCTTCTACCGTCTCTATCTCACTCATCTCATCGACATCCCGGTATCCGTTCGGTGCGCCGCTCAGAAGCCATCTTCTCTATCCAGTCGTTCCATTCCTCTCAGCCTGCCGGAATGTTCTCTGTAAAACTTCTATGACAGATACTCTCTTCTTCATTGCATTTGCGTATTCTTACAGTAGCACAGGAAATAGGGGGCTGTCAATGTAGTTTTTGTTGCCATGTAATCGTAAAGGTGTATAATAGTGTATTATATAAGGTAATTTCCACATCATACATAAGAGGTTATAAAAATGAAACAAATGAAACTGCCAAAGCAGGCTCTGATCATTTTAGGCATTGCTCTGGTACTGGTAATCTCCACCGTTCTTTGGAGTTCTGCGCAGATTACACAGGATGTGTCCGAGGAAGGGCAGTCGACCCTCCGGGTTGTTGCCACGCAGAATGCCCTGATTGTAGAGCAGGAGATCCGTGATAATTTCAACTTATTATACAGTCTCGCCGATGAGATCAGCATTTCTCCCGGTGCAGCCAATGTAAATGCGATTGCCGCACAGCTGAAATCTTTTGTTACCACCTATGAATTCAAGCGGCTCGGCTTTATCTCACCGGACGGCCAGGTGGTGACCACCGACGGCTATGTGCAGGATCTGTCCGGCAGAGACTTTTTCAAGGAGGGTATGCAGGGACTTCCCGGGATTTCCAATACCCTTCAGGATCGTATCGGTTCTCCGGAACCCATCAATGTATTCAGCATTCCCGTATATAATCAGAGCAATGCCATTATCGGTGTCCTGTTTGCCACCTATCGCAATCAGCAATTTGAAGAAATATTGAGTGTACAGTCCTTTAATAATCAGGGTTTCAGTTGTCTGGTGAATCAGGAGGGTGTGTTAATCTCCAAATCCGCCAATGCCCCCACTTCTTTGCAGGAAGCCAGGCAGATGTCTGATTACCTGACGTTGGATTCCCGCAACGATACTTCATATCAGGATCTGCGCACATTGCTTCGCGGTTCCGCTTCCGGCAGCGGTCATTTCTACGGGGACGGACAACAATACTATTATTACGCTGTACCATTAGATAGTCTTCGCAGTGACAGACAGTGGTTCGTTCTGACCGTAATTCCGGAACATGTGCTTTCGAGCCGTTCCGCACCGGTACTTCTTCAGGTGCGGCTGTTGATTCTGCTGATCATCCTGATCGCTGGCGGTGGTACTTTTGCTTATGTTCACAGTATACGCTCGCAGCGCAGACAGTTGTACCGGCTGGCTTATGTAGATCCTCTGACGGGCGGTGATAATTTTGTCTGTTTCAAGGAAAAGTTGTCTCACCGAAATGGCGATCGTGGCTTCTATGTAGCGCTGGATCTTCAGGATTTCAAGATCATCAACAACACCTGCGGTGTGACCAAGGGCGATGAAACGCTGGTGGAAGTATGGAATATTCTGCACTCCAGTACCCATCTGGGAGAGTTTTCCGCCCGTATCCATGCGGATCGTTTCATCCTGTTCCTGCGGGCCAAGGACAGACGTACCCTGGAGCCCCGGCTGCAATGTCTGTGCCAGGATATCTCCAGTCTGTCCACGAAGCTTAATATTCCAAAGCTTTTTCCTCTGTGCGGTGTGTATGAAGCTACCGATCATCGGGTAGTGGAGCAGAATTACGGAAAAGCCGTACAGGCTAAATACCTGATAAAGGGAAAACGTACCAAACACTATGCTTTCTATGAGGAGCTGGATATTGAACAGCTCTCCGAAAATCGTCTGATGGAGGATGTGTTCGAGGATGCTCTGAAGAACGGAGAATTCCAGCTGTGGTATCAGCCGAAGGTAGAACCGGTCGGAGGAAACATCTTGGGTGCGGAAGCTCTGATCCGCTGGAAACGTCCCGACGGTACCATGCTCTCACCGGGCAAGTTCATTCCTCTGTTTGAGAAAAACGGTAATATCACAACGTTGGATGAATATGTGTTCCGCACAGTATGTGCCCAGCAGCAAAAATGGCTGCAGGCGGGTGCAACGCTGTATCCGATCTCCGTGAATATTTCCAGAGTCAGCCTGTACTACAGCAATGTAGTGGACAAATACCGGGAAATCCTGAATTCTTTCGAGCTGGATCCCAAATATGTTCCGCTGGAGATCACAGAGAGTGCCACCATCAACAACAGCGATATTTCCTCTCTGATCGAACAGTTCCATGAAGCAGGATTTACCCTGCTGTTAGATGATTTCGGAATCGGCTATTCTTCTCTGTCTTCGTTAAATGTCATGCATTTTGACACCATCAAACTGGACAAGAGTCTGATTGATTATATCGGTGACGAAAATGGCGAAAAATTGCTGCTACACATCACGCAATTACTGCAGAGTTTTGGTATGACCATTACCGCAGAAGGCGTGGAGACCTCGGAGCAGGTAGAGTTCCTGAAGAACCTCCACTGCGATGACATTCAGGGATACTTTTTCTCGAAGCCATTGCCGCTAAATGAATTTGAAGAGTTTGTAAGAAAACATACAGGTCTGTAGGGTTCGTCCACAGACCTGTTTTATTGTCGATTTCTATTCTATTTTTCTCCCAGGATCAGGATGGAATATGCCGGAAGTGTTATGCTCACGCCGGTGCGTTCCGCGGTATCTTCTCCGGTATATAGCTCTCCAAGCACTGTCAGATTCTCCGCTGCTGTATTTCCTACGGTAAGTCCGCTCAGATCTATCGTTACAGCCTCGGCAGAAGTATTTCCCAACAGTAATAGAGTGCTGTCCTCGTAGCTTCTGGTCAGTGCAAAGCTTGCTTCCCCGGAATACTGTTCCAGATAGACGGTGGTTCCTCTGGCAATGGCAGGATTCTGATTGCGGATACGGATTGCCTGTTTTACGTAATTATAGATGGATGTGGAATCCTCCTGCTGTTCCTCCAGACTGTCGAACTTCATCTGAAAATTTTCCATGTCCGCAGGACCCTTGCACATGCCTTCCGCACTGCCGTCCTTGCTCCAGTACATGGGAGCACGTTTATTCTCGTCCTTACCGGAACCTTTCATGCCCAGTTCTTCCCCATAATAGAGGAATGCATTTCCGTTCATTAACAGGTTCAGGGCATTGCCCATTTTGGTCTGCGCCTCACTGTTCTCCCCGGCATAATAACCTGCGCTGCGTCCCATATCATGATTCGTATAAAAAGGTGCATTGATGTAATCCGCATTGTACTGCGCATACATGGTCTGCTCCGCTTCCAGATTCTTCGCATAGGATGCCGCCGATGACTTGCCGTTCACCACATTGGCAATAATGCCGGACTTATTGGCGAATGCGAAATCAAACATGCTGTCTACGCCGCTCTCATAATATTTCGCATAAGTATTCTGATCCGTCCAGCATTCACACACCAGGTAATTGTCCGGGTCTTTGCCGTGGACATAATCGGCGAACCAGCTTAAGATTTCCACGTTGTCCTCCGTGGAGCCGGTGACGTATTCTTTCACCGCATCCAGGCGGAAACCATCCACACCCATATCCAGCCAGAAGTCCGCAATCTGTTCAAATTCACGGCGCACATCCTCACTCTGCAGGTTCAGATCCGGCATGCCGTCCCAAAATCTTGCTTCGTAATACCATTCCGTTCCGCTCACCTGGGCATAACCGCTCTGGGCTTCCCTGGAAAAATGGTAATAATCCACGTAGGGGCATTCCGTAGCATCCGGTTCCGCTCCCTCCGGCAGACTCTTCAGATATTCCGTCGCCTGCAAAAACCATGGATGTCTGCTGGAAGAATGGTTCATCGCCAGGTCCAGGATCACGCGGATTCCACGGTCATGACAGGCGGTCAGCAGCTCCTGAAATGTCTCTAAAGTACCGTACTGCGGGTCAATGTTCTCATAATCTGTGGTGTCGTATTTGTGGTAGGTGGAGGAAGGCATCACAGGCATGAGCCAGATGCCGTTAATCCCCAGATCCGTATCCGTGCTGTCGTCTCCGTCATTCAGATAATCCAGCTTGTCCAGAACTCCCTGCAGGTCACCGATACCGTCACCGTCACTGTCGTAGAAGGAATACACGAAAAGTTCATAGTAGGTGCGGTAATTATCGTCTATGATCTGTAACGCCCGGTTTTCCTGTGCCAGAGACACGGTGCTGCCTATATTGCTGTCCGCACTCTGCTCTTGTTCCGCCACAGTGGTATTCTGAGTTCCGCTACCGGCGCCGCAGGCAGTCAGGGATACCATCATAACCGTTGTCATAACTGCAGTAAACAGTCTGGTTCCCATGCTTCTATTTCTGATCATTTATTCCGCACCTCGCTCATTCTCTGCCCCACTTTTCTCAAATCGGAACCATTTGAAATCAAAATCACACCCCGGCAGAAAGACAAATGTTACTTTCTGTTCTCCCGTTACATTCTGTATCGGGAACCGTATCTCACGATACTCCTCACTATACGGGAAGGGCAGCACCTGCGTCTCCCCATTACTGAATCGTAACTGAATCGTATTCTGGTGTAGCGGTGTCCTTCCGCATATGACAATGCTGTCAGATTCGTTCGTTCCAAAGTCCATATCGTTGAATTCTAAGGAGACATTGTTGCCGATCTGCTCAATGGCATCCGCGGTTCTCACAAAGCTATCCCCGTAGGTAACGCCGTCTGTGAGAACGGACAACCTTGCATAAGCCTTTTCCTGTCTGGTAAAACAGAACTCCTTCAGAAAGAATTTATCTTCCGACACAATTGTCAGATTGGTTACCCCATGCAATCTCCGGGGTAATGTAAAGGTCTCCGGCTGGAATACTTCCCAGATCCCCGGCTTCTGATAAGTGATTTCTCCCACGAGTTCTCCCGGCTCACCGGATGCATTCCCGTCAGCTTCTCCCTCGTAGATCCGGATTCTGTGAGGATCATTGTCATTGGCAAAAATAGCCAGGGTGATCTCATCACTTCCGAAATCACCGAAATCCATGGATTCATAGACCAGTCCGGTAGGCTGTGACTTGTCCGTTCCGGCACTGTTCTCCACGCCACGGCTCACATCGCCGCCAAAGCTCCTTGCATAAGAGATTCCAGCTACCGGCTCGTAAGGAGAATGGAAGGTCTGTCCCATGCCTTCCACGACAAAATCCAGCTGCGATATCATCTTAATGGCAGAAGTTCCGTTGCAGCTCATGCATCTCACCTGGAAATTGCCGTCACTGACTCCCGTGATATGCACGCTCTCACCATCCTCCAGTTCTTCCAGCTTCGCCACAGGGCTGGGGATGCCGGTGGGATCCGTAATACTCCATAAAAGCTTACGGTCACTGGCTTCCATGGGATAAATGCGGGTATGCAGCAACACGGAAGGCTTCTCCGGTGTCAGTGTCGTATCCGAAGCGCTCATTTCCAGCTTCCGCACCGGCACAAATCCGGGCTCCACCAAGGCGGGCGGATATTCTCTGTTCTCTTCCGTCGCACAGATGCCGGGGCGGACCGGTGCTTCGACAGCATGAAGCGTCACTGTCGCCGTGCGGTGCCCCGCAGCTGCCGTTGCTGCTCCGGTACCGGTTTGGGGGTTGTCAGTCATGTTGTTCGCCGTGGCTGTCCATGCATCCTCCACAGTCATACGAATCTCCCCCGGTGTGGTCTTCGCCGCGATCATGGCAAGAAGCTTACCCTGGAACAGCTTGCGAACCGTTCCCTTATAAGCATCATAATCGGTACTATCGCCGTTATCCAGTCCGACGAGACGTCCGGCGCCTTCCACGGTTACTCTCACATAATCGGAAGCATTTTCCACAGGGTAACCGTCAATATCTTCCGCCGAGATTTCAATGAAAATCATATCCTCGCCATCGGCACGCAGGGCGGTTTTATTCGGTTTTACTACATAGTGGTCCGTATTTTTGAAGGAATGTCTCTCCTGTCTTGCAATCTCTCTGCCGTTTTCATCATATGCCACGGCACAGATGCTGCCGGGGACATACGCTACTTTCCAGGAAGGCTGCAATACCGTTCCCTTTTCATGATCGATCTGCTGTCTTCCCTGCGATACACCGTTTACGAACAGCTCCACCTCCGGAGCATTGCTGGTGATCCGCACATCCACCTGCTGTCCCGGGTTGAAATCCCAATAGGGGTAGACATGGATCATGGGATCTTTTTCTACATCCGTCCACTCCGAACGGAAGACATAGTAGGAATCCTTGGGGAAGCCCGCTGTATCCATCTGTCCGAAATAACTGTTCTTCGTCTGGTAAGGAGTCGGTTCTCCGATATAATCGATGGCAGTCCAGATGAACTGCCCGCAGGAATAAGGGGTATCCCTGTCCATGGTAATGCAGTATTCTGTATTTTTCGCTGCCCAGCTGGTGGTACTGTTGCCCAGTGCAGAGCACTGTTCGTCTGCCTCAATCAGAGTCGCCCGCTCTAACGGGAAATGATAAATGCCGCGGCTCTGCACCACAGACGAAGTCTCACTTCCGTAGATGATCCAGTCCGGATACTTTTTATGGTGCTCGTCATAATATTTTTCTGCATAATTATAGCCCGCTACTTTCACGATATCCGCGCATTTCTGAGCATTTTCCCAGGGCATGTAATTGGAACCGATGGTCACGGGTGCCACACTGCGGTAGTCCCATTGTCTGACTGCATTAATAAGTCGGTGTGTGATCTCCTGTCCATGGGCATCCGCATGGGTATCCGGAATCTCGTTGCCGATACTCCACAGGATGACGGAAGGATGATTGCGATCTCTGCGGATCCAGCTGCGGACATCCTTCTCCATCCAGTCCTTGAAAAATCTGGCGTAATCATAAGGGTTCTTCGCCATCTCCCACATATCAAAAGCTTCCGATACCACCAAAAATCCCATCTCATCCGCCAGTTCCATAAGCTCGACTGCCGGCATGTTATGGGAGGTGCGCAGGGCATAGACTCCCATGGAGCGCATAAGTTCAAACTTACGGCGCATGGCTTCCTTATGAAAAGCCGCCCCCAGTGCTCCGAGATCATGATGGTCGCAGGCTCCGTTCAGGCGGATCTTTCTGCCGTTTAATAAAAAGCCCCTGCCCGGATCAAACTGTATGGTGCGGAAACCGATGCGGAGATGTTCTTCCTGTATGTTTTCCGGCTTCTGCACAGCTTCTCCTGATCCGTTCCCGCCGCTGTTCACCGGAACTCGGCGCAGTTTGGCGGTAAGGTCATACAAATAGGGATCTGTGATATCCCATTTTCGTGGGTTATCCACGGGGATCGTCACTGTAGCCTTCTCCTGTCCACAGGTGAGGGGCTGTGTTACCCGGAAAAGTTCCGGTTCTTCCGTATCCGAGGAATTTTTGCTGTCTCCTGCATGACGAAGGCAATATTCCAATTCATAATTTCTGCTATCCGTTCCCCATTCCAGTTCGGTATCAACGGTCAGATCGTAACCTTTTTCCGTCTCCACGGAAGAGATGTAGATGCCATCCAGCGGAATATGCGTCTCCGGCAGGCAGATC
Organism: Bacteroidaceae bacterium; assembly: GCA_963630275.1. Classification (GTDB taxonomy): domain Bacteria; phylum Bacillota; class Clostridia; order Lachnospirales; family Lachnospiraceae; genus Acetatifactor. The sequence continues at coordinate 19,419 of CAVGMD010000023.1, read as the reverse complement.
ATCCATACATTCCGGTAGATTCCGGCGCCGCTGTACCATCTGCTGTTGGGTGCCTGAAATACGACACGAAGAACAACTTCATTGTCTCCCTCATGTAAAGTATCCGTGATATCCCAGTCAAAAGTAGAATATCCGTATTTCCAGTCGCCAAGGTGCTCACCGTTTACATAAATAGAAGAATCCATGTAGACACCTTCAAAACGAAGGATGACACGGTCGTCATTTCCCGTTTTGTACGGATCATAGACAAAATTCTTCCGATACCAGCCGATGCTGTCTTCATAGAGATTCTTTGTATCATAGATCAACCAGTCATGGGGCAGATCCACCGGCTGCATTTGGGCTTCCCAGATCTGTCTGTCTTCCCATTTCACGCCCAATGCCGTTTTGGCAAAATACCAGTTATCATTCCAAAGTCTTCTGCTGTTCATCGGTGTTCTGCCTCCCTTGTCTGTGCATCTGCCCGGTCTTCCAGGCGTTTTACTATATAGACCGCCAGCAGCGCATCCAGTGTTCCCAGCACAAGTCCGCCCAGGATATCCGTAGGATAATGGACGAAGAAGTAGAGTCTGGAAAAAGCAATCACTGCCGCCATGAGCAGACATAAAATTCCCGCCTTATGATAATAACAGAAGATCGTCGCTGCCCCGGCGAATCCGTTGGACGTGTGTCCCGAAGGGAAAGAATACTCCGAAGGAAACGGAATCTTCAACGTGACACTGGTGTCAACTGCACAGGGGCGGGGTCTTGCGATCACATTTTTCAAGAACAAATTCCCCACAAGATAAGTTATTGCCATGGCAATCATCATGGTCAGTCCGCATTTCCGGGTCTTCGGAATGCATGTCAGTATGATGGATATGACGATCCATACCAGTCCGCTTTCTCCGATCGTAGTGAAAAACCGCAGGATCTCCGTCAGCCACTCCTGATGGATTCCCTGTATTGCATGTAATATCTGTAACTCCATATTGCTCCCTTCTCTATTCACAGACGACGGTCTGTCCTAACATCACCGTCTGCCGGCAGTCTATGCTTCCCACAAGACGTTCTCCGCCCATGTCCTGCCTATGGCAATGTTACTGCATCTTCGCAAGAAAAGCCTTCGCGTTGGCCGCAATATCATCCTTAAACACTGCAGAACCTGCCACGATAACATTGGCTCCCGCATCAAGTGCCAGCGCTACGTTGTCCAGATTAATGCCGCCGTCTACTTCCAGGTCGGTGGTGAGTCCTCTGTCCGTGATCATTTTGCGGATCACCGCTACCTTGTCCAGGCACTCCGGGATCAGCTTCTGTCCGCCGAAACCGGGCTCTACGGTCATCACCAGCACCATATCCACCAGGTCCAGATAGGGTTCCACTGCCTCTGCCGGGGTGGCGGGTTTGATGGTAATGCCCACCTTTTTGCCGGTGGCACGTATTTTTTCAATGCATCCCTTCACATCCTCTGTGGCTTCCAGATGAAAATTCACCAGATTCGCGCCGCAGGCAGCGAACTCTTCCACATATCGCTCCGGCTTCTCGATCATCAGGTGCACATCCAGGAACATTTCCGTGTGGGGTCTCACAGCCTTCAAAACAGGCATTCCGTAAGAGATCGACGGCACGAACAGCCCGTCCATCACATCCACATGCAGCCAGGGGACATCTGCTCCTTCCACAGCTTTGATATCTTCTCCCAGCTTCCAGAAATCCGCCGAAAGAATTGAAGGTGATAAAATATTCATGTTACTCCTCATTTCTGCCCCACAGGGCTTTGTCTGTTGCTCATTTTCCCGGAATACAGGAAATCGTATTCCATACGCATCTATTCTAGCAAACTTGCATTTATTACACAAGTCATAACAAAAAACAGCAAAAGAGAACCCTTCCAGGGAGGCGGAAGGGTTCTCAGAGTGGAATGATTATGTAAAGGGGGTATGATTTAAGCGATTATATAAAATTTCTCAGGTAACGGATGCTCTGCTTAACAGCTCTCTTAGCATCATCCAAAGATTTTTCGAAGGCTTTGTCTTCGACTTCGATACACGTATAACCATCGTAACCGATATCGGTCAGGGCAGATACGTATTTGCCCCAGTCTACATCACCCAGTCCGGGGATCTTGGGAGACATATACTCCAGAGGAGTTGCCATCACTCCGACATCTGCAAGCTTGTCGGGGAACAGCTTAATGTCCTTGTAATGTACATGGAAAATCTTGTCCTTGAATTCATACAGCGGCTTGATATAATCGATCTGCTGCCATACGAAGTGGGAAGGATCGTAGTTGATGCCAAGATAAGGGCTGTCGAGGATCTCGAATACCTTTCTCCAGTTCGCAGGAGTGGTCATCAGGTTCTGTCCGCCGGGCCACTCGTCCTCTGTAAAGAGCATGGGACAGTTCTCAATAGCTACCTTCACGTTCTTCTCAGCTGCATGCTCGAGAATCGGAGGCCAGATCTCCCTCACCAGTTCAAGGTTATCACTGACGTTCTTGTGCGGATCTCTGCCGATAAAGGTGGTGATCATATTCACTCCCAGCAGAGCGGAAGCATCGATCAGCTTGTGGAGATGCGCGATGTAGCGCTCTCTCTTCTCCACATCGGGATCCATGGTATTCGGATAATATGCGAGCGAAGAAATCTCCACGCCCTTTTTCTGACAGTAAGCCCGAATCTCCTCTGCACGCTCCGGGGTCATGCCGTCCACGTCAATGTGGCTGACACCGGCATAACGTCTCGTTGCCTTCTCTCTCGGCCAGCAGGCTACTTCCAGACACTCCAGTCCGTTCTCTGCTGCGAAATCTACTACTTCTTCAAATGTCATTCCATCCAGAATAGATGTGATCAGACCTAATTTCATACTGTTTCCTCCTTCCGGGTATATCCCATTCTCAGTTATAACAGGTCTACATTGACCTTAACGACTACCTTGCGGTAATCCAGGGGCTTGCCGTCGATGCAGACACCAGGTCTGTGTGCATCGTTGGGGAAAAATACGGCGTAATCCCCTTCCACCGCATGGATAAAGCTTTCATTTGCCACGCCATCGTAGAAGTACAGATCCTCATCCTCTCTGGCTTCAATGCAGGTGCTGCCTCCCTTGTAGGGTGCCACACCGCACAGTTCCTCGCCGCAGAGCCAGTACTGTACATCGATGTACTGCTTATGCATCTCAGGATGAGTCTCCTCCACAGGCTTAGAAGTAATGTGAAACAGATTGGCGAACATGTTGTCACCGTCGATAGCTACTCTGCCGTCCTCGATTTGGGAAAAATCCGTCTCCTGTGCGAACCGGATCGCTTTCTGGATCGCTTCCGGATACTTGCTGATATCGTCATTGGCGTTTTTACTGGAAAAAATCATATTGTCACCTCATTTTATCATTACTTTTTAATACGCTTCAGGCAGATGACCTGATGATCCTCGGTTGCGTGGGTCGGGAACAGGAACAGATTGCCTCTGCCGTCTACTGCACAGTCATGGGAACGCAGGTCACTGTTAAAGGTACCGATCTCAGATACGACATTCATGTCAGAATCAAAGATAGTCAGATATCCGCCTCGTCCTACGACATAGATATATTTGCCGTCGCTGTCCACACCGGAGGGCTGTCCCATGTTACCATAGAAATAACCTATTACATTGCCGTCATCATCCAGCACATGTACAGCACCCTTCTCACGGTCACATACCCAGATGTGATCTTTTTCATCGATTGCCAGGGCATGCACTACCAGAAACTTACCGGGGGTATGCTCGCTGATATTGTTGTAATCGCCAACGCCGCCGTAGGTTGCCACATAGTTGCCTTCTTTGTCGAATTTATGTACGGCACGGTTGCCATAGCCATCTGCGAAGAAGAACTCACCCTTGGAATTCATCGCAGCATCGGTAGGCTGGTTGAAGGGCTCGCCGACTCTCTTCACCTGGCGGAAAGCTTCGTACATCATCCACATGGGAGGACATCCCATATAGGGCTCTGTGGGGAAAAGCTGGGTCTTACGGGTTCTCTTGTAATAGCCCAGATCCATACCGGTATCACTGGGATGATCGTAATTGCCAAAATCTCTCACCAGCACACCTTCGGTGGTGATCTCACGGATCACATGATGCATGGAATCCGCACACAGCAGAGTCTTCTGCGGGGTATAATAGATAAAATGAATGTAGTCTCCGAAATACTCCTTGCCGAATTCCTTGACAAAATTGCCTTCCGGATCCAGCATTACGATACGGCTGGGGTTGGCGCGCATTGCCAGGTACAGATTGTTGTCCGGATCCGTACATCCACCTGCCACTACGGCTCCGGCGATATCCGCCGGAAGCCCCTTGGCATAGTCTGCAATATATTCATAAGTAAAGTCGCCACCCGTATAATATGTCTTCTGATGGTCGTCTCTGTCAAAACCGATTTCCTGTGTCTTCATCGTTAGTCTTTCCTTTCCTGTCTCTTATAAAAATTACTCAATGGAGATACTTTTACCCATGGATGCGGACAGTCTGACTGCCTCCATAACCTGCATTACTCTGCGCACCTGAGGGATGGTTACGAGGAAGTCCTCCTCACCTCTGCAGGCTTTTACGTAATTATCAAAATACATACTGTGGGCTACGTTTACCTCCGGCAGATCCTCTGTCAGAAGTACGCCGGGTGCGGGCGGTCCGAAGGATCTCGTGGGTCCTGCTGCCGTCATGGTCGTCTTGCCGGGAACATTGGTCAGTAACCGGCTCGTCCGGCAGATCTTACCTACCGGATCAAAACCGTCGGAATACATCGTTCCCTTATCGCCGCCGATGAACCAATGGCGTTCGAACCATTTTCCCTTATCTTCGAGGAAATAGGTACCCAGTTCGATCTCACCGGTGATGCCATTTTCGAAGCGGAACAGGATCTTGAAATAATCATCTACCTCTTCGTTGATCACATTTCTCACATCAGCGAAGATAGTCACGATACGGGAATCCACCATCCACAACAGCTGATCGATGAGGTGTACGCCCCAGTCATAGAGCATACCGCCGCCGTATTTACGGAACACATGCCAGTCATGCATATTGCCGTTGATGCCATAGAGGGAAGACTGGATCGTGTATACCTTTCCAAGGGTACCGCTGTCTAAGACAGCTTTTGCTGTACGGAAGTCGTCGTCGAATCTCCGCTGCTGATGTACGGTAAAGCGGACGCCTGCTGCCTTCACCGCCCGTTCCATCTCGTCCAGTTCCTGGAGATTCATAGCCACCGGCTTCTCGCAGATGATATCCTTGCCGCTTTCCGCTGCTTTTTTCACTGCTTCTAAGTGGAGATGATTGGGGATAGCAATAATCACAGTCTCCACGTTCTCGTCTGCCAGCAGATCGTCCATATTGTCATAAGCGTGGATACCTTCCGGTACCTCTGCCAGTTTCTCAGGTACGATCTCACAGATCGCTGTTACTTCGATGTCATCTCTCTTGGACAGCTCTCTTAAATGTACCTGTCCCATAAATCCGAATCCGATAATACCAATCTTGATCTTTTCCATGCTTAGCCCCTCTTATTCTTTTACGCCGCCCAAAGCGATACCTGCTACAAATGCCTTCTGGAAGAACGGATACAATGCGAAGATCGGGATGATACCGATTACAGCCATTGCCATCCGGATTCCGGTGCCGGGGAGTTCCTTGATCCCGCCGAAATCAGCACTGCCGCTCATGGATGCCAGCGACTTGATATTATTGATAATACTGTTCATAAATACCTGTAACGAATACAGCCTGCTGTCTGTGATATAATACAGACCGTTGATCCAGTCGTTCCAGTAGGCGATGGCGATCATCAGACCTACGGTTGCGAGGATCGGCAGTGACAACGGTAATATAATCTTAAAGTAGATAAACCATTCTCCCGCACCGTCTACCTTGGCTGCCTCGATCAACGCCGGATGGATATTGTTCGAGAAATTGTTCTTCATCAGCATGATGTAGAAGCCGTTTAACAGCAGTGTCGGGAATATCAATGCTGCCACGCTGTTACGGATGTTGAACACCTGCGTCCAGATGATGTAGGAAGCAACCGTACCGCCGTTGAAGATCATTGTAAAAAATACGATAAAATTCACGATTTTTCTCCTGGGATAGTCCTTACGGGAGATTGGGTATGCTAACAGCGGTCCGATAAACAGAGCGATTGCTGTTCCGATGATCGTGACGAGGATTGTCAGCCCATATGCGGAGAAGATCTTGTCCCGATTGGTAACAAACAGATACTCATAAGCATATACGCTGAACTTTGCAGGCCAGAAGCCATAACCTTTGCTCAACAGCACATCCTCTGCCGTAAAGGACGAGGAGACCAAAAGGATGAAAGGAACTACTGCCAGCACTGTCGCTATGATCAGCACGATTCCGATGCAGAGCTGGAAAATCGTCTCACTTGTTGTCTTTTTTCTTTTTTCCATAACGATCTCCTCCTACAACATTGCGCTGTCTTTATCGACCTTACGTACCACCAGGTTGGCGATGATGACGATAATGAATCCTAACACTGCCTGATATGCACTGGCTGCTGCCGACATGGATACGTTGTTGTTCTGCATCAGGCTACGGTATACATAGGTGTCAATGGTGTTCGTTACGCGGTACAGGGAACCGGAGTCCATAGGTACCTGGTAGAACAGTCCGAAATCGGAGTAGAAGATACGTCCTACCTGTAACAACACCAGTGTGATGATCGTGGGCTTCAACAGCGGAAGCGTCACGTAACGGATCTGGTTCCATCTGCTGCATCCGTCGATGTAGGAAGCCTCGTACAGGCTTCTGTCAATACCAACGATGGATGACAGATAAATCATGGAACTGTATCCGATCTGTTTCCAGAGATATACAAATACAATGATGAACGGCCAGTAAACTCTGGTATTGTAGAAATCTATATAGCCGTCTGTAATAATGCTCTTATTGATGAATCCGGACTCTGCACTTAAAAATCCGAATACGATGTAGGAAATGATAACTGCGGAGATCAGCTGCGGCAGGAGGATACAGCTCTGGCTGACCTTCTTGAGCCATTTTTTAGAAATCTCACAGAGACAGATTCCTACGAGGATGCCGAGGATATTGGATAATACAATAAATACGGCATTGTAAGCCAACGTGTTTCTCGTGATGATAAATGCGTCCTTGGTGGAAAACAGATACTTGAAGTTATCGAATCCGCACCATGCACTTCTCCATACGCCTACGGAAAAGTCGATCTTTTTAAAGGCGAAGGTGATACCTACCATCGGCAGGTAATTGTTGATAAATATGTAGAGCAGTCCGGGTACGACCATGAAATCCAGCATACACAGGTAACCCTTGCGGTAGAGGAGAATGACTCCCCGGACGAGAAGCAGCAGGCTGAGTACTATGCCTGTCAGAATACCAAAAGCGATGCCCGCTTTTTTGGTACCGTCCATGAAATCCTTGACCCGGACGATAAATACGATTTCACAGCCAATCTGTATCACCGCCGCCAGGCAGAGACTGCGTCCGTACTGTTTTTCATTCAGGAAATGGATCGTTTCGTGTAATAAGGTCAGCAGCGCTGCAATCCCGGCGGCAATAACGATCAGGATCAGGAATCTCACCGGTGCAATCTCCACAGTCTTTTTCATGACCATTTTGCCGGTGAACATCTCCAGTCCGGTCAGCGTGTAGATGCTGCTCTTGTATTTGTACTGGGAATATGGCAGGAACAAGGATGCTGCCGACAGCAGGATCAATATCCATGTCGTAATCTCTCCCAGGATTTTTTTCAGTTTTTCTTTTTTCTGCGACCTGTGCATATACCTGTCCTCCCACGGTCTCTTATTTCTCTTATGGGGGAGTTTCCGTGTGGTCACTCCCCTTGATTGCATTACAGGATGCTGTTCTTTTGCATAATGGTTCTGATTACTTGTCCAGCCACTCGTTCAACTGCTGCTGGTAAGTATCTACGATCTTCTGCATACCGGCCTCATTCAAAGCGTTCTGGAACTCCTCGTACATTGCATCATCAAAAGCTCCGCTTCGGATGTTATTGATGTACTCGTTCATTACGTTGGTAACTGCTGCGATCTCGTTGGTCAGATCGGAGGTATCTGCGTTGAAGCCAAGGTAAGGAGATACGGGAGCCTTCTTCAGTTCTGCCTCTGCTACACTACGGAAGTCAGAACCATAACCGTTACCTGCCCAAGGCGCTGCCAGGAAATAGTTGCCCATGAGGAAATCCTTGTTGTGATAGCCTACGTTGTCAGCGCTTACGCCGTCAGGATAGTCAGCTTCGCCATCCTTCATGATATAATCGGTGCCTTCTACACCCCAGTCAAGCAGGTTCATAACATCTGCATCGGTGTACATCAGGTTAGCGAACTTCATAGCTGCTTCGGGCTCTTCTGCGGTAATGGGGATACCCAGACCGAACTTATTTACATGCTGGTTGGTTACACTGTTGGGAACGATCTCTTTGATGACTACTTCGTAGCCGGTGTTGCCCAGCCAGGATGCTTCAGCACCCAGCTCTACGGTATTGGTTACGGAGAATACCAGGTTCTGCTTCATGAGGGAAGTATTCTGCTCAGTAGTGGTAGGGTTGTCCTTGTATACCCAGCCGTTGTCCCACCATTTCTTCGCACGCTCCTGTGCATTCTTGAAATCATCGGTGCTGGTCAGAGAGTATACATTACCGTTGTCATCTGTGGAGAGGAAGAATGCCTGTGATCCCAGAGTATCGAAGGTAACTGCATCAGACAGGTTATCGCCGCACATATAAACAACGTCGTTTACGAATACGGCACCGTTAGATCCACCGATGGGAGCGATATCATAATTTTCAGCAACTGCTGCAAGGATCTCTTCGAACTCTGCCCATGTAGTCATGTTCTCAGCCTTCTCTACCATGTTCAGCTCTTCGAGGATATCTTTTCTCATTACGATTGCCAGATTGGAGCTGTACAGGCGGTAGGTCGGGATCTCGTAATAGGAATCACCGATACGTCCTGCATCCAGATACTGTCCCATAGCATCCTTGATGCCCTGACCATACTCATCGAGGAGATCATTTAACTCCATCAGCTGGTTGTTGGATACCATTGCGGACATTCCGGAAGCTGCCAGCGGCATGATCATGCACAGATCCATTTTGTCGTTACTGGTGATTGCCAGGTTTACCTGTGTGGGGAAGTCACCGGCTTCTACCAGATTCAGGTCTACGTGAACACCGATCTTCTCCTCGGTGATCTCGTTCAGAGCCTCTTCTACGTGCTCTGCGTTCTCATTGCCGATACCGGCGATGTCTGCCATATAGAAAGTGATATCTGTGATCTCACCGTCATTTGCAGCTTCACCTGCCTCTGTGGAAGCCTGCTCGCTGCCTGCTACTGTGCTTTCGGCTACTTCCGCGTCCTCGGAATTGCCGCAGCCTGCCAGCATACTCATTGCCATAACCCCTGTCATCAATACAGCTAAAAGTTTTTTCTTCATACCATATTCCTTTCTTGTTTTATGTTTTTTACTTTTTCATAATGTATCAGAACTTAACAGCTTCTCCTGTTTCTGCCGATTTATAGATTGCTTCGAGAATCTCGGTGACTCTCAGTGCCTGCTCGGGTTTTACGAGAGGCTCAGTGTCATTGATGATCGCTTTCAGCCACTGCTCTGCTTCCAGATCTGCGGGCTCTACCTTTTTGCCTGCAAAGTATGCGATCTCGCCGCTTCCGGAGATCTTCTCCTCCAGTAACAGTCCGTTCTTACCTCTGTTGTAGATCAGCTCTCTCACGGGATAGCTCATGCCGTTATGAACTTCCGCACCTGCCTTGGTACCGCAAAGAGTGGTAGCTGCCTCTCTGGAATCCAGGATATTCAGTGCCCAGCTTGCTTCCAGATTGATCGTAGCGCCGTTCTTCATTTTGATGAAGCCCATTGCAGAATCCTCTACCTCATAGGTCTCAGGATCCCAGGGTCCGAACAGATTGCCTTCTACTGCCTCGGGAAGATTGCCCAGCTTGTAGAATACGGAACCCATAACACTGTCTACTTCGTAATTATCCATACACCAGAGAGTAATGTCCAGTGCGTGGGTACCGATATCGATCAGGGGACCGCCGCCCTGTAATGCCTTGTTGGGGAATACGCCCCAGGTGGGAACTGCTCTTCTGCGGACTGCGTGAGCCTTACCGTAATAGATGTCTCCCAGATCACCTGCTCTGCACGCCTTGTACAGGTTCTGTACATCGGGGCGGAATCTGTTCTGGTATCCTACGGTGAACTTTTTGCCGGATTTCTTCCATGCTTCCACCATTTTTCTGGCGCTCTCGCTGTTATGTGCCATGGGCTTCTCGCACATTACGTGCTTGCCAGCCTCGAAAGCAGCCACGGTAATAGGACAATGTGCTACGTTGGGAGTCAGCACATGAACAACGTCCACATCGGGATTTTTCAGCAGTTCATTATAATCGGTGTAAACTTTGGCATCCTCTGTGCCGTATTCTTTTGCTGCCTTCTGTGCTCTCTCCTCGATGATATCACAAAATGCCACTATCTCACAGAGATCACTCTGTCCCTTCAGTGCAGGCAGATGCTTCTGGTTGGCGATACCTCCACAGCCGATGATTCCAATCTTCAGCTTTTTCATTTTGTTTCCTCCTTGTTCTCTCTATTATTCGTTCTTTTTATTTGTTTTCGTATTTGCGAATGATGCGATCCATCATCTCATGGTGTCTTCTTACCTGTTCCACTTCATCTACCAGATACTCTTCGCCGCGGTCTTGCTGGTCTCTCTGACCCTCGAACTCAGAATCGATATATCCGTTGTAACCACCCTGAACAAGATATTTGATTGGATTCTCGTAATCAATTGCCAGTTCTTCGTATTTGCCGGGCTCTCCGGGGATCTCGGTCATGTTGTAGAACTTGCCGTGGATACTCGTAATATAAGGAACGATCTCCAGGATATCCTCCGGATTCGCAATGGAATCCCGGATAGCGATACTGGTTGCAATCTTGCCGTTGTAGTCGAACTTGGGGTACAGCTCCTTGACCCTGGCTGCCAGTTCTGCCGGTTCGTAATTTCTTCTATTCTCTACCAGGAAATCAATGGCTTCCGGATAAGGAGTGTGTCTCTTCTGGTAATCAATGGATACCTGGGATGGAGAGTGCTGGAAGATACCAAAGTCGGGTACCAGTCCTACGTGCTTGGTACCGGTTCTGTCTACCAGATCCATAATCTCCTCACACATATGGTAATTGATCGGGAGGTTGGTTGCCTGAGTGTACATACTCAGTTCCTTGCCTCTCTTGATAGGGAAGGGAATATGAATCTCCTTGCCGATCTTGACGTTATATTTTTCTGCTGTGGGAATGGCTGCCTCGATGATGTCGATAGGAATCGCGCACAGGCATCTGACCGTCTCGAAGCCCAGTTTGGAAGCGATCTCAATATCGTGTTTTAATCTCTGCAGACCTTCTTCATGATTCATCACATGATCTCTGAACTGCATAGGATCAAAGTAGATGTCCATTGCCACACCCTTCATGTTGTAACGAGCCATCTCGTTGTTGAAATCATAGATGAACTGCTCGCTGGGGAAAGGATAATCCCGAATGATGGCTTCATCGATAATTTCGATACCGTCACATTTCAGGTTGTCATGAACCTCACGGATCATATCCTTCCAATTCATTCTCTTGAAAAACTGTTCCTGCTGATAGCTGTATAAGGATACGCCTCTTTTAATTTCTGACATTTTCTTCCCTCCTACTGCAATTCCAAATGAAACTCACAGATAACCTGTGTCTTGCCTGCTCCTGCGCCACTGCCCGGAACGGGAGGATTCTTCACCCATTCTTCCAACATCGGCATGTAGCCGTAGGTGTTCAGTACGGACTGCTGTACCCGGAGTACATGCTCTCCCGGCTCCAGACCACCCTCCTTGGTCACGTAGATCATTGCTTCGTCATCGTAGTTCCAATGCTCCCAGCAGCACTTTTTCGTCTCCTCAAAGCTTCTAGGCGCCTTGCCGTTGATCTCGATTTTCTGTGCTTCTCTGGGATATACCACCCCGTCGCACTCGATATAATAACCATTATGTAAGGAGAGGAATACGCCTCTGTAGTCTGCGATTCTGACACCGAACTTGAAGCCGGTGACTTTTCCGTCTTCCACTACGTTCTCAAGGCTGTCCTTTCTTACCAGAAATTGTTCAAACATGGTCTTCCTCCTGTCTGCTCTCTAAAGCGTGAATCATATTTACCACGATCTCGTGCGCCGGTACCGCAATCCCCGCACGGGCTGCCGCCCGTACCACCGCACCGCTGATGGTCTCAACCTCTGTCTTTCGATGGTTTTTGATGTCCATGCAGATCGAGGTCAGTCCCTGTGGATTATTCTCTGAAGTAGCTTTTACTCTCGCCGTGATCTCTTCCTCATCGAAATGCAGTCCCAGCGCCTCTGCTGTTCTGACTGCCTCGCGGATCAGCTGACGGGCTACCTTCCATGCATATTCATTGCCTGCGATATATCCCATCGGTACCTGAAATACTGCGGTCAGTGCGCTGAGCGATACGTTGGTAAAAAGCTTGTCCCAGATGAGATACTGAATGTTCTCGTGGATCTTCGTCTGGAATCCACACTCGTCAAAGGTCTGTGCGATTTTTTCGAGAATGTGCTTCTCATCCGTCTGCAGCATGCCGACATTGGTTCGTCCCACGCCTCCGTGCCGGATGCTTCCGTCCTCCAGTACCGCTCCGTTATCCTCTGTCGTTCCGATGATGATATGAGCGGTGTCTGTGAACTCTCCGAGGAGTTCCTCATGTCCGGCTCCGTTCTGCAATGTCAGCAGGTAGGTGTCCGGTCCGATCAGCTGCTTATTACTCTGCAGGGCTGCTTTGGAATATAAGGCTTTTACGAAGAGAACGACCAGATCTGCCGGTGTTTCTTTCGTTGTATCCTGTGTTGCCCGCGGATGACAAATTCTCTCGGTTCCGTTCTCCTGTAACCTTATGCCGTTTTCGTTGATCTTTTTTACCACTTCCGGATTAGTATCTATCATAAGGACTTCATTGTGCTCTGAGAGGTGTCCTCCGTAGATAGATCCCATAGCTCCGGCGCCGATGACTGCTATCTTCATGTTGTACTCCTTTATACTGTGCCGATTACTCTGCGAACTCGCTCAGTCCTTCGATGGCGTATACACGTACCGGGCAGGAATCCAGTCCCTTGATCGGTAACGGTGAGTAGGAGATGAAGAAGGTGTCGGTGGTCAGCTCTTCCAGATTCTTCAGAACCTCCAGAAATACTACATTCTCTGCCATCAGGATATCGTGGAATGCCTTGACATCGGTATTGTTGCTCTCGATAGATACGCCGTCACCGAAGCCTACACATTTTACCTTCTTCGCTTTGCACCACTCTGCGGTCTCAGCACTGATGAACAATCTCTTGTCTTCCTCGGTGTTGGACGCCGGAGTGAAGGGAGCAAGCTTTCTCGGAGAATCAAGGATGAGGACATCTCCTTCCTTAATTCTGTCTCCGCAGGCTCTGTCCAGTGCTGCGCCGTCGATCTTCGCATTAGGCTCGAGGAAATCGATATTTACGTAAATAGCTCTTCCCATGAAGGTCGTCAGTGGAAGTCCCGCTACATCTACCCAGTCATCATTGTGATGATAAGGACACTCTACATGCGTTCCGAGGTGACTGGTCAGATCCATGATGGTATGATAATCAGGGATCGGTCCGCAGGTGTTGAAGCGGAACAGATGACATCTTCTGGTCTCTGTGGCGGGATCCAGTCCCTTCGTCAAATCTACAATTCTTAAGTTGCCTAATTTTTCTACTGCCATGTGAATTAACCTCCCGTTCTTGATTTGTTATACTCATTTTATCTATTTTGGAGGGGGCATTCTTCTCGATTTTTTTCATCTGAAATATAGATTTTTGACATTTGGGGATCTGATTTCGATAAAAAAGGTAAAAAAATAAGATATTCGGATAAAAAAGAACAGCCCCTAAGTTAAGGCTGTTCTGTAAGATCATACCAGTCGTTTTGTAATTTGGAGGAGCTGGATCTCGTTCTGTTCCAGCGTTACTTCGAAATTGATTTTGCCATCTGTGACCTCTACATCTGTAATTGTCAGCCGTGGTACGCAGATACCTTTGAGGTATTCGAAGTCTTCTTTGATCAGGTCCTTGGGCTTACCCATCTGGGTCCACGTCGTGAGAACGCTGCCATGTTCATTGTTCACAGAATACGCCCGAATCCGGTACTGGCACTTAGGATCTGCCGGAAGGATAAAATAAAGTTTCAGGCGCTTCGTATTCAGTGCCACATCCTGGATCGCATCGATCTGAAGTTTTCCCTCTTCTACCATATAATAATTGTGGCTTAAGTGAGTGTAGTTGTGGCAGACAATACTGTAGCTGCCATGTCCATCCTCCGTAACTGCCACGTTTTCACTCTTACGCAGGAGATTTTTGCCCAGGGAGTTCACGAAATCAAAGGCATACCATGCAGGCTTCCGGATCCCGTGGATCGTCATCAGTCCCGATGCTCCGTTCAGGCACTTGCTCATACCGCTGTGGAATTGGAACAGATCCGTTCCACCCCAGTAGGCATTCATGTCCCCGTTGTCGATATTGTCGATCAGATTGTGCATAATATAGGCACCCTTCAGACAACTGTCATGAATGATATTGTTGCACACAATAGACAGGTTCCACTCGGTCACATACAGCTCACTGTCCGCCAGTGCACTCTCCTTTAACAGTTCTCTCGTCTTACGCACCATTCGATAGATGAAAGAGGATGCAATAAATCTTCCGGAGATGATTTTTTCATCATCCTCCACGGTCTGTCCCTTAATATAATAAGGATAAACACTGACAGAAAAATAATCCGGTCTCTCGTGGTGTTCCCATTCGGTGAGCAGCATCCGTAATACTCTCTCTTCTATATTTAGAGGGAATCCGCAGCCGCCAAGGTGGATATTAGGGCATACCTCCCGCAGGGTACAAGATACAATATCATATTTCTCCAGATATCTTTGAATGATCTCCTGTTTTTCTTCAACTGTCAACACACCGCTGTGTGCCTTGCTGCTGTCGATTTCTTCGCTCCAGTACTCGAAGCACCAGCCGTCGATTTCCTCCTGCCCGTAACGGTTCACCAGGTGGACGATGAATTCATGCAGGAATCGTCTTATATTCTCCGGGCGGTCAAAATAGTCATACTGCTCACTGCTGTAGATCCGCTCCAGATTCGCCCCGACGATCTTCCTGCCTTTTTTCCCCAGTTCAATATGGGGACGGATATGGTTCGTCACAAGGAAATCCAGCACACCGTCAACAGCATTGAAATTATATGTTTCATTTGTTTCGTCAAACAGTCCCAGTTCGGTATCATAGAGTCCCCAGAGCCGCACTAACCGGAAATGCAGACCGTTGCGCAGATAGAGAACGTGATTCTGCACATTATATTTCGTCATCTGTGCAAAAGTTCCGATGTTGATCGTATTGTTCCAGTTGCGTCTGATCGGCGTCTTGCGGACCTCACCGATATAAATGACTTCCTCGGTGATGAGGCTGTCTTTATTGAAGTTATCGTAGAGCTCGACCTTCTGTCCCGGAGTCTTTTCTTTTCTTGCAAATTCCAGCTGTTCCTGATTCGCCTTGCGATATTCCGACGGAGTCTTCTCGTATTCCTCGCGGAACATCTTGTTAAAAGCCGTGATATTTGAGAATCCGGCATTCATGGCAATCTGCGTAATTGGTTTTTCCGTCCGCAGGATTTCCTCGGTAGCGTATTTCAGCCGGATCTGGTTCAAATAATCGAGGAAATTCGTGCCGAACTCCTTCCGGAAATACCGGGAGAGATACGTGGGCGACAGATAAAATTTATCCGCCAGATCATTCAGGCTGATCTGTTTATTAAAGTTCTGTCGGAGATATTTTTCTATATTTTCCGTCCGCTGCTGCTTCTGCTGCCGCAGAGACTCTTCGCTTAAGTCATTCTGCGCGAAATCCTTGACCAGCTGATACAGTACGAGGAAGTAATAGCTCTCCGCAAGGAAGGACTCCTCCTCTCTGGACTGATAGGAGTATTTGAGATAATTCTCGATCGCCGTATGCAGTCTGTCATATTTTGCCTGATCGTAGTCCTCCTGCACCAGTGCTGAATTACACGCAAAAAAGAGCATATCCCTATGCAGGCGTTCCTGTAAATAAGGAAGTTCTATGGATACACTTGCGATAAGAAAATTTTTCGTAGAAAGGATCGAATGCTGCTGAAAGCTGTTGATCACAATAACATCATCCTTGTGCAGTTCGTATTTTTTACCCTCCACCTCAACTGTGGCAGTGCCGTCCTGCAGATAGAGCAGCTCGATCTCCTGATGATTGTGCGAAAATTCCGGTTTTGCCAAAAAGACTAAATGTGCCATACTTTTCACCCATTCTATACTTTATGATCTGATTAAGTTGAGCTTGTCCTCCCATTCCCTCTCTTCAGGTGTCATGTAGCGGTAGTACAGCTTTTCCATGGGAATGCTGACCAGCCACATCACTATCGTCGGCATGATGATTGCAAAAAGAGGAATCAGCCATGACGCGAAGAAGCCAAACGTAATAATAATCAATGTAAGAAGTGATGCCGGAAGATGGCGGATCATCAGGATCAGTGTGTTCTTCGCAAGCCCCTTCAGGCTGTTATCAAACCGCGACATTTGGAGCAAAAGCAGCACATAGTAAAGTGACAATACAATGACTACACCGTAGATGCCAATCTCCAGTGCTCCTGCGCCTGAGGTTTCTCCGCGAAGAAGTTGTAGAATCTGCACATCAAAATAGAACAGAAACGTGACAGCCAAATAGAGCAACGTTGCAATAGTACTCTGGCGAAAGTTCTTTTTGAAAGCAGAAAAATATTCTGCGAACAGATAGCCTCTCTCATTGCGGACTACCTTCACTGTCGTATAATACAGTGCCGCAGTTGCTGCTCCGATGGTCACTACCGGGAGACAGCACAGGATCCATACCAGGCTCAATCCTACTACTTTCAGTATTCTCTGCAATATTTGAAATAAAGGGTTATCCATCCGAAAAAAGCTCTTCATCCGCCTTCACTCCTTACCTCAATTATAACGATACGTTTCAAGTGATGACAGTATTATAGCATTTTTTATCGGTGAAGCCTATCTGTTTTTTTGCCCTTTCTTTTGGTCGATATCTTGATTTTTGTCCTGCAGACAGGACACGGAGGACAAAAATCAGAGGTTTTTCACATCCTTTTTAAGCTGCTCCCAGGCATCCTCATGCTCCGTGTAATAATCCTGTGTCATATTGCCAGCCCCCTCGGATGAATTTCTTTCTTCGGGTTCCAATATAACGCGGAGTTGTCACATTTTACGTCACATTTTTCTTAAGATTTTATTAAATCCCTGCTAAAACTAAAGCATCCTCTTCAAATATTCTTCTATCACCTGTGCCACGTTGCGATGGGCTTTCACGCCGGGATGCAGGCGGCTTCCAACGGTGTCCGGGGTGGTGTCGGGAAGTTGTAAAAAGTGGATCCTGGAATCAGCGGTCTGCTCCGCATAACTTTCCACGGCTTCCCGGATGACAGACAGGAAGCTGTCTCCCAGCATTCCATACCCCCAGATGATCTGTGCTTTTGGATTGCAGATGCGTACCACTTTCAGAAAATCCCGGATTGCTGTGGTCAGTATATCCTTTACTTCTTTTATGTCACGGGTCCCTGCCCATTCCTGTCCCAGCTCCGCCGCGGACTGGATCGCTGTGGCATCATTGGTTCCCAGATTAATAATCACTGCATCCGGCTGCCATGCCTTGAAATCATAGTCTTCCAGCGCTCCCAGCGAAGTATTCCGCTCCCCGGTGAGCAATCCGCAGACCTGTGTATAAAAAGGTGGAATCCTATTCTCTACAATGCCGTCCCAGCTGGTGACGATTCCCCAGCCACTCTGGGATACCACACGATATTCCGCAGAAAACGCATCTGATACCATGCGGGGGTACGTATTTTCTGCAGAGAAAAAGGCACTGATCCAGTCTTCCTCATAGGCAGCACCCATGGTTCCTTCCCCGCTGGTAATGCTGTCTCCCACAAATTCCAGGCGATACTTCGGCTCCGGCAGCGGCAGGAATTCTCCATCCGCATATTGCAGTCCCAGAATCTGTACCATATGCCCCGGATCCTGATGCATCGCCTGCACTTCCTTCAGAATCCGTACATGCTTCGGGTTACCTGCTGTCATCCCCCGGAACAAGCATATTTCATTTTTCCCTTTATTTAGTGGAAATCTGCTGATCTGTACACCGTTCAGCTCCACTGTAAGCCACGGTTCAAAAGCATCGTAATCGGCATTTACCTCCACTCGGAGTTCGCTTCCGGTATAGATCATTTCTATCCCGCTGCCCGTCCAGAACAGGTTAATTACATCCGTCCCTGTCGTCCGTCCCAACACCCTCACCTGTGGTAGTTCACCAATACAGACTGTCTTTTTCTGCTGCTCCATTTTTCTCCCATACCTTCCACTATATTGTTTATTGCCCTGCCGTTTCCTGTCCTGCTCTTTTTGCCTGTTCTATATCCGCCCGCCGTATTTTTCTGCGATCACTTTCTCCGCCGGACGCCCGCCTCAAACATTACCCGGTACCAGTCTGCCTGTTCCGCATCATCCACTTCTCCCTGCAATTCCCAGTTATTCGGCACTTGTGCGGATCCGTGGATATTCATGCAGCCGGCTTCCGAAAACAGAAACGGCTTTTGATATTTTTTAACTACTTTTTCAATGCGATCCAGCTGATTCTCCCAATCATCTATCGGATAGTATCCGCTGGAGGCGATCACATCCACCGCATCCCACCATGTAATATGATCTTCCCCGTATTTATCACAATTATAACCGACAGGTCCGTCATATACCATACGCACTTCTTCAATCAGCCTTCTCCACTCTGCTTCCCTATGCTCTGTCATCGTCATTTCACAGCCTACAAGGAACAATTCGCATCCTGTTCTCTGCGCGATCTGTGCATAATGCTTCTGAAATGCGATATGGCTTTCGAACCAGTTCCCCCACTTCGGTTCACAGGGAACATCATGATCAAAAAAGCTGATTCTGGCTCTCCAGACACCGTTATTGCAGTTCGCATTCGTCTTCCGTACCATCTCTGCCATACTTTTTCTGGCTTCGTCCGATCCCAGCACCCCTTTGTGCGGGAAAACCGCAAAATTCACCGCATTAAACCTCTCCATACAATACCTTCCCTTTCAAGCTTTCTGCCATTGTTTTATTTCTTGTATTGTATCATTTTTAGGTTTATTTAGCTAGTATTATTATCTATTTTTTACTTAATTTTATTTCAAAAACCAATAATCCAAAATACCATTGGTATTGTGATAACAGAACATGCTGTCAT
>CAVGMD010000022.1:0-33431 GCA_963630275.1 Bacteroidaceae bacterium | reverse complement strand
TTTTATGCCAGTTATTATTGAATTTTCAAGGTGCATAGGCACTTATTCAAGTGCAAAGTTTGAGTCATATAAAATATAAAGAGAGTAACAGAAAACACAGTTGTGCATTCAGTCAAAACCAGTAAAATCAAGCAGTGTAGAGGTAGGGCTACATTTTATGGATGAGCCCACCAACGATCTGGACATCGCCACCTTGCAGGTGCTGGAAGAAAAAATGGAACGCTGGATGTATCTGGAAGATCTGGCAGCCCGGATTGGACGGGGAGAAGAAAACTGACAGTCTGAAATCAGGCTGTCAGTCTTCTGCGTCGTCGGTAGCTGCTGCCACTGCGGATACCACGGAGGATACCACTGCAATCACTACCGCTAAAAGGATGATTAAAAGCCCACCGGCTAAAAGCATAAACATAAGGCATACTCCTTTTTCTTATTATATTCGTATCTTTTATTATACCATTTCCCAGATAAAAAACAAGAAAAGCCGTAGTAGTTATAAAAATAATATTATTTCATATATATCCTATTGACATAGTAGGGATTATGGAATAAAATGGGATCATCAAACAGATAGCACACGGGAGAAGATCACATGGCAGAGAACGTATTATTTCAGGAATATGGAGTACAGGATTACATTGAGATTGTCAAGCAGGCTGCAGAGTGGACCGAAGCTTATGAGATGACAGCAGAGGATGGAAAATACTGGGTGCAGAGCCCGGATTCCGAGGAAGATTTCTCCGACTATCCTATGCTGATCGAGAAGGCTCTGTACGGCGGATCTGCAGGAATCGGACTGTTTTACCTGCGGATGTATCAGGCGCTGGGTGAGGAGAAATACCTTAAGACGGCGAAGGCAGCAGCGGATCATATCATTGCGACGGATGAGGGTACTGCTTTTTATGATGCAATATTGAATGTCGAAAATAAAGAATATGACAAGCTGATCCATGTGAAAAACATGCCGGGCTGGAAGATCGGATTCTACAACGGTCCTACCGGAGGGGCGTATCTGGCATTAAAATTATACGAAGTCACCGGTGAGGAAAAATACAAACAGTATGTGATCAAGGCAGCGGACGATGTCCTGGCTGTGGCGAAGGAATCTCCCGAGGGAATCTACTGGAGCGAGCAGAACGATCTGTGCGGAGATGCCGGATTTGTGACCATTCTGACCTCGACATGGAAGATCAGCGGCGATGAGAAATATTTAAATGCAGCGAAGTCTTTCGGAGATTTCCTGCTGACCAAAAGCGCACCGGCACCCCACGGCGGACGGTACTGGAACGTGGTAGACCTGACCATTATTGATTTCCCCGAGGATGTGTTCTGGGTCAATATGGCGCACGGAACCTCCGGAATCGGCTGGATCTATACGATCCTCTACAATGCCACGGGAGAGCAGAGATACCTGGATGCGGCAATTGACGCGGCAAAATACATAGAGGGCATCGCAGTGGGAGACGAAGACGCAGTGCTGATCCCTTACCTGGACAGCCTCGAGAGAGGACCTTCCACGGAATTTTATTATCTGAGCCAGTGCCACGGCCCTGCAGGAACCTCCCTGCTGTTCCAGAACCTGTATAAGATCACGGGAGAAGCAGAGTATCTGGAGTGGACCAAGAGAATGTCCCGCGGCATTATCCGGGCGGGAGCTCCGGAGAACTTTTCCAGAGGCTACTGGCCCAGTCAGGCGCTGTGCTGCGGAACTCCCGGCATTCTGGAACATTTCCTGTCCGTATACCGGATCAGCGGAGATGAGGAATTCCTGGAATATGCAAAGCGTACGGCAAGATTCCTGATCGGTCAGTCCTTTGTGGCAGACAAGCCCGGAGACATTTACCGCCAAAAGAAGCAGAGAAGCTGGTACGGAAGCTGGTGGCGTACCATGCCGCAGAATGTACACAGCTACACCGGTCTCTACATCGGTACCACAGGAAATGCGTGGACACTGTTGTCATTGGTGGAAGTGCTGACGAAGCAGAACTGGATTCAGACCATAGAGTACAATTATTTTGACTAGGAGGATACGGACATGGCAGAGAGAAAAATATATCATTCCATCGCAGAACTGGTGGGTGAGACACCCCTGGTAGAACTTACGAATTATGAAAAAGAGCATGACCTGCAGGCAACCGTGCTTGCCAAACTGGAGTATTTTAATCCTTCCGGGTCCGTTAAGGACAGAGCGGCACTGGCTATGATAAAGGATGCGGAAGCACAGGGGAAGATCAAGCCCGGAGACACCATCATGGATTTCAGCAGCGGTAACACCGGTATTGCACTGGCAGCATATGCCAATGCACTGGGATATAAGTTCGCAGTAGTACTGCAGCCCGGAGTATCCGCAGAGAGAACCCAGATCCTGAAAGCTTACGGTGCCATTTTCCTGGAATTCAAGGATATTCCGGGAGTGCTCGAGCTGATTGCCGAAAAAGGTCTGGCATTTGATGAATTTTACGATCTGTTGCAGAAATATGCAGACGAGCATGGCTGGTACTACATCAATCAGGGTAGAAATCCCAAGAACCCGGAAGCCCATATTGCTTCCACCGGACCGGAGATCTGGGAAGCTACCGGTGGAAAAGTAGATTATCTGGTAGCACTGGTGGGAACCGGCGGATCCATGATCGGTATCGGAAAATATCTCAAGGAGAAGAATCCGGACATCAAGATCATCGGCGCGCAGCCGGCACCGGAATCCCTGAAGGACAGCCGGTATCCCGAACGTAATACCTTAGACGGCGTACTGGTATTCGAGGGCGTTCCCGAGGAACGTAAGATCCGTTATTTTAACGAGTTTGATTTCCGGTATGATGAAGTGGTGGAAGTCAATGCGGACCAGGCATATGCCGTAGGACGGGATCTGGTGAGAGCGGACGGTATTTTCCTGGGACAGTCTGCAGCGGCAGCGATAAAGGTGGCAACGGATATCTCAGCAAGACCCGAAGCCAGGGGCAAGACTATCGTGGCGATCTGCGCGGATAATGCGTTTAAATATCTGTCTACAAATATCTATAAATAACAAAATATTTTATAATGCGGCAGACCTTTCGGGGTCTGCTGTTTTGTGTTGGAAGAAAATGCCGATAGAGTGGAAAAAAGTAACAAAAAGGGGTATAATAGATAAATAAAAAGCTATCAAAAATTGAAATGATTTTGTGAGGAATGCTTATGGCATATCAGAGAGCAAAAGAAGAAGTAGTGGAGGCGTCTCCTCAGACCACAGATGCCGGGAAAGAAGAACTGTATCTGTACTCTCTCCGGAAAATGGCGGAGAACAATGTAGAGAAGAACCGGACCGGACTGACGAACCTGCACAATATGAGGTCCTTTTTTTATTTGTGCGGAGAAATGATCAAGGCAGAGCCGGATAAAAAATACGGCGTCGTGATCATGGACATCCTGCAGTTCAAAGCGGTGAACGAATTCTGCAGCCGGGATGAAGGAGACAGACTGTTAAAATTTATTGCGGAATGTTTTCAGTGGTACGAGGACCGGCGTCCGGACACGTACTCCTGTCATATCCGGGCGGATATTTTCTGCCTCTGCACAAGCTATGAGAAAGTAGAGGAACTGGAGAACATCGTCGGTGAGATCAAGAAAAAGATCGATGAATTTCCATTTGCCTATAAAGTACAGCCCTCTTTCGGTATCGGCATCTCTCCGGAGAGAGAACCGGCAGTCAGCTATCTGAAGGACTGCGCTACCATGGCTATGAACAGTGTCAAGGGAAAGGTATACCGGACCTATGCCATTTTTGATGAAAAAATGCGCAGACAACTGATGCGGGAACGCCAGGTGGAGAATGATATTGTGGGAGCCCTGGAGAATGGGGAACTTCTGCTGTATGTACAGCCCAAGGTGGATATGAGCACCGGGCGGATCATCGGCGGAGAAGCGCTGGTACGCTGGCAGCATCCGGAAAAGGGACTGGTACCGCCGGGAGAATTTATTCCGGTACTGGAGAAGAACGGTTTTATTATCAACGTGGATGAATATATCTGGGAAAAGGTATTTGCCTACCTGGGAAAATTAAAGGAAGAAGGCAGGGAGCTGGTACCTATTTCCATTAATGTTTCCAGACTGCATGCCTATGATGGACAGATGGCGGAGAACCTGATACGCCTTCGGGACAAATACGGTATTCCGGCGGAGTATGTTCCACTGGAACTGACAGAGAGTGCTTTCCTGGAGGATGAGGAAGGCATGTATCGGAGAATGGAGAATCTGCGGGCACAGGGATTTTTGGTAGCCATGGATGATTTCGGCACGGGATATTCCACCATGAACATGCTGAAGAACCAGACACTGGATGAGATCAAGATCGACAGGGAATTTATCCGGGATCTGGAGAAGGACAAGAGCCTGATCATGATCCGCAACACCATCGCCATGCTGCAGCAGCTGGGGGTACATATTGTGATCGAAGGTGTGGAGACAGAGGAACAGAAGGAGTTCCTTTTAGGCTGTCATTGTACAGATGTACAGGGCTTCTTATTCTACCGTCCCATGCCGGTTGACGAGTTCGACGGGCTGCTGCTTGCCCAGGAACAGAGAGAAAATATGGCAAAATAGACAAAGACAAAATATACAAAGCGCAAGACCGCATTCTGACTGGACTTTTAGAGAAAACCCGTCAGGATACGGTCTTTTTTTGAGCATTATCATGAAAATGGGGAAATAGTTTTCGGGGCATTGACATATCTTTGCAGAGGGAGTAATCTGCATATTACCGACAGGTCCTATCAGAGTCGGTGTCTTATGATCGGGTCATATTCGACCATGGTTCACATTACAGAAGAAGTGATTTGGATGCGTTTGGAGGCAGGTTTTTAATACCTAAAACAGAACGATATTAAGAAGTATATACAACGTAATAAAAAATACAATGAAAAGAGGGAGAAAATGGAAGAGGAATTACAGAGACTGATAGAAGATTTCCTGACGCAGAAACAGACGCTGTTATTACAGGTGAAAAAGGGAATTCTGGGGAAAGAAGATTTCCTTGTGGAAGCGGGAAGGCACATAGACAGAAGCTATTCTTTTTCGAAAGAGAAAAAAGAAGCGTTGTTAAAAGAATTTGAGCAATATGTGTTTGGATATTCCAGGCTGTCGCCGCTCATGGATGACAAGGAGATCTCGGATATCCGTGTGGTGAGTCACGACTGCATCCGGATCAAGAGACTGGGAAAACGTATGGATGCCGGGATTGCTTTTGCTTCGGAGAGGGAATACCGACAGTTCATCGACTATATTGCTGCCAGGAATCAGGTCAATATCTCGAATCTGAATGCCATTCAGAGGTTTACGGATACGGAGAGCCACCCGGATTTTATCTTCCGATTTACTCTGTCCATGCCGATCGTGAATACCTACAGTGAGCCCTATCTCTGTATTCGTAAGGTTCCGAAGGCTTTTCCCATGATGACGGAACTGGTGGAGAGGGAAATGCTGGACAGGAACACGGCAGAACTTCTGGTGCAGAGATTCCGGCAGGGCTCCACGCTGATCTGCGGAGGCAATTCTTCCGGCAAGACTACACTGCTCAATGCGCTGAAGGAGACCCTTCCAGATGACATGGCGATTCTGGTGGCACAGCAGGCGGATGAACTGACGACGATCTACCATCCGGATATGATGTTTCTGCATTCCCTCCCTGGTACTTCGGAGAGCAGTGTGAACTATGACCTGAAGCATATCAGCATCGCAGGACTTACGATGGATGTGGATTTCTTCATCATTGGTGAAGTGAAAGGAGGAGAGGCGTTGTATCTGTTAAATGCTGCCTATACGGGGCAGATCTGTGCCGCTACGGTGCATGCGCCGTCAGCGGACAGGGCACCGGAGAAAATCGTGGATTATGCCATGTATGACAGCAGGTATTCCCGCAATGAATTAATGAAAATGATGGACTGCTTTCAGACCCTGGTGTTCATGGAACACTATAAAGTAAAAGAAATTTTTGCCTGCCTTGGATGGAATGCGGAGAAAGAGAATCTGGAATATGAGAGATTGTTTTGAACAATACCTGAGAGGAGAAACGTATGATCATATACGCATGGATCTTTTGTTTAATATTTATGGGATTTTTGCTCCTTTTCGGTCAGATGACATGGCTGAAAAAGGTGCAGGAATTATTGCGGCGGACAGAGGAAGGAATGGATCAGGCTTCCCATCTGCGGGCTCTGGACAACAGGCACCGCCTGATGGAACTTAGACAGAGGAACAGCATCTGGCGCCGCATGGAAGACACCTTACGCTACAGCGGACTGTCGAGAAGATTTCCGGGATGTACCGCAGAGAAATGGATCGCTGGGAATCTCCTTGTGTATGCGGGAGCGTTCTGTATAACGCAAGTGGTCGGCGGGGATGTGACAGTCTCGATGGCTGTGACGGGAAGCATGGCGGTTACGGAATGGATGGCCATGAATACTCTCCGGTTCCTGGAATTTCGTTCGGTGAATGAGGATCTGTTAAAATGTCTGAATTTCCTGGGGAATTACAGTCTCACTGCAGGAGAAATCACTTCCGTATTGGGACAGGTCAGCAAATACATGGAGGAGCCGCTGCGAAGTGCAATGGAGGAATGCGCTTACGAGGCCCAGACCACCGGAGATCATTCCACGGCACTGCTAACGATGGCAGAAAAAGTGGAACATCCCAAATTCAAAGAACTGGCAAGGAATCTGGAGATTAGCATACGGTACATGGCAGACCTGACCACACTGGTGGAAAGTAGTAGGCGTTCCGTGCGGGAATACCTGAGGACGGAGGAAGAGAGGAAGGGAATGTTACGGGAAGCGGCAATCAATATGGGGCTGCTGGCAGCCATGTCAATTTTTGCACTTCTGACGGTGGATCGTCTGATCGATGAATCGGTCTGGAAGATATTGTTTCAATCGTTTCCGGGGCATCTGGCGTTGGGCAACTATGCGGGGATCTTTTTCCTGTTCCTGCGCAAAGTGTACGGATTCCGGAGATAAGAGCACGCCTGCACAGACCTGCAAAAGAGGAAAAGGAGGAAACAAGATTGAACTTTCGCACATTATGGATACCACAGTTTTTGGGAGCGGTGCTTAGCGGAATATTTGTATTTCGACTGGGAATGGGCACGACACCGCAGACGATCGTGCATACATGGGAGGAACTGACAGGGCTGATCCGTGAGAATCAAAAGATCGGCAGCTGGAGGGAGAAAACGGAAAAAAAGCTGAGGCGCAATGGCGCAAAGTATCATTACGGGAAAAATATTACCGCCATGAAATATTTTCTGGGAAGAATCCTGCTGGCATGCGCAGGAGCGGTGGGAATGTCAGTGATCGGCATCGGATATGCGCTGCTTACCGCAGTACTTTTGTATTATCTGCCGGAGGTACTTATGGTGTATATGAACGAGTGCGACAACCGGAACATGCTGCCGGAGATCAAACTGATCTATCAGGCGCTGGAGGTGCAGATCCGGGCAGGAATCTATGCAACGGATGCCCTGACAGAATGCTGCCAGAGTGTTCGACAGCGGAGACTGCAGCAGGCACTGATGGAATTAGCCGGGGATCTGGTCATGCAGTCGGATACACTGAAGGCATTATCTGATTTCCAGGGGAAGTTTGATAACCGACAGATCGATGCTCTGTGCATTA
Organism: Bacteroidaceae bacterium; assembly: GCA_963630275.1. Lineage (GTDB taxonomy): Bacteria > Bacillota > Clostridia > Lachnospirales > Lachnospiraceae > Acetatifactor. The sequence continues at coordinate 25,791 of CAVGMD010000022.1, read as the reverse complement.
CCCTGATCCAGGCGGGAGAATCCGGACAGGCTGTGGAACTGCTTCAGGATATGGGAGAACAGTTGAAAGATCTGGAACTGGCAGCATTAAGACACCAGAAGAGCGCATTGGACCGCAGTATCACATTCTATCAGCTGGGAATGCTCGGTGCGACCCTGGGAGTGATTCTGTATGCCTGCGTGGGATATATGTTCCGCGCGGCAGTAAGATTCTAAAATACAACAACACAAAACAAGAAAGGAAGCCAAAGATGAAAGCAAAGATGATGAAAAAATGGGAACAGATCAGAAAAACAGTAAAGGAACATGCCATGCGCAAAGAACCGGGGATCGACGGAATCCTGGTAACAGTGGGGTTATGTATTATTGCACTGCTGTTATGCGTTGTAATGAAAGACAGCCTGACGACATTCATACAGACCATTGTGACGGCTATGCAGACGAAGGCAGCGGATATTCTCACCGGTGTATAAGATGGGAGTGGGTATGGCAGGACGAAAACGAGAACCCGGAAATGTGGGGGAGATACTGGCAATGGGGCTGTGCGTGCTGGCACTTACCGCAGTGATGTTAAGCTATATGGAGAATGTACAGATGATCGCGAAAAAAGCAGAGGTGGGACAGCTGGCAAGGTGTTATCTGTTGAAAATGGAAACGGATGGATACCTGACCGTGCCGGACAGAACAGAACTGACCGGGAGGCTGGAAGAGCTGGGACTTACGCAGATTGATTATGACGGAAGCTCCTTAGAACCGGTGGGGTATGGCAATGATGTGGTGCTGCAGATCCGGGGGCAGCTGGGAGAAAACTATGAAATATACGAGAAGAGAGTATCTACGGCAAAAAATTAAGACAAAGATGTGGGATACCGAGTGTGGACAGGTATCCTGGGTGCTCGGACTGTTTCTTCTGCTGTTTTTATCGATTCTATTATGTATGCAGCTGCAGATTGCACTGTACAGGGAATCCGCCATGTACATGGAAGATGCTCTGGCACTGTCGGGACTGGCATCGGCGGTAATCGATGTGGAAGAATACGGCATTACGCAGAAGGTACTGATCACGGACCCGGAAGAAGCCTATGAAAGGTACTGCCATGCTCTGAAGAAGAATCTGGGACTGGATGATACATTCCATGCCGGGAACCGGAAGCTGATCTCGGGACAGGTTACCATACAGCAATATATTCTGTACAATGTCGCGGGGGAACGGGTGGAAGTATGGCAGAAGGATGCAGACGGACAGATACAGGAATGGGAAGGAGCGCTGGGAGGGGTAAAAGCTCCCGACGGGCAGTACATAGAACACACTGGGGTATACAGTGAGATTACTTATTTTGTAGAAGGATTTATGGGAACCGAAATGGAGGCACATAAGGGAAAACTTGTGGATGTGGTAAGAGAAAATGACAGGGAGAGGGAAGATGAAATTACAGAAGCCGAATAAATGGAATAAAACAACAAAAAACAGAATATGGAACGGCAGTATTCTGGCGGCATTTATTGCTGCCGCTGCGGTGTTCGGTGTGATGCTGCAGACAGAGAAAAAGGTTCTGGCGGAGTACGAGAAAAAGACCGTGTATGTGGCGGCAGTGGACATCCCCAGGGGAGAAGAACTGACATCGGAGAATCTTGGGGATTATGTTATACCGCAGGAGATCGATAAAAGCATCGTGCCGCAGACGGCAGTGACGGACAGAGAGAAACTTCTGCGTGAAGTAACGGTGTGCGCAATCGGCAAGGGAAGCGTCATAACTCTGGAAATGACAGAGAGCAGGGAACAGATCCTTGGGGAAATGACGGAGCCGGTGATTGCCGGTTTCCGGGCGGAAGATCTGTATCAGGCAGTGGGTGGTGTCCTGCGCGCCGGGGACAGAATACATATCTATTGCATCGATAAGGATAAGGAAGAATTTTCCGGCGAGAATCCGGCCTGGCAGAATCTGTTCGTACAGCAGGTGTTTGATCAGAACGGTAATAGTATCCGGAGTGAGGATACCACTACTCCGGCACAGCGGATCAATATTTATATGGACAATGAAAATGTGGAGGATTTTTATAAAAATCTGGCAAAGGGTTCCCTCAGGGTCGTCAAGATCTGTGACTGACAGGTGACCGGAAAATACCGTAAGAAGGAGAAAGGGCATGACAGAGAAAAGGTATTGGGAAAAATATCGGAAAATATGCCTGAGAATCTATATCACTGCCCTGCTGACAATGGGAATCACACTGTTATTCCCCCTGCGGCAGGTACAGGCTTATGAGAAGAAGACGATCTATAACAGTCCGTATGTATCCTTCAGCCCGGACGGGCAGGCATGGACCACCTGTGCCGGAGATCGGGGCTATGAGTGGTACAGTGAAAATGCGGTGATATACACAGGAATTTCATCTTCCCTGAGAGAACCAAAGACTGGGGAGCACTACTACAGTGTCAGACGCATGGGGGAAGTGCCGGTGGGAGCCTGGAAAGTCACCTGGCGGCGGGCACAGTGTATTCACAACGCTTATGGGAGAAAGCCGGGCTGGCACGATCTTAGTTTCGGTACGATAAAATGCCAGAGATATTATTATTCCGGCTGGAAACCGTTCTGTGCGGATTGTGGGGAACTGATAGAACCATGGAATATCTATATGAGCAGAGAGGCGGCACAGACCATACACTATATGGATCTGGGGAGTGATGAAGACCCGAAGACGTATTATTACCTGTGCCCGTTCTGCACGAATCTGGAGCAGGGAGTGACGTTCACGGAACACAGATGCCGCAAGATATCCTCTAACCAGTACAAGGTCGTATATGATGCAAATGCGGATGCGGCATCCTGCCTTGGATTCATGGGAGAAAGCTATCATATGTATGATAACGCTGTTGCCTACGAAGGAAATGAAGTGACTCCCATCACGCATCTGACAAAAAATACATATACGCGTATCGGATATGTATTCACCGGCTGGAATACCGCGCCGGACGGAAGCGGGGATTCCTATGAGGATGAAGCCGAGATACAGAATCTGGCGGCAGCGGATCACAGGGACAGGACGACCTGGACGGAGGGGGATAACGGTTCGGTCACGTTGTATGCCCAGTGGGCTCCCTGCGAAAGTACCCTGCGGATCGATGCCGGCGGCGGTAAATACATGGGGAAGAGTGTCGTAGAGATTACGGATGTCTATGGTAAGCAATACCGTCTGCAGACGGAAGAGATCCAGTCCCCTACAGGATATACACTGTCCTTCGAGGCGAATGGCGGGACGGCAGTATCTTCCATCCGGGGTACGCAGCATTTCGAAGAATGGACGCGTGTGCTTCCCTTTCAGGGAGAACTGGAGGGGAATGTCTATACCTATTCCGCCACAGAAGGAAATGTGGATACTGTAAAGGCACTGTATGAGCGGGATTGCGTGACTCTGCCGGAGACCGTCAGAGAAGGCTGGTCTTTCGGAGGCTGGTATTACGACCGGGCATTTACGAAGCCTGCGGGAGCGGCAGGGGACGAGATCATACCTTCCGCTGACATTACACTGTATGCCCAGTGGGTCGATCTGCAGCTGAAGGCTTCGGACAATTATAAGGCAAATGGTGGGAAGGGTGCAGTGGATCTTGGCTGGTCCCAGACAGATCAGAAGAATAAGACCTACCTGCTGTTCCAAAAGAGAGAAAATGGCACCTGGACCCGAATCAATTCCGCTGAGGATATCAGCAGTGTGACGCAGGTCGCCATAACGGAGGACTACAGCGGCAGTGCAAAACAGTATACGATTCCCTACACCGGATTGTATACACTGACGGCAGAAGGAGCCCAGGGACAGAATTTTGAATCCTGTGTCGGTGGATATGGTGGACGTGTATCGGGCACCTTCTGGCTGCAAAAAGGAGAGAAGATCACCTATTTTGCGGGAGGTCAGGATGGTGGTAACGGTGGAGGCAATGCCACCGACTACGGCAACGGTGGAGGCATGACCTCTGTGACATCAGATCGTAAGGGAATCCTGCTCATCGCCGGTGGTGGCGGAGGTGCTTCTCCGGCGGGAGACGGAAAAGCCGGTGGCAGTGCGGAGAGCGTGAGGGAGGAAAGTAACGGTGAGGACGGAATGGCAGGCGGCGGAGCCGGCTACCTTGGAGGAAGCGCTGGCGAGAAGATCGTACATACCCATACGAATCAGTGCTATAAGGAAGCTGCATATACTCCAGCGCTTGGCAGCTGGGAGCACTATGTGACGGGTCATGATGATTACTGCGAGACGTATACAGCTACCAGCGCTTACAGCCATACCAAGGATGACGATCCCTATCATATTATCCGTGCCGGGTGGTCCCGGTATTACTGGGATTCGGGGAACCGGTGGAATACGAGAGGTTACCGGGGCATCAGCACCAACGGCAATACAAAATTAAACCTGTCGGTCTATGCGGACAGCTGGGGATCATCCTGCAATTTCTCCCTGAACAAGTCACAATATACGATTCTGAATCAGGACGGGAAAGTGATATTGTCCGGAAGCTTTCGGGATGCGGTCTATTCCATGAGTGGATCTTCGAGTTCCGCCTGGGAGAATCCGGACGGATCCTGGGGAGGCGCACCGGGAGGCAGTAAATTCGCCGGTACTTTTCATTTTACCCTGCCGGAAGGGACTACGAGGATATTCATAGACCTGAAATTCTCCCATGACTGTTCGGATGCGTGGTTTAAGTCGGAGATCACGGGCTTAAGCTTCTCCGGCGGCAGAATGCTGACCTGCGGCTATACGGAAGGGCAGGTACTGTCTTCGAAACCGGCTTACGGTGGAAGCAATTATGTGAATACAGAGTATGCGCAGAACTATGAAAGTGAAAGCGGTGTGCGGGAAGGGAACGGAAGGGCATTGATGCAGTCTATGGCAATCGGATATCAGGAAGAGTGTTATTTAGACGGCGTCCGGGCACAGGACTGTGCGGCACCGAACCGGATCCCCACGGAAATGTTCACGGAAGCGCTGGACCATAAGCGGATACGGGTGACATGGCAGCAGCCCGAGGACAACGGAACACTGTATTATCATAAGGCGGAATCTTATCTCACCGGAAGTACATCGAAACTCTGCACCTCAAATATAACCCGGAATATTCTGACCAGTGGGATTGCAGGATACTATTTTGTGACAGACGAATTGGAATACACAAAAGCAGGACCGAAAATGGGACAATTTACAGAACTTCCCCGGGCAGAAGTGACGACTGACGTAAAAACGAAGTACCTTCATGTGGCGGCGGTGGATGTGGCAGGCAATGTGGGAGCTACAACACATTTCTGTATTCAGGATACGAAGGTACAGTGGAAGATCTATACCGGGCAGTTAGAGATAGATTCCGGAGACAATGTGTATCCGGCACCGGAGGCAAAAAACTGGTATGTACGGGCAGACGGCAATACGCCCATTACCCTGAAACATTCTGCTTATATGGAAGGAAATGCCTGTGAAGAGTACCAGTTAAATGAGAACATCTATGAGACGAGGGCGGCGGACGGCACTGTGGCACGTAATATCATACATACACCCTCTGGTGACATTCGTAAGGGCAATATCCGTACCGAGGCTTCGGATCTGTCCTATACCACCGAGGGAACCCCTCTGCTGCAGCAATATTCGTATTCCTATACGGTGAGATCAAATCTGTGCAGGGAGCTTGCCGGTGTACAGAAATTCACGATAGATACGAAGTATTCCGGGCAGCACATACAGGTGATTCCCATTGCGGAGGCAGATGCGGGAGATACAAAAGTATATTCATCACATGCCCTGGATGAGAAAAATAAGATCACGCTGATTGCAGACGGAGAAGCTCCGGTAATCTGCGGGCTGGATCTGTTAGAAGACCGTAAACTGATCGACCGCAGGGAAGGAGAGGTTACCGTCACTGTGACCGCTGCAGATGCCGTCAGTGGAGTAAAGGAATTCTATGTGAGAATACAGAATACTGACAATACGGTGGCGAAGACATTCCTGCCGGATGAGAAAGGGAGTATCCGGATCGTGATCACAGAGGATGATGCATTGTTCAGCGGCGATTTCACGGTGCTTGCGTATGCGGCGGACTATGTTGGGAACGAGACGGAGATAACCAAAGGAACAACGGAATTCGGTCTGGAAGCGGATGTTATGAGAATCCGGGAACCGCAGGGGACGACCTTCCGCTGTGGTGAGAGCGGCATCCTGACATTTACGGTATGGGGATATGCGGACCGGGTGGAAGTGATCTTCCCGGAAGAGATGACGAGGCAGAATCCGGAACTGAACAGGGTCTATGATTATGCGGATCAGCCGGGATATCGCATCACGGAAAGCTTACAGTTCATGGTACCGTTATATACACCGGAGAATGAACAGCTGCAGATCACCGTGCGGGCTTATAAAGGAGATAAGAAACTGGAAGATCATCCGCAGATCAGTGTCATCGGTGTGAAAGGAAGTGTGCTGGAGGATCTGCGGACGAGACTGCGGTAAACAGACAGGATAACCGGGTAGAACAACAGGACAGAAGAGAGCAGAGAGTGCGGAAGGGAGCGGGTGTGATCCGGATTATAGCATATATTATGCTGTCAGGAGGACTTCTGATGGCGTCCAGGATGGATAGGGAAGAGTGCTGGGTGTATAATTATATATGGTGGTGGTGCCTGCCCTGGGCCTGTCTGCTCGCTCTGTCGGAAGGATGGGATATCAGAAACTGGATTGCGGCAGCAGGATTTGCAGCCCTGCAGCAGCTGGTATTCAGTCATATGTACGGAAGAGCGGACTGCCATGCTTTTTCGGTGTGTGCGCTGGCGGAATGTACCGGGGATACCGGAATCCTATGGCCGTTGTGCCATATGCTGCTGGCGGTGCTATTGCTTACGGTGGTGCAGCTGTTTCGTGGAAACGTTACAAGGGACGGGAGACTGCGGGTTCCACAGCCGTTTATTCCTTATATTACTGTCTCCTTCTGGATGGTTACGGTGTCGCGGTATTTCCTGAATGCAACGTATATTTATGCATAAACAGTTGCGTATTTCGGGAAAAGGTGCTATAGTAATCAAAGTTTAGGGGAGAATGGTTCCCGGATAAACAGACAGGAGGAAAATATTATGAAAAAAGCAATCGCAATGTTACTTGCAACCGTAATGTGCACAGCAATGCTGACAGGCTGTGGTTCTGATTCCGCAGCAAACGATAATTCTCAGGCAGCTGAGAGCAGTGTGGCAGAGAGCCAGGCAGCAGCAACTACCGAAGCTGCATCCACTGAGGCAGCTGATAAGACCGAGGGCGGCGTACTGGTATTCGGTACCAACGCAGAGTTCCCTCCCTTTGAGTATGTAGGAGATGATGGAGAACCCGATGGCTTCGACGTAGCTCTGATTAAGGCAGTAGGTGAGAAGCTGGGTATGGAAGTTCAGGTAGAGAACATGGAGTTTGACTCTCTGGTAAGTTCCATCGGCAACAGAATCGACGGTGCTATCGCAGGTATGACCGTTACCGAAGAGCGTCAGGCACAGGTAGATTTCTCTGATCCTTATTATGAGGCTGTTCAGTTCGTAATCGTACCTGCAGATTCCGATATTGCAACCGCTGATGATCTGAAGAACAAGACCATCGGTTGTCAGTTAGGTACTACCGGTATGTTCCTGGCAGAGGATATTGAAGGTGCTACCGCACAGACCTACAACAGAGCTATCGACGCTGTAAACGATCTGGTAAATGGCAGACTGGATGCAGTTATTATTGATAAGAACCCTGCAGAAGTATTTAACACCAAGTTCGAGGGCAAGGTAAAGATCATCGACGGTGCTGACTTCGATTTCGAGGCTGAGGAATATGCTATCGCACTTCCTAAGGGAAGCGAGCTGGTAGAGCAGGTAAATCAGGCTCTGGCAGATCTGAAGGCTGACGGTACCTTTGATGCTCTGGTATCTGAGTACATCGGTGAATAATTTATACAAAATATACATTAAAAAGAAGAGAATGGCTTGTGCCATTCTCTTCTTTTTGCTATATTAAGGTAGGTAATGGCAATTTATATATTCATAAGAAAGGCATAGAAAATAACATGCAACATTTTTGGCTAAATATCTGGCAACATATTTATGCAGCCTTCATTGAAGCAGACAGATGGAAGCTTTATCTGAAGGGACTGGGAGTAACCTTAGAGGTTTCTTTTTTTGCGGCACTGCTCGGTATTCTGATCGGAACCATAGCGGCATTTCTGAAATTATCTACGAGAAAGAACGGGTCGCGTACCATAGCGTCCCGCATTGCAAGTGCTTATATTGACATTATCCGTGGAACACCTACCACAGTACAGCTGTTGATCATGTGGTCCGGTATTCTGGCTACCTGCAAGAACAGTGTGCTGATCGCCAGCCTGACTTTCGGTATCAACTCCGGAGCCTATGTGGCGGAGATCGTAAGAGCAGGCATCCTGGCAGTGGACAAGGGACAGATGGAAGCCGGCAGATCTTTGGGACTGAACAAGCTCCAGACCATGCGTTACATCATTATCCCCCAGGCATTTAAGAGCATTCTGCCTCCTCTCGGCAATGAGTTTATCGTGCTGATCAAGGAGACTTCTATAGTAGGTTACGTAGGAATGAGTGACCTTACCCGTGTGGCGAATCAGATGACTTCCAAGCTGTTTGATGTATTTACACCTCTGCTTGGTATTGCGTTCGTCTATTTCGTCCTGACCAAGGTATTGTCCATCCTGCTTGCAAAACTGGAAAGGAGACTGCGTAAGAGTGATAATCGTTAAAGATCTGCATAAAAGCTTTGAAGATAATCAGGTGTTAAAGGGAGTAAATTACCATATCCATCCCGGAGAGAAGATCGTAGTGGTAGGACCTTCCGGCTCCGGTAAGAGTACTTTTTTGCGCTGCCTGAACCTGTTGGAGAGACCCACCAGCGGTGAGATCTGGTTCGACGGACAGAACATCACGGATCCCAAGATCGACATCAACAAGGTACGTCAGCATATGGGCATGGTGTTCCAGCACTTTAACCTGTTCAACAATCTGACCATCATGAATAATATTACCCTTGCTCCGGTGAAGTTAAAGCTGATGAACGAGGAAGAAGCAAAAGAAAATGCGTTGAAGCTGTTGAAGAGAGTGGGACTGGAGGAAAAGGCGGATGCCTATCCAGCATCCTTAAGCGGCGGTCAGAAGCAGAGAATCGCCATCGTAAGATCCCTGGCGATGAACCCCAGAGTAATGCTGTTCGATGAGCCCACCTCCGCACTGGATCCGGAGATGGTAGGTGAGGTACTGGAAGTTATGAAGGAACTGGCAGAGAGCGGTATGACCATGGTAGTCGTTACCCACGAGATGGGCTTTGCCAGAGAAGTAGGCACGAAGGTGCTCTTTATGGACGGCGGTAATATCGTGGAGGAGAATACCCCTCAGGAATTCTTTACCAATCCACAGAGCCCCAGACTGCAGGAGTTCTTATCCAAGGTTCTGTAGGAGAATACCTATGATCACGATATCTTTGTGTATGATCGTTAAAAATGAAGAACGGGTTCTGAAAAGATGCCTGGACAGCGTAAAAGACCTGGTGGATGAGATCGTTATCGTAGATACGGGGTCTACGGATGCCACGAAGCGGATCGCCGCAGAATATACCGATAAGATATACGATTTTGCATGGATCGATGATTTTAGTGCAGCGAGAAATTTCGCATTTTCCAAGGCATCGGAGGAATACATCTATTCCGCGGATGCGGATGAGGTACTTTCGGAAGAGAACAGGCAGAAATTCCGCCTGTTAAAAGAAACACTCCTTCCCGAGATCGAGATCGTCCAGATGAAATACGGCAATCAGCTGCAAAACGGCACGGTCTATAATTTTGATGAAGAGTATCGTCCCAAATTATTCCGCAGACTGCGGAACTTCGTATGGGAGGAACCGATCCATGAAATGGTACGGCTTGCGCCGGTGGTCTATGACAGTGATATTGTGATCACCCATATGCCGGAAGAGAATCATGCCGGCAGGGATCTGGGGAATTTTAGAAAGCAGATCGCTGCGGGGAGACAATTATCCAGAAGATTGTACGGCATGTACGCCAGAGAGTTGTTCCTGGCAGGGACGGCACAGGATTTCCTGGAGGCAGAAAATTATTTCCGGGCGGAAGTCTCATTCCCAGACAGCAGTGCGGACGAGATCACGGAAGGCTGTTGCGTGGCGGCGAAAGCTGCCAGACTGCGTGGCGATACTGTGGCGTTTTTCAAGCACACTTCCAAGGTGATCGCGGGAGAAGGCTGCTCGGAGATCTGTTGTGAACTGGGACATTTTTATGAAGAAACGAAAGATTTCGAGGAAGCCGCTATCTGGTATTATAATGCAGCATACGAGACACAGCCGGTGCTAGCACTGAAAAGTGCGGGTGAAGAACCTCTGCAGGGACTGATCCGGTGCTATGAACAACTGGGGCTTCCCGAACAGGCGGAAATCTATGCGGAAGAACTGAAGAACAGGAACGAGGAGTAAAATTATGAAGTGGGAAGAAAATGTACGTAAGGTGGTGCCCTATGTGGCAGGCGAACAGCCGAACCGCCCGAACATGATCAAACTGAATACCAATGAATGTCCGTATCCTCCGGCACCCGGAGTACGGCAGGCAGCGGAAAATATGGAAAGCACAGCATTGCGTCTGTATCCGAATTCAAACGCCCAGCCTTTAGTGGATGCGTTGGCTGCATACTATCATGTGAAGCCGGAACAGGTATTTGTGGGAGTAGGATCCGACGATGTATTATCCATGGCATTCCTGACCTTTTTTAACAGCGGAAAGCCGATTCTGTTCCCAGATGTGACCTATTCCTTCTACGATGTATGGGCGGATCTGTACCGGATCCCGTACCGTACCTGTGCCCTGGATGAGAACTGGCACATTAACCCTGAGGATTATAAACAGCCCAACGGCGGTGTAATCTTCCCGAATCCCAACGCGCCTACCGGTGTGGAGGAATCTCTGGAAATGATCGAAGAGATCCTGCAGGCGAATCCCGATGTGGTAGTAATCGTGGATGAGGCTTATGTGGATTTCGGCGGCAAGAGCGCTCTGCCACTGCTTGAAAAATACGAAAACCTTTTGGTAGTACAGACGTTTTCCAAGTCCAGAGCCATGGCGGGAATGCGTATCGGTTTCTGCATCGGTAATGAGAAGCTGATCCACTATCTGAATGATGTAAAATTTTCCTTCAACTCCTACACCATGAATCTGCCTTCTCAGGTCATGGGTGTGGAAGCGGTAAAGGATGATGCTTATTTTAAAGAGACTACGGCAAAGATCGTGGCGACGAGAGAGCGCATTAAGAAGGAACTTTCGCAGCTTGGCTTCACTTTCCCGGATTCCATGGCGAACTTCATCTTCGCTTCTCATAAGGAAGTACCTGCCGAAGAGCTTTTCCAGGCACTCCGCGCAGCAGACATCTATGTCAGACACTGGAACAAAGAAAGAATTGCCAACTCCCTGCGTATCACCATTGGTACGGATGAGGAGATGGACCGCCTGATCGATTTCCTGAAAAATTATCTGGAAAAGCGGGCATAATTTAAAAAGAAAAGAATTGGAGTAAACACATGTTAAAAAAATATTTGATGATTTTTCTGGTATCCATGGTTCCCCTGATTGAACTGCGCGGTGCCATTCCCATTGCTGTAGGTATGAATCTGCCGCTGCTTCCCAGCTACATTACCTGTATCCTGGGAAATATGCTTCCGGTACCCATCATCTTCTTTTTTGCAAGAAAGGTATTGGAATGGGGTGCGGACAAGCCGGTCATCGGTAAGTTCTTCACTTTCTGTCTGGAAAAGGGACATAAGGGTGGTCAGAAGCTGCAGGCGAAAGCAGGCAGAGGTCTGTTCGTAGCACTGCTTCTCTTCGTAGGTATCCCCCTGCCCGGAACCGGTGCCTGGACCGGAACTCTGGCAGCCAGCCTGTTAGATATGGACTTTAAGTCCAGCGTCATTGCCGTGATGCTGGGAGTAGTACTGGCAGGTGTGATCATGGGACTGCTCAGTATGGGCGTATTTGGAGCACTTGGGACTATTTCCTAAAAAACGGGGATACTGTAATTATGGAAAATACAGAAGAAATCTACACAGACTTTGCAAGAGTATATGACGAACTCATGGATAACACGCCCTATGATATGTGGTGTGACCGCCTGGGTGAGCTGATTGCGGCTTACGGTGTATCCAAACCTACGCGGGATGCGGAAGATATTCTGGATTCCGAGCGGAATCTGGTGGTGGACTTAGGCTGTGGCACCGGTACGCTGACGGAGCTGCTGTATAAAAAGGGCTATGACTGCATCGGTGTGGATAATTCCGAGGAGATGCTGAACATTGCCATGGACAAAAAGGCACAGAGCGGTTCGGAGATCCTCTATCTGCATCAGGACATGCGGGAACTGGATCTGTATTCCACTGTGGGTACGGTGATCAGTGTCTGCGATTCCGTGAATTATATTCTGGAAGAAGAGGAACTGTTGCAGGTATTTCAATTGGTGAATAATTATCTCTATCCCGGCGGAGTATTTATTTTTGATTTTAATACCGCCTATAAATACCGGGAAGTCATCGGCAATACCACCATTGCGGAGAACAGAGAGGATTGCAGCTTTATCTGGGAGAATTATTACGATCCGGAAGAAGAGATCAACGAGTACGATCTGACGATTTTCGTACAGGAAGAGGATAATATTTTCCGGAGGTTCACAGAGACACATCTGCAACGGGGCTATACCGTGGAGCAGATGCGTGCGCTTGTGGAACAGGCGGGATTAAAGGTTCTTGAAATCAAGGATTCCGATACCGGTGAAGCAGCGACCGAGACCAGCGAGAGAGTATATATCGTAGCAAAAGAGCAGCAGAAAAAGCTACCGTAAGAAAGGTACGTGAATTTAAGAATGAAAGATTATATGGTACGCGCAACCGCAGCAAATGCACAGATCCGAGCATTTGCCTGTACGACGAGAGAGACAGTGGAAACAGCGCGGGCAGCGCATAACACAAGCCCTGTGGTCACAGCAGCACTGGGAAGACTCCTCAGTGCCGGAGCTATGATGGGCAGTATGTTAAAAGGAGAAGATGAACTGATCACACTGCAGATCAAGGGAGACGGTCCGATAGGGGGGCTTACGGTGACTGCAGACGGTAACGGACATGTAAAGGGCTACGCAAATGTACCCGATGTAATCCTGCCGGCAAACGCCCAGGGGAAACTGGATGTGGGCGGAGCTGTAGGCGAAGGCGTCTTAAGCGTGATCCGGGATATGGGACTGAAGGATCCTTACGTGGGACAGACGGAGTTACAGACCGGTGAGATCGCAGAAGATCTGACCTATTATTTTGCCGTATCCGAGCAGGTGCCTTCCGTGGTAGGCCTGGGAGTACTGATGAACAGAGACAACACTGTCAGACAGGCCGGCGGATTTATCGTACAGCTGATGCCTTTCGCAGAGGAGGAGACTATCAGCAGACTGGAAGAGAATATTAAAAACCTCTCTTCCGTGACCTCCATGCTGGATGCGGGTAAGACACCGGAACAGATGCTGGAAGTATTGCTTGCCGGGATGGATGTGGAGATTACCGACACGCTGCCCGTGGAATTTGCCTGCAACTGCAGCAAGGACAGAGTGCGCAAGGCACTGATCAGTATCGGAAGAGAAGAACTGCAGTCCATGATCGATGATGATAAGCCCATCGAGGTGAACTGCCATTTCTGCAATAAAAACTATAACTTTACCGTGGATGAATTAAAACAGATGATCCAGTAATGGATTCCGTAAAGTGAGGAAGCTTATGAAACAGGGATTTGTCAAAGTTGCGTCCGCTACACCGGGGATCCGGGTGGCGGATCCGGTCTATAATGCACAGAAAATCTGTGCCCAGGCAAAAGAAGCGGCAGGACACGGAGCGAAGATAATAGTGTTCCCCGAACTGTGCATTACCGGGTACACCTGCAATGATCTTTTTTTGCAGAATCTTTTGCTGAAGAAGGCAAAAGAAGCACTGCTTACGATCGCAGCAGAGACAAGGCGGCTGGAATCATTGCTTTTTGTGGGACTTCCCGTGGAAAAGGACGGTCGTCTGTATAATGTGGCTGCCGCAGTATATCGTGGAAATATCCTGGGAATGATCCCGAAAAAAAATATACCGATGTACGCAGAATTTTACGAGGGCAGACATTTTACTCCCGGTGAGGAAACGATAACGAATTACCGACTGGGAGAATATGAGATCCCTTTTGGAACGAATCTTTTGTTTTACTGTGAAGAATTACCGGAACTGGTGCTTGGCTGTGAGATTTGTGAGGATCTGTGGGTGGCGAATCCACCGTCCACTTCCCATGCACTGGCAGGAGCTACGGTGATCGTCAATCTGTCGGCATCCAATGAGACGGTATCCAAGGATGCTTACCGAGAACTCCTGGTAAAATCCGCCAGCGCAAGACTTCTGTGCGGATATATTTATACTTCCGCAGGAGAGGGAGAATCCACCCAGGATCTGGTGTTCGGAGGTCATAATCTGATTGCGGAGAACGGAACACTGCTGGCACAGTCTTCCCGTTTCTCCACCGGAATTCTCTACACAGATCTGGATGTGCTCAAAATAAGCAGCGAGCGCAGAAGAATGGGAACCTTTGGAAAACAGCCGACGGTCCCCTATTGTAAGATTCCTTTTTCCATGGAACTTGCGGTGACAAAGCTGGAACGGAAATTCGCGGTGCATCCTTTTGTACCGGAGGATCCCGCCCTTCGCAACAGAAGATGCGAAGATATTTTGTCCATTCAGGCTTACGGTCTGAAAAAGCGCTATGAGCATATCGGAGGGAAAACGGCAGTTCTCGGGATCTCGGGAGGACTGGATTCCACACTGGCACTTTTGGTGACGGTGAGGACTTTTGATCTGCTGGGACTTGCAAGAAAAGGAATCATTGCCGTGACCATGCCCTGTTTCGGCACCACGGACCGGACCTACGAGAATGCCTGCCTGTTAGCGAAGACACTGGGCACGACACTTCGGGAAGTGGATATCCGTGAGGCGGTGACCGGGCATTTCACAGATATCGGACAGGATATGGAATGCCATGATGTCACCTATGAGAACGGGCAGGCGAGAGAGCGCACCCAGGTGCTCATGGACATTGCAAATAAGGAAAATGCACTGGTCATCGGTACGGGAGACATGTCGGAACTGGCACTGGGCTGGGCAACCTACAACGGAGATCATATGTCTATGTACGGTGTCAATGCGGGTGTGCCGAAGACACTGGTAAGACACTTGGTGCAGTATTATGCGGACACCTGTGGACAGGAAGAACTGGCAAGGGTACTGAAAGATGTGCTGGATACGCCGGTGAGTCCGGAACTGCTTCCGCCGGTGGAAGGGAACATCGCGCAGAAGACAGAAGACCTTGTAGGACCTTACGAACTGCATGACTTCTTCTTATATTATATGCTGCGCTGCGGCTATGCACCGGATAAGGTATACCGGATCGCGGAAGAGACTTTTGCGGGAAAATATGATGCTGAGACCATTAAAAAATGGCTGAAGAATTTCTACCGGAGATTTTTCTCGCAGCAGTTTAAACGCTCCTGTCTGCCGGACGGTCCTAAAGTGGGAAGCGTGGCACTTTCTCCCAGAGGGGATCTGCGCATGCCCAGTGATGCCTGTGCAAGGATCTGGCTGGACAATCTGGAGGAAATATAAAAATATTGTTAAAATTTCGTCGAAATTCTTAATTTTCTGTTTTTTACTTGAAATGAGAAACGGGAAATCGTATATTATAGCTGTACCAAGTTTAGAGGATACGTGGAGGAATAAATATGACTAAGGCGGAAATCTTAAAAAAAGAAATCTTAAGACAGTATCGCAGTGTCAGACAGTTTGCCATGGAGATGAATATCCCCTACAGCACACTGGTAACGGCTCTGGAGCGCGGCATTGAAGGGATGGCGTACGGAACGGTTATCAAAATGTGTGACAAGCTGAGTCTGAATCCTGTAGATTTTTCATCACTGGAGAGGGATGCATCCCTGGGAGCGCAGCTTTTGGAAAATCGTGTTATGCAGAATTATGTGAAGCTGAATCAGACCGGAAGAGATAAGATTCTGGAACTGATGGATGACTTTGTACAGATCGATAAGTACAAGGCGAAAACCAAGAAAACAAAATAAGAATTAACAAAACAGCTACTGTTCGAATCCCCGGTGGGGAATTAACAGTAGCTGTTGAACATCATACCGCTGTAAGCACTGGTGGTATAAGGACTGATGAAATTGTGACCGGGATTTTTGTAGGCCACAATTTTTTTGTCTACGTAATCCATGGGATTCAGCGAGACCTGATCGCTTTTGCGTAACAGAGAACTGCTGAAATCCTTCAATACACTGAAAGCTGACAGATCATTTCCCGCTGTCGCCGCTGTCTGCCGCAGCATCTCGTCATTGATGGAGAGCATACCGTCATCCTCCAGATGCATTCCCATGCTTTCCAGAGAAGTGCCGTACAGGGAAGCGATGGATGAAAATTCCCGTACCAGCTGTCTGCTTCTGGACTGGGTCTCCAGATAGGAAGATGCCGCCCGGATGAAATTATTGTAACTGCCCACCAGCTGGTTGATATTGTCGGTGATGGATTCGGTGTCTGTCTTCAGCCCGATATGTACCGGTTTATCTTCGGGACTTACGGCTTTGATCTGCACATCGAACAACTTGCCTACCGTGAAATGGTTGGAGGATGAAGAACGTTCCTCACCGTTGATCAGGAAGCTTGCGTTGCCAGCGGAATGACTGATATAATTCAGCCCCATATTGTCTACGACACCGGAGGTCTTGCTGGTGTGGTCATCGCTGACCCGGAAATGATACGGTCTGCCGTTCGGAATACCGGTGGCATCGGATGTCAGGCGGAGTGCGTAACGGGAATCGGATTCCGCTACCTCTGCACTGATGCCGATATCAGCGTTGTTGATCAGTCTCGACAGTCGCTCCATGATCTGACGGTTGGTATCGCCTTCATTAATATTGAACTGGAATTCGTAGTTCATGTCGTTAATTGCAATATCAAAGGAATAAGTATCCGGAGTCAGTGTGGTAGCCAGATTCGGGAGAAAATATCCGAGATTCTCCTGGGGAGTGGCAAGGGCGCGTACCTCCAAATCGAATTCCGGGGAAGCGGCGGAAGAGGCTTCGGAACCGATATAGGTGACCTCAGCGATATCATCATTGGTGGAATAGGCACTTTTTTTACGGAACATGCCGTCCTGTTCCAACCCTCCGAGCTGTGCAATGGAGTTGTGAAGCTCTCGGGCGTTTTCCTTGACATCCACAGCATAATACTGGGTATCCTTACTAGTGGTGGGAAGGTACCAAGGTGCCTCTTTGTTCAGTTTTAGGATGGAATTATAGACGCTGCGAAGTTCACTCTTTTTATGTGTGTCGTATTTCGTCAGCTGTCTGGGCGAGTACGCCGTCAGATAATTATTGTAAATAGTATTGAGAACTGCACCCATAGCTATCTCCTTTCCCCTCCGTGATCAAGGATATTTAAAAAAATACAGTAACCCACTTTTATGAGACGATTATAGCATAAGTCATAGGAAGAAACAAGAAAAATCAGGGGATTTTCGGGAAAAACAGTTGACGGACAGGACGGATTATGTTATAGTATCCAAGCGAGATGAGATTTAGGTCTTTTTTTTATGCTTAAATTTAGAGATCAGAAAACACGTGGAGGTAGAAAAATGCGTACAAAAATTACTTTAGCATGTACCGAGTGCAAGCAGCGTAACTACAATACTACCAAGGATAAGAAGACTCATCCTGATAGAATGGAAACCAAGAAGTATTGTAGATTCTGCAAAACACATACATTGCACAAAGAAACCAAATAATCAGCCGTTCTAGCATGGGAGGTCGAAATGGGAGATTCCGCAGAAAAACAGAAGCGCCCCAGTTTCTTCAAAGGCGCAAAAGCTGAATTTAAGAAAATTTCATGGCCGGACAGACAATCAACATTGAAGCAATCCGTAGCGGTTGTTGCAATTTCAGTTGTAGTTGGTGTGATTATTGCGGCGCTGGATTACTTTATTCAGTACGGCGTAAACTTCTTAACATCATTATAGAGCGAGGGTGATTGTATGGCAGAGGCAAAATGGTATGTAGTCCATACCTATTCAGGATATGAGAACAAGGTCAAAGCCAATATCGAGAAGACCATAGAGAACAACAAGAACCTGGCAGAACAGATTCTTGAAGTAAGAGTCCCTATGCAGGATGTGGTGGAACTGAAAGACGGAGCCCGCAAGACGGTATCCAAGAAGATGTTCCCCGGATATGTGCTTCTTAATATGGAAATGAACGATGATACCTGGTATGTCGTTCGTAATACCCGTGGTGTGACCGGTTTCGTAGGTCCCGGAAGTAAACCTGTACCTCTTACAGAAGCTGAGATGAAGCCTTTGGGCATTAAGACCGAGAACGTATCGATCGACTTTGGCGAGGGCGACAGCATTGCTGTTGTTGCCGGAGTATGGAAGGATACCGTCGGCGTGGTGCAGAAACTGGACTATGGCAAACAGACAGCTACGATCAATGTAGAAATGTTTGGAAGAGAGACCCCTGTGGAAATCAGCTTTGCAGAGGTCAGAAAGCTTTAAAAGCAAACAAAGATATTTTCTTCCGGAAAATTCCGGGATAAAATATAAACTTTCGGATCCGTAAGGGTCGGAAAGAGGCAGCACAAAAGGAACGGCAACGTTCCAGTGGGAGCAGGAGGCAGCATCAAGGCAGCCTGCGCCGAATTACCACATTATAGGAGGTGCCACAATGGCAAAGAAAGTAGAAGGATATATCAAGTTACAGATCCCTGCCGGCAAAGCAACACCGGCTCCCCCTGTTGGTCCTGCACTTGGACAGCACGGGGTGAACATCGTTGAATTTACAAAGCAGTTCAACGCAAGAACAGCAGACAAGGGAGATCTTATCATTCCCGTAGTTATTACTGTATATGCAGACAGAAGCTTTAGTTTCGTTACAAAGACTCCCCCTGCAGCAGTACTGTTAAAGAAAGCCTGCAACATTAAGTCCGGTTCCGGCGTTCCCAACAAGACCAAGGTAGCTACCATTTCCAAGGCTAAGGTTCAGGAAATCGCTGAGATGAAGATGCCGGATCTGAATGCAGCAAGCCTGGAAGCAGCTATGAGCATGATCGCTGGTACTGCACGCAGCATGGGTATTGTTGTTGAGGAGTAACTTATAAATATTTGGGAGGCAATGAAAAAATATTGCCGCTGGAACCTAGGAGGTAAAACAATGAAACATGGTAAGAAATATACCGAAGCTGCCAAGCTGGTAGATCGTGCTACATTCTATGAGTCCAACGATGCTATCGCTCTGGTTAAGAAAACTGCAACTGCTAAATTCGATGAGACCATCGAAGTTCACATCAGAACTGGTTGTGACGGACGTCACGCTGAGCAGCAGATCCGTGGTGCAGTTGTACTGCCTAACGGAACTGGTAAGACTGTAAAAGTTCTGGTATTTGCAAAGGGCGATAAGATCAACGAGGCTGAGGCTGCAGGCGCTGATTATGTTGGCGGTGAGGAGCTGATCCCGAAGATCCAGAACGAAGGATGGCTGGACTTCGACGTTGTAGTAGCAACCCCTGATATGATGGGTGTTGTAGGTCGTCTGGGTAAGGTTCTCGGACCTAAGGGCTTAATGCCTAACCCTAAGGCTGGTACCGTAACAATGGATGTAACCAAGGCAGTTAACGATATCAAAGCCGGTAAGATCGAGTACAGACTTGACAAGACCAACATCGTGCATGTTCCCGTTGGTAAGGCTTCTTTCTCTGAGGAAGCTCTGCAGGAGAACTTCAATGCACTTATGGACGCTATCGTAAAGGCTAAGCCCAGCGCATTAAAGGGTCAGTATCTGAGAAGCATCACCCTGACCAGCACTATGGGACCTGGCGTTAAGGTCAGCGTTGCAAAGTTCTAATCTGATCTCTAATCTAATTAGATAACGAATGCTTAAGAGCCGCTTCACTGTTTACAGTGAGGCGGTTTTTACCTGTATTGTAGCAGGTTTGAAAATTATACGGAAAATTATTAAATAATCCTTGACAAGTACGGTCACCTATGCTATCCTATCTGAGGTTGTAAAACCATGCCGAAGACAGCAGGTGCAAGGGAGACCGAGCGTAAGTCCTGCCGAGGAGATAAGTATGATGATATCATCTCTCTGTGTCTTCACAGGGAGTTTTTTAATTTATTCTTCTTATCGGCACAAAATCTATAAGGAGGTAAAGAAATGGCAAAAGTTGAATTAAAACAGCCTGTAGTAGAAGAGATTTCTGCTGGTATCAAGGATGCCCAGTCTGTAGTTCTGGTAGACTACCGTGGACTTACTGTTGAGCAGGATACCCAGTTACGTAAGAGCTTACGTGAGGCAGGAGTTACCTACAAGGTTTACAAGAACACCATGATGAACTTCGCGTTCAAGGGTACACAGTTCGAAGGTCTGTCCGAGTATCTGGAAGGACCCAGCGCAATGGCTTACTCTACCGAGGATGCAACCGCTCCTGCAAGAGTACTGGCTCAGTTCGCTAAAACTGCTGATAAGCTTGAGATCAAGGCCGGTGTGGTAGAAGGTACCGTTTATGATGCTAAGGGTATGGCTACAATCGCTAACATCCCTTCCAGAGACGTACTCATCTCCAAACTGCTTGGCAGCTTACAGAGTCCTATCACCAATTTTGCACGTGTTATGAATCAGCTGGCTGAAAAAGGCGGCGCAGCAGCTTGCGAAGCAGCAGCTCCCGCAGAAGAAGCACCCGCAGCTGAATAATAATTGCAGCTAATTGACAATCAATCAAAATATTTCAAATGGAGGAAATTAAAATGGCTAAATTAACAGCACAGGAATTAATCGATGCTATCAAAGAGTTATCTGTATTAGAGTTAAATGATCTCGTAAAGGCTTGCGAGGAGGAGTTCGGCGTATCTGCAGCAGCTGGCGTTGTTGTAGCAGCAGCTGGCCCTGCTGAAGCAGCAGAAGAGAAGACCGAGTTCGACGTAGAGCTGACCGAGGTTGGCGCTGAGAAGGTTAAGGTTATCAAGGTTGTTCGTGAAGTAACCGGTCTGGGCCTGAAGGAAGCTAAGGACGTAGTTGACGGAGCTCCTAAGGTTGTTAAGGAAGGCGCTTCTAAGGAAGAGGCTGAGGACATCAAGAAGAAGCTTGAGGAAGTTGGCGCAAAGGTTACTCTGAAGTAATTTTTAACCAGTATATGACGGACCATGTGCCGGCACCTGCCGGTGCATGGTTCTTTCTTATTTGTATTTTCTTAATTATTCATTTTTTCAAAAATATTCAAAATATTTCCTTGACGTATTTCTATCATTGTGCTATTATGGATAGTGCACTATTGTGCGGTGCTATGCTTATTTGTCATGCATAAAATTTGACGTTTATATATACTGCATTGTTGCCGACGCAAAATAGGCTTTAAATCTGAAAGAACGGGGTGAAATGTCAATGGAAAAGAACAGAATACGTCCGATTGCCGGTACCAAGGTTATGCGTATGAGTTATTCAAGACAAGAAGAGGTTTTAGAGATGCCCAATCTGATCGAGGTCCAGAAGGACTCCTATCAGTGGTTTTTAGACGAAGGCTTGAAGGAAGTCTTTGACGACATCTCTCCGATCGCTGACTACAGCGGCGCTTTGAGTCTGGAATTTGTGGATTTTGAACTCTGCAAGGACGACGTGAAGTATTCTATCGAAGAGTGTAAAGAGAGAGATGCTACCTACGAGGCACCTCTTAAGGTTAAGGTTCGCCTTTATAACAAGGAGAAGGAAGAAATCAGTGAGCACGAGATCTTTATGGGCAATCTTCCTCTGATGACCGATACCGGAACATTCGTGGTAAATGGCGCAGAGCGTGTTATCGTCAGCCAGCTGGTTCGTTCTCCCGGCATCTACTATGGAATCGGACATGATAAGATCGGTAAGAAGCTCTTCTCCTGCACCGTGATCCCGAACCGTGGTGCATGGCTGGAGTATGAGACCGATTCCAACGATGTCTTCTATGTACGTGTGGACAGAACCCGTAAGGTTCCCATCACTGTACTGATCCGTGCATTGGGCATCGGTACGAATGATGAGATCCGTGAGCTGTTTGGCGACGAGCCTAAGATCGAGGCAAGCTTTACCAAGGACACTGCTGAGAATTATCAGGAGGGTCTGTTAGAGTTATACAAAAAGATCCGTCCCGGTGAGCCTTTAAGTGTTGAGAGCGCAGAGAGCCTGATCAATGCTATGTTCTTCGACCCCAGAAGATATGATTTAGCCAAAGTCGGAAGATATAAATTTAATAAGAAATTAGCTCTGAAGAATCGTATTCGTCATCAGATCCTGGCTGCAGATGTAGTAGATCCTTCCACCGGTGAAGTGATCGCATCCGCAGGCGACAAGGTGACGGCAGAACTGGCGGATACCATTCAGAACAGCGCAGTTCCCTTCGTATATATTCAGACAGAAGAGAGAAATGTAAAAGTACTGTCTAACCTGATGGTAGACCTGACCCATTACGTAGACTGCAATCCCAGAGATTTCGGTATCCATGAACTGGTATACTATCCCGTTCTGGCGAAGATCCTTGAGGAGTTCGGTGACGACCCCGAGAAGCTGGCAGAGGCAATCAAGAAGAACGTACATGAACTGGTACCCAAGCATATTACCAAGGAAGATATTTTAGCTTCCATCAACTATAATATGCATCTGGAGTATGGTCTGGGCAACGATGACGATATCGACCATCTGGGCAACAGACGTATCCGTGCGGTAGGTGAACTGCTGCAGAACCAGTATCGTATCGGTCTGTCCAGAATGGAGAGAGTGGTACGTGAGCGTATGACTACCCATGACGCTGAGGAGATCTCTCCCCAGTCTCTGATCAATATCAAGCCCGTGACCGCAGCAGTGAAGGAATTCTTCGGATCTTCCCAGCTGTCTCAGTTCATGGACCAGAATAACCCTCTGGGTGAGCTGACCCACAAGAGACGTCTGTCTGCACTGGGTCCCGGCGGTCTGTCCAGAGATCGTGCCGGATTCGAGGTTCGAGATGTACATTACTCCCACTACGGAAGAATGTGCCCTATCGAGACTCCCGAAGGTCCTAACATCGGTCTGATCAACTCTCTTGCAAGTTATGCAAGAATTAATGAATATGGTTTCGTAGAGGCTCCTTACCGTAAGATCGACAAGTCCGATCCCAAGAATCCCCGCGTTACCGATGAAGTAGTCTACATGACTGCGGACGAAGAAGATAATTACCATGTAGCACAGGCAAACGAAGCATTGGATGCAGAAGGACATTTCGTGAGAAATTCCGTATCCGGTCGTTACCGCGAAGAGACCCAGGAATATCCCAAGGCTATGTTCGATTACATGGACGTATCCCCGAGAATGGTATTCTCTGTGGCTACCGCACTGATTCCTTTCCTGCAGAACGATGATGCGAACCGTGCACTGATGGGATCCAACATGCAGCGTCAGGCCGTACCTCTGTTAAGCACCGAAGCACCTGTAGTAGGTACCGGTATGGAAGTTAAGACAGCGGTTGACTCCGGTGTCTGCGTTGTGGCTAAAAAGCCTGGAATCATTACTTATGTATCTTCCAAGACCATTCGTATCGCTTATGATGACGGTGAGAAGGCAGAGATCCATCTGACCAAGTTCTCCCGCAGTAACCAGTCCAACTGCTACAATCAGAAGCCCATCGTATTCAAGGGCGATCATGTAGCGGCAGGTCAGGTCATTGCAGACGGTCCTTCCACTTCACAGGGTGAGCTGGCTCTGGGTAAGAACCCTCTGATCGGTTTCATGACCTGGGAAGGTTACAACTACGAGGATGCTGTTCTGTTAAGTGAGAGACTGGTACGTGATGATGTTTATACTTCCGTTCATATCGAGGAGTATGAGGCAGAAGCACGTGATACCAAGTTAGGACCCGAGGAGATCACTCGTGATGTTCCCGGTGTCGGTGATGATGCGCTGAAGGATCTGGATGACAGAGGTATCATCCGTATCGGTGCAGAAGTTCGTGCCGGAGATATTCTGGTAGGTAAGGTTACTCCTAAGGGAGAGACCGAGCTGACTGCTGAAGAGAGACTGTTACGTGCAATCTTCGGTGAGAAGGCAAGAGAAGTAAGAGATACCTCCTTAAAGGTACCTCACGGTGAATATGGTATCGTAGTGGATGCCAAGGTATTTACCCGTGAGAACAGCGATGAGCTGGCTCCCGGAGTAAATCAGGCAGTCCGTATCTATATTGCACAGAAGAGAAAGATCTCCGTAGGTGATAAGATGGCAGGTCGTCACGGTAACAAGGGTGTCGTATCCCGCGTGCTTCCGGTAGAAGATATGCCTTATCTGCCCAACGGACGTCCTCTGGACATCGTGCTGAATCCTCTGGGTGTGCCTTCCCGTATGAATATCGGACAGGTCCTGGAGATCCACCTTTCCCTGGCTGCCAAGGCTTTGGGCTTCAACGTGGCAACACCTGTCTTTGATGGTGCAAACGAGAAAGACATTATGGATACGTTGGATCTTGCCAACGATTATGTAAATCTTCCTTTCGACGATGCAGAGAGTGCAGAGTGGAAGGAAAAGGGTCAGGAGACTACCGCAGACGGTAAGCCCTGGGCCGGAGAGACATTCACCAGCAAGCACGGTGAGGAACTTCTCCCTGAAGTTATGCAGTATCTGTCCGAGAACAGAGACCACAGATCCGTATGGAAGGGAGTTCCCATTTCCAGAGACGGTAAGGTACGTCTGCGCGACGGCAGAACCGGCGAATACTTCGACGGTCCTGTAACCATCGGACACATGCATTACCTGAAACTGCATCATCTGGTAGATGATAAGATCCATGCGCGTTCTACCGGACCGTACTCCCTGGTAACACAGCAGCCTCTGGGTGGTAAAGCCCAGTTCGGCGGACAGCGTTTCGGAGAGATGGAAGTATGGGCACTGGAGGCGTATGGTGCATCCTACACCCTGCAGGAGATTCTGACTGTGAAGTCCGATGATGTTGTAGGACGTGTGAAGACTTACGAAGCGATCATCAAGGGAGACAATATCCCTGAGCCCGGTATCCCCGAGTCTTTCAAGGTTCTGCTGAAGGAACTGCAGGCACTGGGTCTGGATGTCAGAGTGCTGCGTGAGGATCATACCGAGGTTGAGATCATGGAGACCGTTGATTACGGTGATACCGATTACCGTTATGAGATGGAAGGTGATCGTAAGTACGATGACGATTACGATAAGAACTCCCTTGGCGAGATGGGCTATCAGTCACAGGAATTCGATGATAACGGTGAGCTGGTGAACTCCGAGGACGACGATTACGTTGACGACGATTACACCGATGATAGCTTTGACGGCAGTGATGATGAATTTTAATGCTTTGTATAGTTTGTATAGAAGGGAGTGCCATTAATGTCAGAAACAAAAAATGAAACAACCTACCAGCCTATGACATTTGATTCCATCAAGATCGGATTAGCTTCCCCGGAGAAAATCCGGGAGTGGTCCCATGGAGAGGTATTAAAGCCGGAGACAATCAACTACAGAACACTGAAGCCCGAGAGAGACGGTCTGTTCTGTGAGAGAATTTTCGGACCCAGCAAGGACTGGGAATGTCATTGCGGTAAATATAAAAAAATCAGATATAAGGGCGTTGTCTGCGATCGTTGTGGCGT
>CAVGMD010000021.1:0-34669 GCA_963630275.1 Bacteroidaceae bacterium | reverse complement strand
GGAGCAGGGAGCGTATCGCTGCACTGAAAGTGGAAGTAGCCGCTGCCGGACTTCACATCTCCGGTATCGAAAGCGTCAACGTGCATGATGCCATCAAAACAGGTGCTCCCGACCGGGATCTCTACATTGACAATTATATTCAGACTCTGGAAAATCTCGGAAAAGAAGATATTCATCTGGTCTGCTATAATTTCATGCCGGTGTTCGACTGGACAAGAACCGAGCTTGCCAGAAAACGTCCCGACGGATCCACCGTCCTGGCATATACCCAGGAGGCAGTAGATGCCATCAACCCTGAGGAAATGTTCGCTTCCATCGTCGGTGATACCAACGGTACGGTAATGCCCGGCTGGGAACCGGAGCGCATGGCGCATATCAAGGAACTTTTTGCAATGTATGAGGATATCGATGATGAAAAATTATTCGAGAATCTGAAATATTTTCTGGAGCGGATCATGCCGGTATGTGACAAATACGACATCAACATGGCGATTCATCCCGACGATCCTGCCTGGAGCGTCTTCGGTCTGCCCCGGATCATTATTAATAAGAAAAATATCCTGCGTATGATGCAAATGATAGACAACCCTCATAACGGTGTCACCTTCTGTTCCGGTTCCTATGGCACCAACCTGGAAAATGATCTGCCGGACATGATCCGTTCTCTGAAAGGACGTATCCATTTTGCCCATGTCCGCAATCTGAAATTCAACAGCCCCACCGATTTCGAGGAAGCTGCTCATCTGTCTTCCGACGGCACTTTTGATATGTATGAGATCATGCGTGCCCTGTATGAGATTGGTTTCGACGGTCCCATCCGTCCCGATCACGGACGTATGATCTGGGGTGAAGTTGCCATGCCCGGTTATGGTCTCTATGACCGTGCCCTGGGTGCCACTTATCTGAACGGACTGTGGGAGGCCATTGAGAAAGGAGCTGCCCGTTATGAGACTAAATAAAGAAGGATTAAGTACAGAAAAAGCACTCTGGGAAGAAAAAGGCTATGCCCTTCCCAAGTATGACCGAGAGGCTGTCCGGAAAGCCACGAAAGAAAATCCTTTTTGGATCCATTTCGGTGCCGGCAACATCTTCCGTGCATTTCAGGCCAATGTGATACAGGATCTGTTGAATCAAGGGATTCTGGACAGAGGTCTGGTGGTAGCGGAAGGCTATGATTATGAGATCATTGATAAAATGAATCATCCCCACGACGATTACAGCATTCTCGTCACTCTGAAGGCAGACGGTACAGTAGAGAAAACCGTGGTCGGAAGTGTCGTGGAATCTTTGGCACTGGATTCCGATAACGAGGAGCAGTTCCACCGCCTGCAGGAGATTTTTGCCACTGACAGTTTACAGATGGCTTCCTTCACCATTACGGAAAAAGGATACAATCTCTACGGAGCTGACGGTGAATTCACTCCCCAGGTAGCTGCAGACCTGACTGCCGGTCCCGCTGCGCCCATCAGTTATATCGGAAAAGTAGCCTCCTTATTATATGCAAGATTTCTTGCAGGAAATAAGCCAATTGCCATGGTAAGCATGGATAACTGCTCCCACAATGGCGACAAACTTGCAGCAGCCATCACTGCCTTTGCAGAAGGCTGGTCCCGGAACGGTCTGGCGGATCCGGATTTTGAAGGCTATATCAAGACCAGCAGTAAAGTCTCCTTCCCCTGGACCATGATCGATAAGATCACCCCCCGACCGGATGCCTCCATTGAAGAGCTTCTGAAAAAGGATGGCGTAGAAGAATTAGATCCTGTAATCACCGGCAAACATACTTATGTAGCTCCTTTCGTCAACGCAGAGGAATGTCAGTATCTGGTCATTGAGGATAATTTCCCGAATGGTCGTCCGGCATTAGAAAAAGGCGGTCTCATCTTCACGACCAGAGAGACCGTGGACAAAGTGGAAAAGATGAAGGTCTGCACCTGTCTGAATCCGCTGCACACAGCGCTGGCAGTCTTTGGCTGTCTCCTGGGATATACCCTGATCTCAGAAGAAATGAAAAATTCGACTCTGAAAAAGCTGGTAGAGCAGATCGGCTATACCGAAGGGCTTCCCGTGGTTGTGGATCCCGGCATCCTGGACCCGAAGGAATTCCTGGATACCGTATTAAATGTCCGCATTCCCAATCCTTTCATGCCGGATACTCCCCAGCGAATTGCCACAGACACCTCGCAGAAGCTGGCGATCCGTTTTGGTGAAACCATCAAAGCCTATGCTGCCGATCCTGCCCTGAAGGTATCTGATCTGAAATTTATCCCTCTGGTATTTGCCGGATGGCTGCGCTACCTGATGGGAATTGACGATCAGGGCAAAGCATTTGCTTTAAGTCCCGATCCCAGGCTTGCGGAAGTAACTCCCGTAGTCAAAGATATTGCTTTAGGAGATGTCATTGATGCGAAAGCAGTACTTGGAAATGTGCTGTTGGATGCTTCCATTTGGGGCGTAGACTTATGTGCCCTGGGCATGGATACCATGGTCTGCCGGTATTTTGAAGAGATGATTGCCGGTCCCGGTGCCGTTATCGCTACCCTGCAAAAATATACTTCATAAATCAGCTTTTCCCATAAAAAAATCCTGTTTCGGCGATTCTAATCGTTCGAAACAGGATTTTCTTGAATATTAATTACAGATTCATATCATCTAACAACATGTCTGCATAGATACCGCCCAGTTCTCTTAAACCTCTGGCAATCATGGATGCGAAATTCACAGCACCGTCATAACGCAGATGGGTATTGTCCTCGGATTTCTCCGGGTGATTCTTATACTCGCCCTCCGGGAAGAACATATACCATCTTCTGCTGTTCTTCTCTCCGGCCTTTTTCAGTTCCATACGGCTCATGCTGTAGAGATCAACTAACGGTACGTTATTCTTCTCTGCGGTCTGTTTCATGGCAGCCACATAATCGGAATGTGCTCCGATTCCTAAGTGTTTCTCATCCATAAAGCATCTGCGCTCTAAGGGAGTGATGAGCACCGGGTAGGCGCTATGATCTCTTGCCACACGAATGAAAGTTTCCAGATTCTCCATGTAAGCGGAAAAAGGCTCTGTATATCTGGTGGGATCCTCTTTTTTCTCGTCATTGTGCCCAAACTGGATAAACAGGAAATCACCGGCACCAATCTGTTCCTCTATGGCTTTCAGTCTCCCCTCGTCCATAAAGCTTTTAGTGCTTCTGCCGTTCTTGGCATGATTGTTTACCTGATACTCCGGTTTTACAAATAAAGGAAATACCTGACCAATACCTGTCTGCGGATAGGTCGTGTAGTCATTGGTCTGGACTGTGGAATCTGCAGCCCAAAAAATTTTATTCATTTCTGCCCTCATTTCTGCGCTTCCCCTGCGCATCTTTTGTTGCGGAATTATCCGCAGATACAACACAAGGGAAACCGAAGTTTCCCTTGTCTAAGTCTAACTAAATACGTGTGAGAAGAAAATCACTCCTTAACGGCACCGATATTAACACCCTTTACGAAGTACTTCTGCAGGAAAGGATACAATGCCATGAAAGGAAGGATTGCACATACGATTGCTGCATAGTACAGAGTGTTCTGAGATACCGCATACTGTGTAGTAGGGGTATCACCATCCATGATCATATTACGTAACTGATACTGGAAGTTAACCTGATCAGGATCGGTAATATAGATCTTAACGGTAGAATAGTCATTCCATACGGTAACTGCGAACATTAGACCGATGGAAGCCAGAGCTGCTTTGGACAGAGGAAGCACGATCTTAAAGAAGATTCCCATAGGGGAACATCCGTCGATCTCAGCTGCCTCGAACAGGCTGGCAGGAATTCCTTCGAAGAAGTTACGCATCAGAACCAGGTTGTACACGTTCATACCGTGCTTCACTACCAGAATCCACATGCTGTTAACCAGGTGTAACTGCTTCATTACCAGGTACTCGGGGATCATACCACCGGAGAAGATCATGGTAAACAGAAGGAAATATGCGAAGAAGTTACGTCCGGGCATATCAAACTGAATCAGTACATAACCACCCAGGGTGGACAGAAGCAGACCAAGGAAAGTTCCGAGTACAGTAGTAATAACGGAGTTGATGAACGGTCTGTACAGTCTCTGGGTATGAATGATGGTCTTATAACCGTCTAATGTAAAATCGTGCGGCCACAGTCTGAACTGGTATACACCCACAGCGTTGAAGGAGTCTACTACTACCTTCCAGATAGGTACCAGAACTAGGAGGCCGATCAAAATGAATACGATGTAGTTAACGACATCGAAAACATGAATTTTTTTCTTAGGTTTACGATAAGCTGTCTTTGCCACGTTTAATACCTCCTATACAATGCCACGGCCACGGGTCTTCTTACTTGCCCAGTTACATACTAATACCAGTACGCAACCAACTAAGGACTTGAAGAGACCTACTGCTGTAGAGTAACCATAGTTCGGCAGAGCGATTGCGAATGTCTGACGATAAATATAAGTAGAAATAACATCAGATACGCTGTATACCGCATTGTTGTACAATACGAATACGGACTCGAACATGTTCATAACCTTAGCAAGGTTCAGGATCAATACAGTGATAATGGTGTTAGCCAGTGCAGGCAGAGTTACGTAACGCATCTTCTGCATACGGGTTGCACCGTCGATATCAGCTGCTTCATACAGCTCAGGGTTAATACCTGCCAGAGTAGCCAGGAAGATAATGGTTCCCCAACCTGTCTCTTTCCAGATATTAATAAGGTAGAAGATCGGTCTCCACCATGTCGGGCTTGCCAGGAAGTAAATGTTCTTGGCGTCAGCGGACAGGATGCCCCAGTCATGTAACAATCCGTTTACCAGGCCGGTAGCGGAAGGAGACAGGAACAAGCTGAAGATAGATGCAACTACTGCCCAGGACATAAAGTGGGGCAGATATATGATAGTCTGCAAAGTTTTCTTTGCAAAGAGATTTCCCATTTCATTTAAGAATACTGACACGATAACCGCAGTAAAGGTTGTGATCAGTAACTTCATAATACTCAGTTCCAGAGTGTTCTTGAAAGATGTCCAAAAGGCATCTGTCTTAAACATACTATAGAAATGCTTCAGTCCTACAAAAGCAGGTGATCCTACGGGCTTGTAATCGTAAAATGCATAACGAATACCAAGCATAGGCCAGTAATACATGATCAAAATGAACACAAATACAGGCAGGAACATCAAATAATAGCCTCTGTTATTCCAGATTCGAAGACCCAAAGGCTTGTGACGTACTTCTACGCCGGTGGATGTGGTGATTTTCTTTTTCTTGCTCATACCATCCCTCTTCCTTTCAACTTCATCTCACACATTCTTTTCTCTCTAAAATATCCTGTCCCATAGGCTTTTTATCCCGATGGGACAGGATAATTATATCATGGTTTTGTAGCTTTTGCTACATTTTGTATCGATTTGTTATCGATTACTGTGCATTCAGCTCAGTTAAGCACTGGTCAATGATAGAACCAACAGTGTCAACGTAGGTCTGCATAGCTGCATCTACATCGCCGCCCTCAACTACTACAGAAGTGATAGCTGCCAGCTTAGCATCGTAGATGGTACCAGACTCGTTGGTGTAGGTGTCAGAAGTAGGAGACTGTGGAGCATCCTTGCAGTTCTCGGTGAAGAACTTGTTACCTTCTGCTGCCAGACCGGAGATATCGTTAAATCCGTTGTCCAGAGAACATACAACCAGAGCGGGATCCAAAGCGTTCTTCTTCCAGATGGAGTTAGGATCGTTAGGTGAAGGCAGTAAGTGGAACTGTCCATCCTCGTACTCATAGGTCTTCTCTTTGTCAGTACCAGCGTTGATGGTGAAGGACTCAGCCTTGGTAGACCAGTGAACATCTTCAGCACCGTAGGTCCACAGAGTCTGAACCTTGTCGCCATCCATCATGGTCTCGATGAATGCATCGAAGATAGCCTGCTCACGAGAGTTGTCTCCGTCACCGTCATCAATGATAACCCATACAGGAGCTTCTCTGTTCAGGTAAGCGCCAACTTCAGCGATAGGAGCCAGCTCAACCAGATTCTCGTCTACGTTGTTCTTGATCAGGTTATCGGTCAGAGTCTGATACCAGGAACCTGCCCAGTAAGTGAATACACCTGAAGAACCGGTCTGATCGTTGGAGAACCATTTCTCACGAGCGATCTTGGTAGAAGCGGTCAGGGTCTCAGGATCGATAGCGCCATCCTGGTAAGCCTGCTGCAGTCTCAGCAGAGCAGCCTTGGTAGCATCGGTCTGAAATCCATCGTACCAGGTACCGTTGTCATCCTGCAGAAGAGCGGGATAAGCATCCTGCCAGAACTCAGGCAGATAGTTAACAAAAGGAGCTTCGTTTCCAACGAAACCAGCCGCGATAACACCATAGGTATCACCGTTTACGCCGTTACCATCGGGATCTTCGTTGTGGAACTTTAACAGCATGTTGTAGTAATCATCATAGGTCTTGATGTCTTCAGCCTTCAGACCAACTGCATCTAACCATGCCTGCTTAACGTAGGTAACACAACCATTACCATAATTAGGAGCGAAGCCATACAGATGACCTTCGGAATCCTTCAGGTTCTCATTGATCTCAGGCAGAATCATATGAGACTGGAACTTAGCATTAGCATATGCATCGGACATATCCCACAGCAGACCGGTAGGTGCATACTGCTTGAACATCTCTGCGCTCATGATCATAACGTCGGGGTAGTCACCACCTGCGAACAGACGACCAACTGCATCGGTGTAACCGGAGTGGTCTAACTGCTGGATGTTCATCTTAATAGGATGACCGATCTCTTCGGATACTGCATCTTCCCACTGCTGAACGAATTCAGCCTGGCCGTTATCAACGGTTGCGGTCAGAGTACCATTAACTACTACGTTAATCTCCTCAAGGTTGTAAGCTTCGGTGGATGCTGCTTCAGTAGAAGCTGCTGCATCGGTGGATGCTGCTGCGGGAGCATCATTGCTGCTTCCGCATGCTGCTAAGGAAGCTACCATAGCAGACGCTAAAAGTACGGATAATACTTTTCTCTTCATTATTTCTTTCCTCCCTAAAAATTTGGAATAATGATTTGTCAGGGGATCATTCCCTTGACTTGTCCTCACCTTACCATTCGTCCCACAGAAAAACAAGTTACAATTTTTGTGTTCGGGTGCAAATTTTGACAACCGATTCCGCAAACCCTTGATTTTACTGCATTTCTGTAAGAGCTTACATATTGTTTTTTTTATGCAAAACTGTTACAATGTACATAATTTGTTATGTATGTTTTTGATTTAAAAAGGTTTCAGGAGATAGAATTGATGATTTTGAACAGAAAAAGCACCCAAAAGGATACAGATTATACAAGCCACAACAGCACATTAATGCTAAAAATGGTAACCTCTTACAGTATTTTCTTACTGATTATCCTGATTTTGTTCATCTTTTTATACCGTTCTACGATAAATAACGCCCGTGATTCTTATGATCAGCAGAACGAAACGACCCTGGTCAGCAATGCAGAACTGTTTGAAAGTGATCTAAACATCATGGAAGTCTATTGCAGACAGCTGTTGCAGAACGATACCTTCCGAAAAGTCATGAATCATCAGAATACCTACTATCCTTTCACAGATCTGGGCAATGAATTGCAGAGCTCTCTGGCGACAAATGTGTATGCGGAAGCGCTTCTTCCGTTAAAGGAATCCTTCGTTTACTTCCCGGAGACGGATTATGTATTGAATCCTACCTATTTTATATCCGCCAAGCGGTTCTACAACTGGATCCAGAAGTACCCTTCTACAGAAAAGGATCAGTGGCGTTCCTGTATGACCGAGCCGGAATACACGAACCGCTTCCTTCCCATGGATCAGTTCATGCCGAATTACAGCGAAAAATACTATATATATATTATAGATCTGGATGATCTCTATTATATGGATGCCCACGCCAAGGTCTGCTTTATCTTCGAGCAGGATAAAATGGCAGATCTGTTCGACTGTGTACAGATGGATGGCAATAATTTCCTGGTGGTGACAGCCGAAGACGGCTCCACGGTCCTTTCGATCAACACTCCGGAGAGTATTTCCGCAGAAATGCTGAATTCTCTGGACTTCAGTAAAGGCTATGCAGAGGTCCGCATCGGTGGTCAGAACTTTACGTTAGGGAAATATACTTCAGATAACACTAGTTATTCTTACTATTTCAGTTTCCCTCCCTACAAAGCAACCGCCGGATTGGGCAGCGCACAGCTGTTTCTGATTCTGTTTGCCATGCTGGCACTGTTGATTGGGGTCTCCCTGATCTATTATTTCTCCCGACGCAATGTCCGCCCCATTATCGAGCTGGGTCAGGAGCTGCAGACCGCTGTGGAAGTACAGAAGAATCTGCAGGAAGTCGTAGACAGTCAGCGCCCCATTATCTGTACCTCTTATGTGAGACAGCTTCTGTCCGGTACCGCTACTTCCGAAGACGAAGTGGCTTATATGGAGAATTATCTGGGGATCACCGGTTCTTCTTATTATAATGTGTTATATATTGTGTACTATAATAACTTCGGTGATAATACGGAAAATGCTCTGCCCGGCGGTGTGGAATCCGTAGAGGAGCTGGAGAAAATCATTGAGACTGCCCTGGAGAATTTCTTCGGTACCCCGCTCTTCTACTTTAGTCCTTCAGATCGGACCTATTCCGTTCTGCTGCACTGCACGGAGGAAGAGGAAAAGGATCTGATCTTAAAAATTAACAATTGCATCTTAAGACTTCATGATTATCTACTGGACACCTACGATATCTGGCTGTTCGCCGGTATCGGACGCAATACGGATTCCCTGATGAATGTATGGGAATGCTACCAGCAGGCTTCCGAGGCGGTAAGTTATACCACGAAGAACTATATTTTCTTCCCGTATGAATTTATTAAGAAGGATTCCAACGTGTTCTACTACCCGCCGGAGATCTCCACGAAGCTGATCCACTTCATCTCCACAGGCAATACGCCGCAGGTATTGGAGCTGTTCAACCTGATCCACCAGGAGAACATCGAGGAACGTTCCCTGCCGGTCAACCTATTAAAATACCTGCTGTCGGATATCCGTAACACCTTATTAAAAGCAAGATTTGCACTGCCTCAGGATGCGGATCCCGAAGCGGTAAAGGTGCTGGACGAGCGTTTCAACGAGCACCTGACCTTCAAATTGTGCGAAGACCTGGCATTGTCCCTGTGTAATCTCTTCGGTAATAAAGAGGATGACAACACCTTATCCTCTACCATCGAAAAATATATTAAGGACAATTATAAGGATCCTTCGTTGGGACTGAACAAGATTTCCGATGAATTTCAGATCTCCGAGAGTTATTTCTCTCATATGTTTAAAGAAAAGACCGGTGTCAACTTCTCCACTTACCTGGAAAATATCCGTATGACGGAAGCCTCCAGACTGATCAAGGAGACTGATATCAGTTTAAATGAGCTGTATATCGCTGTGGGATATAATAATTCCAATACTTTCCGACGTGCATTCAAAAAAGTATACGGAGTAACCCCCAGTGCCATGCGGGAAAAATAAAATAATAAAATGTGAAAAGCAAAAACAACCGGGGCATCCCGGAGGACTTAGTCCTCCAAAAATGCCTCGGCTGTCTTCATATCTTCCGGTGTTGTAATCTTAATATTTTGATAGGAAGCTTCCACCAGCTTCACCCGGGACTCAGTAAACATCTCCACCACACTGGCATCGTCCGTGACCTGAATGCCCTGCTCCTGCATCTTGGGAAGTCTGTTCCGCAGCCTCTCATACGCCTGCAGGATCAGGCTGGTTTCAAACACCTGGGGTGTCTGGATATTCCAGACGGTCCTGCGATCCGGTGTGGACAGGGCGAATCCCTCTCCGTCACTGATTTTCACAGTATCCTTGCTCTGTACCGCTGCTACGCACGCCTGATACTGCACGGCTGCCGCATAGGTGTCTTCCAGAATTTTCTCTGTCAGGAAGGGTCTTGCGCCGTCATGGATGAATACATAGCCATGCTCATTCGGAACCTTAAGGCGTCCGTCAGCAATCAGCTGCAATGCCCGGCTCACAGACAGATACCTCTCCGCTCCGCCGGAAGTAATGATGTTCACCTTCGTAAAGTGATATTTCTGCACGATCTCTTCCCGGACATAGGGAATATCCTGTTCCGAAGTCACCAGAATACAGTCATCTATGATCTTTGACTCTTCTACCGCATGCAATGCATACCAGATCAAAGGTTTTCCCTTTAGCGGAAGGAACTGTTTCGCTACCGCGGAGTGCATTCTGCTTCCGCTGCCTGCCGCCAGGATAATCGCGGTACAACGCGGCTTTTCCTTATTCTCTTCCTCTTTTGGGGCTATGTCCGCCGCAAAATCTTCTGTTAAATACTCTTCTGCCACTCTGTCTATCATATTTATGTCTGTCTTTCTATAAAGTCTTCTATAATAATCCTTAGCGTTCTCCCAGTTTTAAATTTGGAACCGCATTCAGGTCATAACCGCTACGGACGCCCTTGATATATTCATAATAGCCTGCCACGCCGATCATCGCTGCATTGTCTGTGCAGAAGATCGGGGAAGGATGATAAAATTCGATGTTCCGTTTTCCACATTCTTCTTCAAAAGCTGCCCGCAGGGAGGAATTGGATGCCACACCGCCGGCAATGGCGAATTTATTCAATCCATATGCCTTTACCGCATGCAGGGAATGACTTACCAGCACATCTACCACTGCTTTTTGGAAAGAAGCTGCCACATCTGCCTGATTGTAGCTTTCTCCCTTCATCTGACAGCCATTTAAGTAATTCAGCACCGCGGATTTCAGTCCACTGAAGCTGAAGTCATACTCGTTTTCCGCCACTGCAGCTCTGGGGAAATGAATGGCATCGGGATTGCCCTCCTTCGATACCTTATCGATCTTAGGTCCACCGGGATAACCCAGTCCGATGGCACGCGCCACCTTGTCAAAAGCCTCACCCGCCGCATCATCTCTGGTCCGTCCGATGATCTCATACTCTCCGTAATCCTTCACCACCACCAGATGTGAGTGTCCGCCGGAAGCCACCAGACAGATAAAAGGAGGCTCCAGTTCTTTGTTCTCGATAAAGTTCGCACTGATATGTCCTTCGATATGATGTACACCTACCAAGGGAATGCCGGTAGCAAAACTGATGGCTTTGGCTTCGGATACACCCACCAAAAGTGCTCCCACCAGTCCCGGTCCGTAGGTCACAGCAATTGCTGTGATATCCTCCAGCGTCACATGAGCATCGGCAAGTGCCTGCTCAATGACCTGATTAATCTTCTCGATATGCTTGCGGGATGCGATCTCCGGTACCACGCCGCCGTATAAGGTATGTAAGGCAATCTGTGAGGAGATCACGTTGGAAAGTACCTCTCTGCCGTTTTTTACCACCGATGCCGCTGTTTCATCACAGGAGCTCTCGATTCCCAAAATATAAATGTCTTTTTGTTTTTCTGTCTCTGCCATTTTTCTGCCTGCTTTGTCTTAATTATTGTCTGCCTGTTCCAGATTACTGTTCAACTGATCTGCAGTCTCCCAGCCGTAGATTTTCCATCTGCGGTTATCATCTCTGCGTAACAGATATACTTCCACGGTAGAAGTCTTTTTGCCGTTTTCTGTCATGGTATAGCCGCAGGAAATTCTTGCAAAAGAATATCCGTCTACCGAATAATAGTCCACATTTATGCTGGGTGCAAGAGAAACACTTGTTATTTTTCTCTTGTTGTCTTTATAATTCTGCACTTCCCCCTGCAACCGGATGAGATAGGTATCTTCTTCATTGTTTTCCCGAAGTTCCTCATCAAATAATTGCAGTGATTTTCTACCCAGATCCTGAAGTTCTTCCGCTGTACATTCTTCGTTGTAGAAGCACTTTATCAGATCATTGTAATATTTGATCACTTCCTTGGGAGTGGCGGGGTAATTATTGTCCAGATCCCTGGCAAGCGCCGTATCCACTTCCGACATGACCGCTTCCTGCTGCTCGGTGCGGTGTGTTCCGGACAGATACGCATAATATCCTACCACCAGCACAAGTAAGAAGATGAAAAAGACGGTGATCTTAGTCACGGATGTGTTGGTTTTCTTCATAAGATCTCTCACTCTCCCTCATCAAATTTCAGTTCCATGGTCCAGCCGTCCTTCGCCGCATAAGCCGCCGGGAAGATCTTCCTCACATCCTCCATGAACTCCTCCGGTCTGGTCATGGAAGGGCTGTAGTGAGTCAGCCATAATTTCGGTGCTTCCACTTCTTTTGCGATCTTTGCCGCCTCGTACATGGTCATATGCTTGTGCTCTCTGGCTTTTGCCAACTTGTCTGGCTCTCC
Organism: Bacteroidaceae bacterium; assembly: GCA_963630275.1. Taxonomy (GTDB): domain Bacteria; phylum Bacillota; class Clostridia; order Lachnospirales; family Lachnospiraceae; genus Acetatifactor. The sequence continues at coordinate 22,312 of CAVGMD010000021.1, read as the reverse complement.
GTACATGCCTTCTAAGATCAGCAGATCCACTCCTTTGGCATTCTGCCGGATACTCTCTGTAGGTCTGGTATCGGTGCTGTAGGTCACTTTTAAGCCTTTGCGTTCCGCCCCCAGTACCATATCCGGGGTAAATACTCTGCCATTCTCTTCCAGAGTCTCACCCTTTTGCAGGCGGCTCCAGAATTTCATGGGAATTCCCTGCTCCATAGCTCTGTCTCTGTCAAATCGACCCGCACGGTCAATCACCATGCTGTAGCCATAGCAGAGCACATTATGATTTACTTTAAAGGCTTCCAGTCGGAATCCTTCAAAGGAAAAAGTCTGCGCATTTTCCGTGATCTCCAGACATTTCACTTCAAAGGGAAGTTCCGGTGCGATCACACGTAAGGATGCCACCACTTTGGTAAGACCTTTCGGTCCAATCAGCAGTAACGGTTCTGTCCGCTCCGCATTCCCCATGGTCAGAAGCATCCCCGGCAGACCGCTGATATGATCCGCATGAAAATGGGTAAAGCAGATGATATCAATAGGGTTGGGGCTCCAGCCTTTTTCCCGCATGGCGATCTGGGTGCCCTCTCCGCAATCGATCAGAATACTTTTTCCATTATAGCGCATCATCAGGGATGTCAGCCACCTGTAAGGCAGGGGCATCATTCCGCCGGTTCCCAATAAGCAAACGTCTAACATTCTTCCTCGCAATCTGCTGTCTCTACAGCATCTCTGTCTCCGTACTCTCCTCTACGGGAAATGCAAAAGACGAGATCCATTTATCATAGCAGTCTTCGCACAGATCAAATTTATGTCTGAGTCCGTCTTTTCTGCTGAAATATCCAAATCTGACGTCTGCGGAAAAACAGTCTTCCCGAAGGATCTCCTTCTCGACTTTCAGTTCTCTGCCGCAGCCGTTACATATTACCTGTGTTAATTTACCGTTTTCTGACTTTCGCATCTTACCTTCCACCTTTCTGATTGTAAAAACAGTTTCCTCTTTCACTATCATAGCAAATAATTCGCCGAAAGAGTGGTGGTAATACTTGTTAACGACGCCACATGATCATGGCATCCTCTGTAGGTCTCTCGTAAAATCGGGGACGGATCCCTTCCGAGACGAAACCAAACTTTTCATATAAGCGGATCGCCGGAGCATTGCTCACTCTGACTTCCAGGGTATATGCCGTAATGCCGCGCTCTGCCCCCAGTCGCAACAGTTCTTCCAGCATTCTGCTGCCTACCCCCAGGTTCCGGGATTCCGGTGCCGTCACCACATTATCGATATTGCCTTCATGAAAACTGTCCGTCAGTCCGGCGCAGCCTGCGATATGCCCGTCTGCCTCCGCCACCACGTACAGACAATAATCTCTGTCCAGAAGCCCTCTGAAATCCTCTGCCGACCATGGCATGCTGAAAGATGCGGCTTCAATACGGCTCAGTTCTTCGATATCCGTATCCCGCAGGGGGCGAACCTCTATCTTCATGCCTGTACCTCTTTTTCGGCTCTCTCCTGCTCTTCCCGTTCCCGCTCTGCCTGGCTCTTACGCAGATATTCGGGCTCATGCTCCGCAGCGGTCACTGTCTTCCCCTGTGCATAATAGATAGCTCCGAGAGAAGCCACACTGGCTGCCCGCTGTCGGTTATTGGCTGCGGGAGCAAAGGAAAACGGAACTTTCATTCCTTCTGCAATCTGCTTCCGGTATACCGGAACACCGTCTCCTAAAAAGATCACTTCTCTTCCCAGACGATTCAGTTCCTCTACCAGTTCATCTACGGGAGCTGCACACTGCTCCTTAATGCAGTGCATCACAACCTGCTGTTCACAGCCTTCCTCCTCTGCTTCTGCCTTACGAAATTCATAGATTCCGGTGTATACCTGATTCCTTCTGGCATCCATAATGGGGCATACCAACTTGTCCGTACCCCAGAGGTTAAAGGCAAGTCCTTCCAGTGTTGGCACTTCCACCAACGGCAGATTCAGTGCCAGTCCCAGTCCCTTGGCTGTCGCCGCTCCAATCCTCAGACCGGTAAAGGAGCCGGGTCCTGCGGAAATGGCAATGGCATCAATGGTATGGAGATCGAGATCGATCATCTGACGGATCTCGTCCAGCATCGGAAGTAATGTCTGAGAATGTGTTTTCTTATAATCTGTGGTATACTCTGCAATTAGGACATCGTCTTCCACGACAGCGGCACTTGCCACCAGTCCGGAACTGTCCAAAGCTAATATTTTCATACGGTAGTCATCTCCTCAATCGTGATCCGGCGATAATCAAAGCCCTTCTCCAGATCCTTTTCTATAGTCACCTGACGGTAATGCTCCGGCAGGATCTCTTCAATCAGATTCGCCCACTCGATCAGGCACAGGCCCTCGCCGTAAAAGCAGTCCTCATAGCCGATTTCTTCCATCTCCTCCACATCTCCGATGCGGTAGACATCAAAATGATAAAAAGGCATGCGGCCTTCCTCATAGATCTGCACGATGGTAAAAGTGGGGCTGTTGACCGGTTCTGTAATTCCAAGACCGTCCGCCACCCCCTGGGTAAATACGGTCTTGCCCACACCCAGATCACCGATCAGGGTATAGACCTGCCCGGGAAGTGCCTCTCTGCCGATCCTCTGTCCCAGTGCAAAAGTCTCCTGTGCACTATGGGTCTCTATGATTTCTTTTTGAAATTCTTTGTTTGCTGTTGAATCACCTGTTGTCATTTCTCTTACGCTTTCTGTGGACATCGTAATGTCCGTTGCTGTTGCTTTCCGGATCGTTTCTCTGCTTTATCGCGTTTCTAGCTGCGGATCTTCACCTTTGCGGGAGGCATATGCGTAGAAATCATCTCAATAACATCTGTTGTTTTATCTTTTAACTGATTTTTCGGGAAAATCGTTGCCGCATTCTTCGCTGTATATACCATGATGGAACGACTGGTGGACACTGCCTTCAGGCAATCCTCCCATTTCAGGGTACCGGTAGTCTCTCCCTGGGTCATGGAAATGCCATTCTCATCCAGGGTGTAATGCATCGTTTCCTTGAAAATGGGGTTGCTCACCACCGCCTGCTTACTTTTAATCAAAAGTGCCCAGGGAAGATATACCAAAATCACCACTCCCAGGATCAGATAGATCCAGTAATGGGTGGAAAGTCCCACGATCACTCCCAGTGCGCCAAGTATCGATGCCAAAAGCCCGGACAAACTGTTATAATTATGTCGCAATAAAAAATCGTATAAATCCCCCGCCGTCATCTTCACATCAAATTCTACCATATGCGTTTGTTCCTTATAATAATGTATTCGAATACAGATAAGCATTCTGAAAACGCTTTTTTGCATACTACAAACTTCATTATAAAATTTTTCCCATAAAAAAGCAAGTAAAGAACCGCAGGGGGGAGTTAATATCTATCCTCTACGGTTCCTATATCTGTGTATTATCAAATTGTAATTTAACTTTTTGTATTATTCATGCCGTAATGCTTCGATGGGGCTCAATTTTGCCGCTTTCTTCGCCGGATAGATTCCGAAGAAGATACCCACGGCAGAGGAGAACAGACTGGCTCCCAGTACGGTGCCGGCACTTACTTTTGCGGTAAATCCGATCAGGCTGCAGACTCCGAAGGCTCCCGCCACACCGATCAAAATACCGATCAGGCCTCCCAACAGAGTGATGATAGCAGATTCCGACAGGAACTGTAACAGGATGGATCCCGTTCTCGCCCCCAGAGACTTACGGATACCGATCTCTCTGGTACGCTCTGTCACGGATACCAGCATGATATTCATAACACCGATACCGCCGACCAACAGAGAGATGGCTGCTACGAACACTACGAAAATGGTGATGTAGCTTAAGATCTGGTCCATCTGACTCATAATATCATTGAAATTCTGTACGGAGATGGCGTTCTGCCCTCTGACGTCATGACGGTTCTCCAGCAGCCGCACCGTATCCTGCGCCACCTGAGAGGCATTTTCCGCGCCATCACTGACAATCAACAGATCCGTATAATCCACATAGAACCCATATCCCTCGGAAATTGTGGAGATAGGTGCCTCCATGGTCACCATACCGGCTCCTCCCATTCCGAACAGCTTCGATGCATTATCCTTTCGGATACCTACAATCGTGAACTCCTGTGTTACACCATACAACGTAAAATCAAAGCTCATTCCGATTACATTGGTATTACCAAACAGCGTTTTCGCACTGCTCTCTGTAATGACGCAGACCTTATTCGCTGTATAATAATCCGAATCGGTAAAATAGCGTCCCTTGATGATGGGGTCCTGACTGGAATATTCCAGTCCCGCCTTACCGAAAGTCGCACTGGCATCAAAAGTTCCTTTTCTGCCCGTAGCACTTCCGGAGAAACTCCAGGAGGGGGTTACTGCTTTGACGTTTGGAACTTTTTCCAGAATGGCATCCATATCCTCTTCTGTGAATACTACTTCTGTGCCGTTCTCTGCGGTATTATTGCTATAGACGGCAATCTGTCCGCCCGCCATGGAGTTCAATTCTCCGTTGATGCCGCTTTTCACGCCATTACCTATGGAGATAATCATGATCACAGAAGAGATTCCTATGATAATGCCCAGCATGGTCAGAACCGAACGTCCTTTGTTACTGCGGATATTCATCAATGCAATTTTGATGTATTCCCATACTTGTGTCATGGATCCGCCTCCTACTGTTCCATGGGCACAGCCGTTACTGCCATGCCCTCCTCCAGGCTGATACCTGTGAGGCTGTTCACAATGATCTGATCTTCCTCGGTAATACCATCCAGGACTTCTGTATATTCATCGGAGGAGATACCGCAGGTGATTGCTCTCTTGACTACCATGCCGTTCTCGATCACATAGAGAAAATCTCCGTTTTTATCCGCATTGATGGCCTCTACCGGAATTAACAATGTATTCTGCGCACTGTCGGTATGTACGGTCAGCTTCGCATCCAGTCCCAGAATGATCTTGTCATCCGGGTTGGTCAGATGTACTTCCACCCCTACCATGGGAGTGTTGGACGCATTCAGTGTTGCCATACGATTGATTTTGCTGATCTCGCCTTCGTATTTATGGCCGGAGATGGTAACATCTACCTTCTGGCCGATTTCCAGTTTTGCCACATCGGACTTGGAAGCATCGAAGGTTACCTTTACATTTTCACTGCTCTCCAAAGTGATCAGCTGGGCTCCTTCCGCCACGCCGGCACCGGAGACACCGTTGCATTCTGTTACGATACCGTTGAAATCTGCTACGATTCCCTTCTTCGCGGAATAGTACTGCTCCTCTGCCTGTTTGTAGGTCAGCTGTGCCAGGTCTCTGTCTGCTGCGTAAGCTTCCGACTGATAACCGTTTAAAATTGTGCTCTCGCTGGTGCCCTTCTGACTCTGCATCTGCGCCTTGTAATTTTCACACTCCGTAATGTGTTCCTGTACGGATGCGATCTCATTCTGCATATTCACCACATAATCACTGGAGCTTGCAATGGACTGCACATAAGAATTTCTCGCCTGGCTGGCACTGATGTCCTGAAGTTCCTTATTGATCTCCTTCGCACGGTCTGCACTGGTGGAAGAATCCTGCAGTTCCTTGCTTAAGTCTGCGGACTTTCTGGATAATTCATAGCTTTCTTCGGATAACTGTCTCTGAGTCTCTCTCTGACTCTTTGCCAGTTTATCCTGCAGTTCCTTCAGATATGCCTTATAATCTGTCAGCTGCTGATCCAGGACTGCCAGGTTCGTGTTCGCCTCATTCAGCTTTGCCTGGCTTTTGCTGTTCTCTGTCATGGTGCTGTTATAGGAAGCACTGCTCTTGGTCTGCTGCAGTGTAGCCTCCTGCAGGCGTTCTTCCATCTGATCCATGTCATAGGTCATCAGCACATCTCCGGCCTTCACCGCATCGCCGGCTGCCACGTTGATCTCACTTAATCTGCCGCTGACCGGAGCGAACAGAATTTCCTTCTCTTCACTGACTACCTTACCGCTGGTGCTGACGCTTTGCTCGATATCTCCGCGGAATGCGTTGGTGGTGCTTACCATGACACCTGCATTTCCGGAAAATGCACAGCTTACTATGCGGATCACAAGGAATAAGATAATAATGATTGCAATAATGATAGGGGCTTTTTTCCGTTTTTTCCCAAGTTTCTTTGTCTTCTGTTCTGTCTTTTCCTGCTGTTCCATGATCTTAACCGATCCTTTCTTCTATAATTGCTCTATAATTGCTGTTTTCTCCGCTCCCGTTTCCCCGGAGTCGGATTCTACTTTTCCGTCTTTGATCCGAATCACTCGCTTCGCCTGTGCGGCGATCTCATTATCATGTGTGATCAGGATAACGGTTCTTCCCTCGCTATGTAATCCCTTCAGGATGTCCATGATTTCCTTCGTGGAATTGGAATCCAGATTACCGGTAGGCTCATCCGCCAGGATCACCGGAGGTGCCTGGGCTATGGCTCTGGCAATTGCCACTCTCTGCTGCTGACCGCCGGACATCTCCGAAGGCTTATGATCCATACGATGTTCCAGTCCTACTTTTTTCAAAGCCTCTTTGGACAATTCTTGCCGCGTACTTCTTGCAACACCCCGGTAGATCAGCGGCAGCTCCACATTTTCCAACGCCGTCAGATTGGGAATCAGATTAAATCCCTGAAAAATAAACCCGATCTCCCGATTCCGGATGTCGGACAGTTCATCATCGGTCAGCGCCGACACGTCCTGTCCGTGCAGCCAGTATTCTCCGCTGGTGGGCACATCCAGGCATCCCAGCATATTCATCAGCGTGGATTTTCCACTTCCGGAATGTCCGATGATTGCCACAAATTCCTGTTCATTGATGGTCAGGCTGACATGATCCAGGGCACGCACTTCATTTTCTCCCGGATTGTAGACCTTACATACGTCTTTGATCTCTACTAACGCACTCATTTCTCACATCCTCCCATTTCTAACAGATATGACCTCGTTCAATTGTGTCACTGTACTATTTGCATAATACAATAATATTTTTAGAGTGTCAATACCTTTTATATGTATTCCGATACCAGATACTCTATCAGAGAAATCCGAAAAAAATGTTGGGAAAATTCTAAAGATTTTCTATATTGACTTTTATTTCACAAAGTGTTATATTCCGTTCATAAGGTAAAGTTCTTCAGGGTTGGGTGCAATTCCCTACTGGCGGTAATAGGTTATCCTTAAGTCCGCGACCCGCAGATACTTTTTGCGGCTGATCCGGTGTAAATCCGGGACCAACAGTACAGTCTGGATGAAAGAAGAAGTGTCACTTATGTTCGTTTTGTGATACCTACGCCCCGAAAGTCTTTGGATTTCGGGGCTTTTTTTGAAGGCTTTCCTTGAATTTTCACATAGGAAAGGAGTTCTGAAATGAACAAATTATTGCAAACCGTAACTGAAAATGTAGCTTATGTCGTAATCTTCCTGGCTGTCATCGTGGGGTGTTTCCTGGTGGCAGTAGCGCTGGAAAAGGGTGCTCAGAAGAAAAACGGTATCTCGGAGCCGATCTTCAATACAAGGAAACTTGCCATGATCGGTATGTTCTCCGCCATCGCTATGATCCTGCATGTGTTGGACTTCCCCATCTTTTTCGCCCCCGGCTTCTATAAAATGGACTTCAGTGAACTGCCGATCTTAATTGGTTCCTTCGCCTTTGGTCCGGTCGCCGGCGTCATGATGGAATTTGTGAAGATCCTGCTGAAGCTGTGTGTGAAGGGTACCTCCACCGCTTTCATCGGAGATCTGGCGAACTTCGTGGTGGGCTGCAGCCTGATCCTTCCTGCTTCCGCCGTATATTCTTTTAAGAAAACGAAGAAAAATGCCGTCATCGCCTGTGTCGCCGGTACTTTGGTCATGACGATCTTCGGCACCGCATTCAATGCCGTATATCTGCTTCCCGCTTTCTCCAAGTTCTACGGAATGCCCATGGATGCCATCCTGGCTATGGGAACCGAGGTCAATCCACTGGCAAAGGAAGGCAGCATCGTAAGTTTCGTGGTAGCATGTGTGGCTCCCATGAATCTCATCAAAGGAACGCTGGTATCTATCGTGACACTGCTGATCTACAAACCGTTAAGTCCCATTATCAAAACCGGGCACAGAGCATAATAAAACAGGGACAGTATGGTAATTTCCATACTGTCCCATTTTTATAGTTTTATTGTTTCTGAATCTTCATGGTCAGACCGATACGCTTCTTCGCCACATCTACGGTCAACACCTGCACATCTACGATATCGCCGACGCTGACTGCCTCCAAAGGATGCTTGATGTAACGGTCGGTGATCTGTGAAATATGCACCAGTCCGTCCTGATGGACACCGATATCCACGAACACACCAAAGTCAATGACATTACGCACGGTTCCTTTTAATATCATACCGGGCTTCAGATCCTTCATATCCAGCACATCGCTGCGCAGGATTGGCTTCGGCATATCGTCTCTGGGATCTCTGCCGGGCTTCTCCAACTCTTTCAGAATATCTGTCAGGGTGATCTCACCAATGCCCAGCTCTTCTGCCAGAAGCTTCTTATTTTTAATGCGTTTTTCCAGTTCGGAGATATCTTTTGCATCATTTGCTGCATTCTGCACTGCAGGAGCAGTTTTCTTTGCAGAAGCTTCTGCGGAATTGTCGAAAGTCACACCGCCCATGGCTGCCGCCAGAGCCTTACCCATAGCGGTGTTGGTATTATGCACTCTTACTGCCTTGCCTTTCTGCTCTTCCCGCTTCTTCGCTGCATTATTTGCACCGGTCTTTCCGCTCTCCTGCGCCGCACTACTCTTGCCGGAAGCTTTTTTCGCTGCCGCCTGCTTCTGGGCTTCCTTGATATCGTCCATGGTCAGTCCCAGCTTCGCCATCAGCTGTTCCGCAGCTTCATAGGATTCCGGATGAACACTGGTGGCATCCAGCGGATTCTTGCCATCCAGGATCCTTAAGAAACCGGCACACTGCTCATACGCCTTGGGTCCCAGCTTCGGTACTTTTAACAGCTGCTTTCTGCTTACAAAACGCCCGTTATTTTCTCTGTAGTCCACAATATTCTTCGCAATGGTCTTATTAATACCGGAGACATATTCGAGAAGAGATGCGGAAGCGGTATTCAGATCCACGCCGACCTTATTGACGCTGTCCTCCACCACGCCGTTTAAGGCATCGCTTAATTTCTTCTGATTCATGTCATGCTGGTACTGACCGACACCGATGGACTTGGGATCGATCTTCACCAGTTCTGCCAGAGGATCCTGCAATCTTCTGGCGATGGATGCGGCACTTCGCTGTCCTACATCAAAATTCGGGAATTCTTCCGTTGCCAGTTTACTTGCGGAATATACGGAAGCTCCTGCCTCATTGACGATCACATACTGTACCGGACGATCCAGTTCTTTCAGCAGTTCTACGATCACCTGTTCAGACTCTCTGGATGCCGTACCGTTCCCTACAGAAATTAAATCTACATTATATTTTTTGATCAATTTCTTCAGTTCCGCTTTGGATTCTTCCACCTTATTCTGAGGTGCTGTCGGGAAGATTACTTTTGTATCCAGCACTTTTCCGGTGGCATCCACTACTGCCAGCTTACAGCCGGTACGGAACGCCGGATCCCAGCCAAGTACTACTTTTCCGGCGATAGGAGGCTGTAACAGCAGCTGCTCCAAGTTCTTGCCGAAGACATTGATGGCTCCATCCTCTGCTTTTTCTGTCAGATCGTTGCGGATCTCTCTTTCAATAGCAGGTGCTATTAAACGATCGTAGCTGTCCTCTACCGCTGCCCTGATCACCGGTGTGGTGTATTCATTTTCCTTCGTGATCAGCTTCTTCTCCAAATAGCGCAGGATCCGCTCTTCCGGTGCATTGACTTTTACAGTCAGTATTTTTTCCGCCTCTCCGCGGTTCAGTGCCAGTACTCTGTGACCTGCAATCTTCTTCACTGGCTCTTCAAAATTGTAATACATCTCGTAGACGCTCTGAGCCTTCTCATCCTTGGCAGTACTGGTGACAATACCTTCCTCTACGGTGATATTACGAATATAAAGACGATGATCCGCATCGTCGGAGATCATCTCGGCAATGATATCCTGTGCTCCCTGCAGTGCTTCCTCCGGAGTCTTTACTTCTTTTTCTTCAGAGACGTATTTTGCTGCCTCGTTCAGCACCGGTTCCGTTGCTTCCTGGCGCAGAATGTACTCTGCCAGAGGCTCCAGCCCCTTCTCCTTGGCAATGCTGGCACGGGTCTTTCTCTTGGGACGGTAAGGGCGGTACAGATCCTCTACCACTACCAGTGTCTGGGCTGCCAGAATCTTCTCCTTTAACTCATCGGTAAGCTTGCCCTGTTCCTCGATGCTCTTCAGCACCTGCTCCTTTTTATCTTCCAGACTTCTCAGATAGGTCAGTCTCTCATCGAGATTACGCAGCTGCTCATCGTTCAGAGATCCGGTGACCTCCTTACGGTAACGGGAGATAAAGGGGATGGTATTCCCTTCATCGATCAGCTTTACAGCAGCTTCCACCTGCCATTTTTCTACCTGAAGTTCTTCTTTGATTTTCTGTATAATATCCATAGTTCCTCCTGATGGCCTATCGCCGTTTCGTTTTGCGCATGGGTCTATTATACTGGAAATCGGAAGTTTTCTCAATCTTTTAATTTTTATTTCATTTGCTTATTATGGGGAAAAATGGTACAGTACTTAATATAAGCGCGGCAGATAAATTCACGATATGCCGCCTGGAAATGAGGCTTTCTATGGATTATTCTCAGAATCAGAATAACGAAATGAATCAAAATATGCCGCTGACCGATCCGAAATACAGAGGGCTGTCCATCGCCTCCATGGTATGCGGTATCTGTTCTCTGGTATTATGCTGCACCGGACTGCTGTCCATCCCCGCCGGTGCTTTGGGCATTCTCTTCGCATTACTTACCAGGAAAAAGGGACAACGCATGAACGGCATGTGTGTTGCCGGGATCTGGCTGTCCTGCGTGGGACTGGCTCTCGGTGTCTTCATCACTGTCAGCAGCATTGTCACGGTATTCACCGATCCTTCTTATATGAACATGCTGGATCAGATATACCAGCAGATGTATGGCGTCAGTATGGAGGAATTCTGGCAGTCTTATCTGTAAAATGCAGTGAATACGTCAACTTACTTATGATCTTACTAATAAAAAGAAAAGAGGATTTCTATGATACAATATGCATCCAGAGCCCAGCTCAAAGAAAAAGCCAGAGATCAGATGGCAGGACGTTACGGCAATGCGATCCTTCTGTCCATCTGTAGAGGGCTGATCGTATTTTCCCTCTCCTTTGCTATCAGCATGACCTTCTCCATGGTCGTTACCATGAGGGTACTCATGGGTGGAAGCGGCGATACTTCCCTGACAGAATATCTCCTGTTGACCGCCTGTACCACCTTGCTGTCAATCTTCGCCGGAGTATTCCAGACCGGTATTACATTATTTTACCTGAATACCGCCTGCAACAGGCCAGCAACGATAGCCAATCTGTTCTACGGATTCAAATACCTATTCAAAAAATCACTAGGGATCTCCGCGGTACTGATTCTACTGAATACATTATGTACGCTGCCGTGTAATATCTGCTATTTCCTCCTGCGGACCGGAAAGGGATTCGACAATGTGACCATGGCGGTCCTGTACATTGTGCTCATGATTATCGGCATGTGCATCTATATTCCGTTAGCTTTGGGCTTATCCCAGTCCTACTACCTGTTACTGGACTTCCCTCAGTACGGCGCTACGGAACTAATGAAGTTAAGTTTCCGCATTATGAAGGGTCATAAATGGGAACTGTTCTGTCTAGAGCTTAGTTTCCTGCCGCTGGGATTCTTATGTCTCTTAAGTTTCGGCATCGGAACTCTGTGGCTGGTTCCTTACATGAATATGACCAAGACCTTGTATTTCCTGGATCTGATGCAGAGCGAACACCATTAACAGAAAAGTTATATATATGCAAAAACACATTCCGTAAGACAAAAGCCTGTGGAATGTGTTTTTATTTGTCATCTTATGTTAGTTCTCTGTATTCTTCTTATCTCCCTGTACGCTGATCCATTTCAGATAGCCATTGATGAAGATATCCAGTCCGCCGTCCAATACTGCGTCCACATTACCGGTCTCCACGTCGGTACGATGATCCTTGACCAGGGTGTAGGGCTGTAATACATAGGAACGAATCTGGTTGCCCCAGCCGATCTCCTTGACCTCGCCACGGATGTCAGACAGTTTCTCGGCATTGGCTTCCTGCTTTAACAGATACAACTTTGCTTTCAGCATCTGCATAGCCTTATCCTTGTTCTGGAACTGGCTTCGTTCATTCTGACACTGTACCACGGTTCCCGTAGGGATATGAGTGATACGAATGGCAGAAGAAGTTTTGTTGATATGCTGACCACCGGCACCGCTGCTTCGGTAGGTGTCGATACGCAGATCCTTCTCGTCAATATCCACATCCAGATCTCCCTCGATATCCGGCATAACATCCAGCGATACAAAAGAGGTCTGACGTTTGCCCTGTGCATTGAACGGGGAAATACGCACCAGACGGTGTACACCCTTCTCGGATTTCAGGTAACCGTAGGCATTCAGCCCGTTGACCTGGAAAGTCACTGACTTGATTCCGGCTTCGTCGCCATCCAAATAGTCCAGCACTTCAATGGTAAAGCCCTTACGCTCCGCCCAGCGGGTATACATACGATACAGCATACCGCACCAGTCACAGCTCTCGGTACCGCCGGCACCGGCATTGAGCTTTAAGATGGCATTGTTCTTATCATATTCTCCGGACAGCAGAGTGCCGATCCGAAGTTCATCGAATTCTCTGATGAATTCATCCAGTTCCCCGCGGATCTCCGGGATCAGAGACTCGTCATTCTCCTCATATCCCATATCGATCAGAGTCAGGATGTCATCGTACTGTGTGGAAAGCTTATCGCACTCTCCCACAGTATCCTTCAGGTTCTTCAGTTCTTTCATTTTCTGGTTGGAACGTTCCGGGTCATCCCAGAATCCGGGAGCCTCCATCTCACATTCCATTTCTTCGATTCGCTTTGCCTTGTTAGCAAGGTCAAAGTGAATCCCTCACTTCCGCTAAAGGTGTTTCGTAGGACAGAATTTCTGTCTTCATCTGATCTAATTCAACCACTTAACGTCACCTACTTTCTTAATTTTAGATTTTCCGCTTCGGTTTATGGGCTTACGCTTTCCGTCCACAGCAGTTCTTGTATTTCTTACCGCTTCCGCAGGGGCAGGGATCGTTGGGATATACCTTGGCATTTTCACGCTTTACGGGTCCCTTCGGCAGGGAATCATCCTTGTTCGTACCGGTGATCTTCGCCTGCTGCTCACGCTCTACCTTCTGCTCGATCTTGATATGGAACAGAATTCTGACGGTCTCCTCACGGATGTTCTGGGTCATCTCATCGAACATCTCGTAACCGCTCATCTTGTACTCTACCAGAGGATCTCTCTGTCCGTATGCCTGTAAGCCTACGCCCTGACGCAGCTGCTCCATATCGTCGATGTGATCCATCCACTTACGGTCGATGACTTTCAGCAGAACCACACGCTCCAGTTCACGGATTGCTTCGGATTCGGGGAACTCGGCTTCTTTTGCTTCATACAGCTTCACAGCTTCTTCCTTCAACTGCTGCTTTAAGCTGTTCTTCTTGGGCTTCTTCACACGCTCCGGTGTCAGAGGCTGTAAAGGAATCGTAGGAATGAGCAGGGTATTTAACTCATTGAAATCCCAGTCGGCGATATCAGCGTCGTCATTGATACAGATATCTACACAGTTCTCTGTAATATCGGTAATCATCTTGTAGATCACATCGCGCATGCTCTCACCGTTCAGTACCCGCAGACGCTCCTCGTAGATGATCTCTCTCTGCTCACTCATGACACGGTCATACTCTAACAGATTCTTACGGATACCGTAGTTATTGCTCTCGATCTTTTTCTGTGCGGATTCGATGGCATTGGTCAGTGCCTTGTGCTCGATCTCCTGTCCCTCGGGGATACCTAAGGTATTGAACATGCTGATCAGACGCTCGGAACCGAACAGTCTCATCAGATCGTCTTCCAAAGAGATGTAGAACTTGGACTCACCGGGATCTCCCTGACGTCCGGAACGACCACGCAGCTGATTATCAATACGTCTGGACTCGTGACGCTCGGTACCGATGATCTTCAGTCCGCCGGCTGCTCTTGCTTCATCATCCAGCTTGATATCCGTACCACGACCTGCCATGTTGGTAGCGATGGTTACCGCACCATGTACACCGGCATCGGCTACGATCTCTGCTTCCAGTTCATGGAATTTCGCATTCAGGACCTTGTGCTGGATGCCGCGCTTCGTCAGCATTCTGCTCAGTTCTTCACTGGCTTCGATGGTGATGGTACCTACCAGTACGGGCTGGCCGGTAGCATGTGCTTCCTCTACCGCATTCACGATAGCGTTCAGCTTCTCTTTTTTCGTCTTGTATACAGCATCCTGTAAATCCTTACGGATCACGGGACGGTTCGTGGGGATCACTACAACGTCCATGCCGTAGATCTCACGAAACTCGGTCTCCTCGGTGAGAGCGGTACCGGTCATACCGGACTTTTTATCGAATAAATTAAAGAAGTTCTGGAAAGTAATGGACGCTAAGGTCTTACTCTCTCTCTTAACCTTTACATGCTCTTTTGCTTCGATTGCCTGATGCAGGCCGTCGGAATAACGACGTCCCGGCATGATACGTCCGGTAAACTCATCGACGATCAGTACCTGATCATCTTTTACCACGTAATCCTTGTCACGGAACATCAGATTATGGGCACGCAGTGCCAGGATAATGTTGTGCTGGATCTCCAGGTTCTCGGGATCTGCAAAGTTATCAATATGGAAGAATCTCTCTACCTTTTCCATACCTGCTGCGGTCAGATTGATGATCTTATCCTTCTCGTTGACGACGAAGTCACCGGTCTCTTCCTGTACCACACCCATGATGGCATCCATCTTGGTCAGTTCCTGTACATCGTCACCGCGCTTCATCTGACGTGCCAGCAGATCACACATCTCGTACAGAGCTGTGGACTTGCCACTCTGTCCGGAAATGATCAGAGGGGTTCTCGCTTCATCGATCAGTACGGAGTCCACCTCATCGATGATGGCATAGTGCAGTCCGCGCAGAACCAGCTGTTCCTTGTAGATAACCATGTTATCACGCAGATAATCAAATCCCAGTTCGTTGTTGGTAACATAAGTGATGTCACACTTGTAGGCTTCCTGTCTCTCCTCGGAGGTCATGCTGTTCAGTACCACGCCGACCTTCAGCCCCAGGAACTCATGTACCTGACCCATCCACTCCGCATCACGCTTTGCCAGATAGTCATTGACGGTAACGACATGGACACCCTTGCCTTCTAAGGCATTCAGGTATGCAGGCAGGGTGGACACCAGGGTCTTACCTTCACCGGTACGCATCTCTGCGATACGTCCCTGATGCAGGATAATACCACCGATCAGCTGTACTCTGTAATGCTCCATGTTCAGAACACGCTTTGCAGCCTCTCTTACGGTTGCATAAGCCTCCGGAAGCAGATCGTCCAGAGTCTCACCATCGTTCAGACGCATCTTGTATTCGTAGGTCTTGCCGCGCAATTCCTCATCGGAAAGTGCCTGCATCGTCGGACGGAGTGCCTCGATCTTGTCCACCAGGGGCTCAATACGCTTCAGTTCTCTGGAACTGTGCGTACCAAATATCTTCTCAATAACGTTCATTTTTTCCTCGTTTCCGCACCCCTCGATACTAAAATACCGGAGGGTCTTCGCATAATTCAAAGCTTATTGTAGCAGATTTTCCTCTATGTTTCAACCTTTCAATGTCTCCACGACCGTGAAAAGACTGTAAAATTTTTATGAACTGGATATGGACAACAGTAAGTCCGCAAAAATTGACAGTAAGGTTAAAAATTATTATAATTAATTTAACTAATTTCTTTTCTGTAAGGGAGTGTAGTCCATGAAAAGATTATCCATTACACAACTGGTTCCCGGCATGACGGTAGCCGAAGATGTCTATGATCTGGAACATGAGCTTTTGGTGCAAAAGGGTACGGTTCTGACGGACAAGCTGATCACCAAGCTGGATCTGTACGGCATTCTCACGATTTTTGCCGAGGATACCATACAGCCCGTGCAGCCTGCGGAGGATTCCACAGACACTGAGACCTCTTACTCCGAGCGCATCAAGAATTCGCCGGAATTTCAGCTGTTCAAGGAAGATTTCGAGAACGAAGTCGAGCTTTTCAAGGAAAATATGAACCTGGTGGTTCAGAAAAATACCAAACTGGATGTGAAGACTCTGCTGCAAAATACGCTGGCGATCGTGGCGCATCATTCCGGCAGTATCAATCTCCTGGACATGCTCCAGAACATGCGGGAATATGACGATTCCACATACACGCACTGTCTGAATGTGGCACTGATCTGCAATATTCTCGCCGGATGGCTGAAATTACCCGATGCGGAAGTGGAGCTTGCTACTGCCTGCGGACTGTTCCATGATGTGGGCAAGATGCTGATCCCCTATTCCATCATTGCCAAGCCCGGGAAGTTGTCCGAAGAAGAGTTCGCCACCATCAAAAAGCATCCCACTTTGGGCTATCAGCTGCTTCTGTCCCAGGACGTGGATAATCATGTGAAAAATGCAGCACTTATGCACCACGAGCGCAATGATGGCAGCGGTTATCCCCTGAAATTAAAAGGGAATCAGATCGACCCTTATGCAAGAATCGTAGCCATTGCGGATGTCTACGATGCCATGACGGCGGCCCGTTGTTACAGAGGACCTTTGTGTTCGTTCCGTGTCATCGAGATGTTCGAATCGGAAGGCTTCCAGAAATACGATGTCTCCATTCTGCTTCCTTTCCTGGAAAATGTGGTGAATTCCTGCCTGCAGAATAGGTGTCTGTTAAGCGACGGTCGGAAGGGAACCATTATTTATATCAACAAGGAAAAGTTATCCCGTCCCGTGGTACAGTGCGGTGACGAATATGTAAATCTTGCGGATACACCAGATTTAGAAATTGTAAAACTTTTGTAATTAGTCATGACTATATTTTAGAAAAGAGGTACTTTCATGTCAGATATCATTCATCTCTATGTCAATGCGACAAACATGCCCGGCGGCACACTTTCCCACACTTCTTTTCCTACCATTGGTGAAGCGCTGGCTTCCCTGCCGGATATTCCTGCTGCGGAAACTGAGAAACAGTTCCCGGCTCCCGCTTCGGATCTTCCTCCCGTGATCCTGCATATCGGCAAGGGTATTTACCGGGAAAAATTAGTAATCACAAGACCGAATATCACCTTTGAGGGTGCCGGCTGTGAGGAGACGATTCTGGTCTTCGGAGACGCTGCCTTTGATCTTATGCCGGAGGGCGATAAGCGTGGAACCTTCCGTACCGCTTCCGTCCGGATCGACACCCATGATTTCACTGCAAAGCATCTGACTTTTCAGAACGATTCCGGCTTCGGTCACACCGTAGGGCAGGCTCTGGCGGTGTATGTGGACGGTGACCGCAATGCCTTCTATGACTGTCGGTTCCTTGGCAGTCAGGATACGATCTTCGACGCTCCTCTGCCGTTAAAAGAGGCTCAGCCCGGAGGCTTCAAGGGGCCCGGAGAATTCAAGCCCCGCACCCTGGGACGTCATTATTATGAAAATTGTTTTATTCAGGGAGATGTGGATTTCATCTTCGGTAGCGGCATCGCCTGGTTTGAGCACTGCACGATCTACTCCAAGCTTCCTGGAAACCGCATTCCGCCGGAAAGCCCGGATACTGAGGTGATCTACGGCTATGTGACCGCCGCCTCCACTCCGAGGGAAGAGCCTTACGGCTATGTCTTGCATGAATGTAAGTTAGAGAGCGACTGTCCTCCTCATTCCATCTATCTGGGACGTCCCTGGAGAGAGTGGGCGAAGACTGTATATTTACACTGCGAACTGGGCGAGCACATCCATCCCGCCGGCTGGCAGGACTGGAATAAGCCCCATGATCACTTCTACTACGGAGAATATGCTTCCTACGGTCCCGGCGCTTCCCCCGCCACCCGCGCGGACTTTTCCCACCAGCTGACTGAGGAAGAAGCTGCGGAGTACACCGTGGAACACGTGCTGAAGGGATGGCAGCCGCAGAGTTTCTGAATCTTTGCATAAATATGATTTCAGGCATTCAAGTCATTCATGTGGTCCGTTTTGAAAGGAGTTCTGCCATCTATGTATCGAGAAGAATTATCCCGCCAGCTGGCACTGGATTACTGTTGTAGTCCTGCCGATGTGGCAGATTCTGAAAATCATTTTACAATCTATACATCACAGGAAGGGCGACGTCGTTTTCAGGAAAGCTCCGTCTGCGGTTTGAAAATTGCTGTCGTCAATGGGAAATTATTGGTGACCGGTTCGGAGGAAATTGTGACAGAGTGTCAGAAACGTTATGCCGACACGACGGGAGAATGGTTCTTTGATATGAAGCAGTTGCGGGAGTTGGAGGAGTTACTGGCACCCTTTGGTTTCCGGATTGCGCAGGTACATCCTTTTTATCTTCCGGAAGCTGATGGTGTAATTTCTCCTGTTCCTTCTTCTCCAACGCTGTCTGAGACTCGAAATTTCGATCTGGTGAGATATGATCAGAATGCCATTCTGCAATTTCATGGTGACAGCCGCTTTGATGAAGCTTTTGCTTTTGATCCCGCTGCACCGGATGTCCTGGGGATTGCCGCAGTAAAGGGCGGTGAGATTCTCGGCATGGCAGGTGCTAGCGCTGACAGTCCCCTTTTCTGGCAGATTGGGATCAATGTAGACTTCCAAGCCCGGGGGCTGCATGTAGGTTCTACTTTGGTAAGACTTTTGGCCCAGGATATTATTGCGCACAGAGCTGTTCCCTATTATGGAACAAGCATGTCCCATATCGCCTCCCAGCGGGTGGCACACCGTGCCGGATTTGCAGTGACGTGGGCAGAATTGATTACGGAAGAAGTAAAGTAAATGGAAAGTTACGAAAGCATAGCCGCGCATAGGCATAGTGAGGACAGCGATGGGCGCTTGCGCAGGACACCATAATCCCCACGAACGCCCACGACGGACAGAATGTGTTTTGAAAAACCTTCCAATATCCGAAAATAGTCTTGTTGATTACTTTGGTGTAAAAGACGTAATAATGACGTAGTCCATCCAAATAATTTTCTAAATCAAGGTATTTTGTATAAAAATTGTCTGATTTTCTCTTTTTACGAAAACAGTTACTTCTAAAGCATCCAAATCCTTTGTTTTTGTATCTTTTTTGCTAAAAATGACGATTTTAGTACAAACATAACACCCACGTGGACGGAATGTCATGCTGCGATGTCTGTTGGAGGGTGTTGATATTTTCTTGAAAAGTGTTGAAAGGCAGGATGTTCCGTTCACCGTGGGTGTTCATAGATTTGAAACTGTTCTATGCAATGAGCCACGCTATTCATAAAATCGACATCAAAAAACCGCCGTGGGCTTACGCCACACAGCGGTTTTATTTTCTCAACTTACTGCTGAGCTACATCCTTCATGGAGAAGCTGATTCTGCCCATCTTATCCTTGCCCAGGCATACTACAGTAACTACATCTCCCAGTGTCAGGACATCTTCTACACGGTTGATTCTCTCCTTAGCGATCTTGGAGATGTGTACCATGCCTTCCTTACCGGGTGCGAACTCGATGAATGCACCGAATTCCTTGATGCTTACTACCTTGCCCTTGAAGATCTGACCTTCTTCAAAGTCAGTGGTAATGATCTTCACCATATCCAGAGCCTTATCCATCATTTCCTTGTCAGTACCGCAGATAGATACCTTACCGTCATCGGTGATATCGATCTTCACGCCGGTACGTGCAATGATCTCGTTGATGGTCTTACCACGCTGACCTACTACATCACCGATTCTGTCGGGATCGATCTGAATGGAGATGATCTTGGGAGCGTACTTGCCAACCTCTGTTCTTGGAGCAGAGATTGCAGGCTTCATGCAGGTATCCATGATGAACAGTCTTGCATCACGGCATCTTGCGATAGCGCCTTCTACGATAGGTCTGGTCAGACCGTGGATCTTAATATCCATCTGGATCGCGGTAATACCCTCGGTAGTACCGGTTACCTTAAAGTCCATATCTCCGAAGAAGTCTTCCAGTCCCTGGATATCGGTTAACAGTACGAAATCGTCATCAGTCTCGCCGGTTACCAGACCACAGGAGATACCTGCTACCATCTTCTTGATGGGTACGCCTGCTGCCATCAGGGACATGCAGGAAGCACAGGTGGAAGCCATGGAAGTGGATCCGTTGGATTCAAAAGTCTCAGATACGGTACGAATTGCATACGGGAACTCGTCCTCACTGGGCAGTACTGGGATCAGGGCTCTCTCAGCCAGAGCGCCGTGACCGATCTCACGTCTTCCGGGTCCGCGGGAAGGCTTGGTCTCACCTACGGAATAGGAAGGGAAATTATAGTGATGCATATATCTCTTGCTTACTTCGTTCTCATCCAGGCCGTCGATCTTCTGCTGCTCGGACAGAGGTGCCAGAGTACATACATTACAGATCTGGGTCTGTCCACGGGTGAACATAGCGGAACCATGTACACGGGGGATGATATCCACCTCTGCTGCCAGAGGACGGATCTGGGTAATTGCACGACCGTCGGGACGCTTGTGGTCCTTCAGGATCATCTTACGAACGGTCTTCTTCTCATACTGATATACAGCCTCACCTAAGATAGCCAGCCACTCTTCGTTCTCAGCGAAAGCCTCGGTCAGCTTGTCGGTGATCACACGGATATTCTCCTCACGGGTCTGCTTGTCATCGGTAAATACTGCCTCTTCCATCTCAGCGGGAGATACGATCTCCTTCATAGCCTCGAACATTTCAGCGGGAACTGCACAGCTGGTGTACTCATGCTTCTTCTTGCCTACTTCTGCTACGATCTTGTCGATGAAAGCGATAATGGTCTGGTTCACTTCGTGAGCCTTGTAGATTGCTTCGATCATGGTAGCCTCAGGAATCTCGTTAGCTCCTGCTTCGATCATGATTACTTTCTCTCTGGTAGAAGCAACGGTCAGGTTCAGATCACCCTTCTTCCACTGCTCCTGGCTGGGGTTGATAACGAACTCGCCATCGATCATGCCTACCTGGGTCATAGCGCAGGGACCATCGAAAGGAATATCGGAAATGCAGGTAGCGATAGCAGCACCGATCATGGCTACCAGTTCGGGACGGCACTCGGGATCTACGCTCATTACCATGTTGTTCAAGGTTACATCGTTACGGTAATCCTTGGGGAACAGGGGACGCATAGGTCTGTCGATGACACGGCTGGTCAGGATAGCGTTCTCGCTTGCCTTGCCCTCTCTCTTATTGAAGCCGCCGGGGATCTTACCCACAGCGTACATTTTCTCTTCGTACTCTACACTCAGAGGGAAGAAATCGATACCGTCTCTGGGCTTCTCGGAAGCGGTTGCGGTACAGAGAACAGTGGTATCACCATAGTGCATGAATGCACATCCGTTTGCCTGCTTACCTACACGGTTGATATCAACAACCAGAGGTCTGCCTGCAAGATCCATCTTGTAACTTTGATACATAAATTCCTCCTATCCATCGCATCGGTTTTATCTGGTGCGATATAAATTATTATTTCTACGGTCCGGAGGATTACCGAAACTACTGAAAAAATCGTGTTGCATTCTACCGCGACATAACCTTTTCAGCGGTCTCGGGGCTCACTTCCATTCCGCATGTTACCTTAATGAGAAACAAGAGAAGCGGAGCGCCGATGTAATCGGCAGACCCCGCTCACCAGTCAGCATTATTTTCTTAAGCCAAGCTTCTCGATTAATGCACGATATCTCTCGATATCCTTCTTCTTCAGGTACTCCAGAAGACCACGTCTCTGACCTACCATCTTCAGCATACCACGACGAGAATGATGATCCTTGGGGTTCTCCTTCAGATGCTCGGTAAGCTCCTGAATTCTTGCGGTCAGGACTGCTACCTGTACCTCAGGTGAACCGGTGTCACCGGGGGTTCTTGCGTACTCGTTCATGATGGCTGTTTTCTTTTCCTTAGAAATCATTTCTTTTTCCTCCTATTTTTTAAACGCCTGATACCAAGACTAAGGTCGGAGTGTCCGTAATCTGAGCATCGGCTAATCATACTTTTTCAATATATCATAATAATCGTCTGTTGTAAATATCCTTTTTATTTTCTTGCGGCTCTTTTA
>CAVGMD010000020.1:0-35607 GCA_963630275.1 Bacteroidaceae bacterium | reverse complement strand
ACTTGCACCGATTGGCGGATATATCGCAGGTACAAAGGAATGCGTGGAGAATGCGGCATATCGTCTGACTTCTCCCGGACTGGGCAAGGAAGTCGGAGCGTCTCTTGGTATTCTGAAGGATTTCTATCAGGGATTTTTCCTGGCACCGACCGTGACGGCGGGGGCGTTAAAGGGTGCGATCTTTGCCGCCAATGTCTATGAAAAATTAGGTTTTGCTGTTGTTCCCAACGGCACGGAGAGCAGACATGATATCATCCAGGCAGTGACGTTTGGTCAGCCCGAGGGAGTCATCGGCTTCTGCCAGGGAATTCAGGCAGCGGCACCGGTAGACAGCCACGTAACACCGGAACCCTGGGATATGCCGGGATATGATGCACAGGTCATCATGGCGGCGGGAGCTTTCGTATCCGGTTCCTCCATTGAACTGTCCGCAGACGGTCCCATTAAGCCTCCTTATGCCGTATATTTCCAGGGGGGACTGACCTGGCAGCATGCCAAGTTCGGTATCCTGAAATCCCTGCAGGCACTGGTTCAGAAAGGAATCGTGACAGAAGAACAGATAAGACAGGCGATGTAGATTCCGCCGGGGAATACGAATCCTGTAGAAAAAGCGCAAAATAAAATCCACTAAATTTGTGTACAGAAGAATCTTTTTGTGATAGTATAAAAGGACGTATGGAAGATGGGACTTATGGGGAGACCCGGACGGATACAGAGAGTACACAAGAAAAGAAAGAAGAGGAAATGCCTTGAAGAGAATTAATTGGGTATTGATTGTCCTGGTACTGATCGGATTTGTGATCGGCAGATTTATAGGAACTTATTTTGACGGTACTTTTCTGAATTACGGACAGAATTTCGGACTCAGCAGCCCGGTGGAATTGAATCTCGGTTTTATCATTCTTACCTTCGGACTGGAGTTTAACATTACCATCGCCAGCGTGATCGGTGTGATCATTGCTTTTGTGGTATACCGTTTTATCCGTTAGAAAACATACGTCGGAGAAGGCAGAAGGAGACTTATGCCTGTAAAATTAACACAACATGTAACAGATTCACAGTTGCCTTATGAGAGATTCTTAAGCTTCGGACCGGAGAATCTTACAGAAGCGGAACTTCTGGCGGTCATTCTGCGAACCGGAACCAAAGACACTTCCGCAGTGGAACTGGCGGAAAAGGTTCTGGCACTGGCAAGATATCCCAGGGAAGGGCTTTTGGGCCTGCACGATGTAAGTGTGGAAGAACTGACGCAGATCCGCGGGATCGGCACAGTAAAAGCCGTGAAATTAAAATGCATCGCCGAATTATCCAATCGGATGAGCCGGGCGAGAGCAAGTACCGGAATCTGCTTTACCAGAGCGGATATGGTGGCGGAATATTTCATGGAGAAGCTGCGTCATAAGGATACAGAGTGTGTGTATCTGCTCTGTCTGGACGCCAAAGGACAGCTGATCCGGGAGAAAAAACTGTCGGACGGCTGCGTGAACATGGCTCTGATCTCTCCCAGAGAGATATTTTTGGAAGCATTGAAAGACAAAGCAGTGAATATCATCCTCGTGCATAATCATCCAAGCGGTGACCCGAC
Organism: Bacteroidaceae bacterium; assembly: GCA_963630275.1. Taxonomy (GTDB): domain Bacteria; phylum Bacillota; class Clostridia; order Lachnospirales; family Lachnospiraceae; genus Acetatifactor. The sequence continues at coordinate 34,022 of CAVGMD010000020.1, read as the reverse complement.
ACCAAGCAGAGCGGACAGAGAACTTACCGACAACGTGGCGGGAGCGGGAGAACAGATGGATATTCCGCTGTTAGACCACATTATTATCGGGGATAACAGGTATACTAGCTTTAAAGAGCAAAAATTATTGAGATGATATAAGAAAGGAAAATGACAGTGGCAAACAACGCATTCGGTATCGACCTCGGTACCAACAACATAAAGATCTATAATCGCAATGATGACAACATTATGATCGAGAAGAACATGATTGCCATCGAGAATAAGAATACTTTATTTGCATACGGCAACTCTGCATTTGAAATGTATGAGAAAGCTCCCAGCAATATTCATATTTCTTATCCGCGTTCCAACGGAGTGATCGCGGACATCAAAAATATGGAGACTCTGGTGAAGTATTTTATCGGAGATCTGCAAAAAGGCAATACCAAGCCTTCCGATTTCTTCATTGCGGTGCCGACGGATGTCACCGAGGTGGAGAAGAGAGCTTTCTACGATCTGATCAAGGGCGCCAATGTGAAGGCGAAGAAGATCATGGTAGTGGAAAAGGCAGTGGCAGACGGTCTGGGACTGGATATCGATGTAAAGAATTCCCAGGGTGTGCTGGTGGTAAATGTCGGTTATGAGACCACGGAGATCTCCATTCTGTCTCTGGGCGGTATCGTATTAAGCCGTCTGATCAAGGTGGGCGGCATGAAGTTCGACGACGCCATCCGTGCGGCGGTCAGAAGAGAATTCTCCCTGATCATCGGCGGCAAGACTGCGGAGAATGTGAAGATTGCCCTGAAAGAACTGGAAGAAGAGGGCAAGGGTGCCATTGTATACGGCAGAGATATCGTGACCGGTCTTCCGGTAGAACGTGAGATTCCCACGAAAATGGTGGACGAGTCCCTGGAAGAGCATTTCAATACGATCATTGATAATGTAAAAGTGATCTTAGAGAGAACTCCCCCCGAACTGGCAGCGGATATTTACCGTCACGGCATTTATCTGACCGGTGGTGCATCCCAGGTGAGCCATTTAGCGGAGAGACTGGCAACGGGTACCGGACTGCACGTAAATGTGGCAGAGAATCCTCTGACCAGCGTGGCAATGGGACTTGCCAAGATCATCAAAGATGATAACTATAAAACTGTAGCTTACGCAATTGAAGGGATGAGTAAATGAGCCCAGTCGTAAAAAGAAAAGGGGAGAGGTTTACTTTACCGAGTAAATATCTCCTTTTTATTTTAACTATCCTGTGTACTGTTATGATGTTGGTGACCTTCGGAACCAATGTGTTTAACCGCCCGTTTAACCGCGTGGTGGGATATGTGATCGTTCCCTTTGAACAGGGCATCGCCAAGGCGGGAGAATGGCTGTCGAACCGTTCGGATGAACTGGTACAGATTCGCACGCTTTTAGCGGAGAACGGCGCCCTGAAGGAGCAGGTGGCATCCCTCACGGAGGAGAACACCTTACTACAGCAGGACAAATATGAACTGAATGAATTGAGAGGCTTATTGGAGCTGGATGAGGAATACGGAGATTATAACAAGATCGGAGCCAGGATCATCAGCAGAGATTCCGGGAACTGGTATTCTTCCTTTGTCATCGACAAGGGTTCCAATGACGGACTGGCAGATGATATGAATGTGATCGCCGGAGGCGGACTGGTAGGACGTATTACCTCTGTGGGACCGAACTGGTCCAGGGTGACCTCGATCATCTCCGATAATTCCAATGTCAGCGGCATGACACTGGCAACAGGGGATAATCTGATCGTATCCGGAGACTTACAGCTGATGGCGCAGGGAGTGATCCCTTTCAGCAAACTGGTAGACAGCCAGGATGCTGTTGCAGAGGGAGATAAGGTCGTAACCTCCGATATCAGTGACAAGTATCTGCCGAATATTCTGATCGGTTATATCAGCACCATCAACAAAGATACAAATAATCTGACCAAATCCGGATATCTGACTCCGGTGGTGGATTTTGAACATCTGAGCGAAGTGCTTGTCATTACAGACAAAAAACAGCAGGTTCCGGGAGGAGGCACAGATGGAGAATAACAGCAGTATCCTACGCAAGATCGTGGTCGTGTTACTGATCCTTGTATTCTTTATCCTGCAGTGCAGCGTGTTTAACAGCCTGGCGTTAGGCGGCATCATTCCCAATCTAATGATCATTCTGACTTCCTCTTTCGGATTCATGAGAGGGGAGAAGGACGGACTTCTGATCGGGTTTGCCTGTGGGCTTTTATGTGATATCTTTTTTGGCAGCTTCCTGGGATTTTATGCCATGGTCATGATGTACATAGGCTTTGTGAACGGAAAGTTCTGCCGGATCTTTTATCCGGAGGACATCAAGCTGCCGCTGGCACTGATCGTGGTAAGCGATATTTCTTATGGACTGATTTGCTATATTCTGATGTTTCTGTTGAGAGGGCGTTTTCATTTCCCGTATTATTTTACCAAAGTGATCCTTCCAGAGGCACTTTACACTATCGTTGTTACGATTATTTTGTATCCTCTGATTCTGAAGATCAATCAGAAGCTGGAGGAGAAGGAAAAAAGGAGCGCACAGAAATTTGTTTCGTGAAATCAAAGATCACATTATAAATATTGTGACCAGCAGACTGACGGTACTGGCGATTCTGTTTGTTGTTTTTGCAGGGGTACTGATCTACCGCTGCTTCAATCTGCAAATCGTAAACGGAGAAGAATATCTGAACGATTTTATTCTCCAGATTGAGAAGACCCGTGATATCTCCAGTACCAGAGGTCGTATTTTGGACCGCAACGGCAATGTCCTTGCGGAAAATGAGCTGGCGTATTCCGTGAAGATCGAGGATGTATTTGAATCCAGCCGGAATAAAAATGCCAATGTAAACGATGTAGTATATCGTCTGATCAAACTGATCGAGAAAAACGGGGACAGTGTCATTACGGATTTCAAGATCGTGATTGATGAGGACGGTGATTTTGCTTATTCGGTGGATGGTACGGCACTGCTTCGTTTCCAGGCGGATGTGCTTGGATATAAGACAGTTGACAAACTGTCAGCGGAAGAGAAAGCCATGACAGCCCAGGAGCTGATGGAGTATTTAAGCCGTGCCAAGGGCTTTGCCATCGGCCAGTATGAAGATCCTGAAGACAATAAGACCCCTTTCGTGCCGGGAAAAGGCTATACGAAGGAAGAATGGCTGCAGATGGTAACCATCCGGTATGCAATGAATCTGACCTCTTTCCGTAAATACGTGGGAACCACCGTGGCTACCAATGTCAGTGAGGAGACGGTGGCTGTCATCATGGAGAACTCCGATCAGTTAGACGGTGTCTCTATTGTGGAAGATACGGTGAGACATTATATAGACAGCAAATATTTCGCACATGTACTGGGATATACCGGCAAGATCTCTTCCGATGAACTGACGGAATTAAATGCGCAGGTCGTAGCGGAAGGCGGAAGTGAAGACACTTATACCATCAACGATGTGGTAGGTAAGAGCGGTATGGAATCCTATATGGAGACGACACTGCAGGGTACCAAGGGCAGCGAGAAAGTGGTGGTGGATGTTACCGGTAAGGTAATCACCATTTTAGAGCGTAAGGAGGCACAACCGGGTGCGGATGTCTACCTGACGATTGATAAGGATCTTACGGAAGCGGTTTATAATATTGTGGAGCAGAAGCTTGCAGGTCTGGTAGCCAGCAAGATCATCAATGCCAAAGAATTTAATCTGCCGGAAAATGCGAAAAGTTCTTCCATCAAGATACCCATCTACGATGTGTATTTTGCCATGATCAATAACAATATTCTGAACAGGAAGCACTTTGAGGCAGAGGACGCCAAGGAGACGGAGCAGGCCGTCTATGCGGCTTATCTGGAGTATAAACAGGGTGTTTACGACAAGCTGACCTACGAGCTTACTGACGGGGCAACACCGTACAATAAGTTATCCAAGGAGTATCAGGTCTACCAAAGCAATATTGTAAGCCTCCTCAGGGAGAACGGCGTGATCATGAAAGAATTGGTGGATGATAACGATGCCACACAGAATGCCTGGGCGAAGGAAGAGGTCATTTCCCTGAAGGAATATCTTCAGTACTGTATCGCCATGAACTGGATTGATGTCAGCAAACTGGAACTGAATGATAAATATTCCGATTCCGCAGAGGTGTATGACAAACTGTTGGATTACATCATTAACGAAGTGGATCATACATCGGAATTTCAGAAACGTTTTTATAAATACATGCTGTTAAACGATAAGATCACCGGCAAACAGATCTGTATGCTCTTATGCGAACAGCAGGTGGTGGATATTCCCGCGGAGGATGAGGAAGCGCTGTATTCCGGAAAAATGTCGGCATATCAGTTTATGATGAACCGGATCAATAATCTGGAGATCACACCGGCGCAGCTGGCGCTGGATCCCTGCAACGCCTCTGTGGTAATTACGGATGTTAATACGGGTGACGTGCTCGCCATGGTATCTTATCCCGGTTATGACAACAATAAAATGGCAAACACCGTGGATGCGGAATATTATGCGCAGCTGAATGCGGACAAGTCCAGCCCCCAGCTGAATTTTGCCACACAGTACAAGGCAGCGCCCGGATCTACATTTAAGATCGTATCCGCTACCGCGGGACTGATGGAAAATGTCATTAATTTGCAGAGTAATGTGAATTGTGTCGGTACCTTTACCGAGATCACACCGTCCCCGAGATGTTGGAAGATCTCCGGACATGGTTACGAAAATGTGACGACTGCCATCCGGGATTCCTGTAACTACTTCTTTTACAATGTAGGTTACCAGCTGGCTACAAGCAGCGGAACCTATAACGAGGAAGCAGGTCTGGATACCCTGAGCAAATACGCGGATCTGTACGGACTCACGGATAAATCGGGTGTGGAGATCGGAGAATACGCTCCGGATGTGTCTACCAAGGACCCGGTACGTTCCGCTATCGGACAGGGCAGCAACAGCTATACGACGGTAGGACTGGCAAGATATGTCACTACCATTGCCAACAGCGGCACCTGCTATAACTTGACCCTGTTGGACAAGACCACAGACTCCCAGGGTAATCTGCTGAAAGAATATCATGCAGAGGTGCGGAATCAGATCGATCTGCCGCAGGAATACTGGAATGCATTCCATTTGGGAATGCGCCAGGTGGTGGAGAATAAAAAGTATTTCAGTGATCTGGCGGTAAACGTGGCAGGTAAGACCGGTACGGCAGAGCAGACCGCCTCCAGACCGAACCACGCGCTGTTTATCTGTTATGCACCCTATGAGAATCCAGAGATCGCCATTGCGACCCGAATTCCCTTCGGATATTCCTCCGACTATGCGGCTCAGTTCACCAGAGATATTATTAAGTATTATTACGGACTGGCAGAAGAGGATGATCTGATTACCGGTACTGCAGATACATTGGATAATGCAGTGTCCAACGAGATGTAATTAATATAAAAGACAGGTATAAGAAAAATGAAAGACGCAGTATTGATTAAAAGTTTTCCGAACGGTATTACACTTCTGATGAAAGAGGATGCCTCCATGGAGGAAATTTTACAGGAACTTACGGTAAAATTCACAGAGGCAAGGAACTTTTTCGGAAGCTCCACCATGGCACTGTCCATGGAAGGACGTAAGGTTACAGAGGCAGAAGAGATCCTTATTCTGGATACCATCCGCGAGAACAGCAATGTCCGGATTGTCTGCATTGTAGGGCATGATGACGATACCAATAAAAATTTCATCAAGGCACTTCAGCATATGGATAAAAAGCTGTCCGGAACAGAGGGAGGACAATTCTATAAAGGAACCCTGAAGAACCGGGAAGTGATCGAGACGGAGAACAGCATTGTGGTGCTGGGGGATGTTTATCCGGGAAGCGCAGTGATCTCTGCGGGCAACATTATCATTCTGGGAGGTCTGTACGGCGAAGCTTATGCCGGAGGATACGGCAGAGAAGATGCCTATATCGTAGCGCTTGAAATGGAGCCGGAAAGATTAAAAATCGGCGATTTCAAATATAAAACCAATGCGAAACAGTTGAAATGGGGAATCCCCCCCAAAGTACAACCGAAAATTGCACACCTAAAGAGTGGGAAGATCGTATTTGATCCCCTTACAAAAGAATTACTGGGTGCTTTCTAACAGGATCCAGGGGACGACAAAATAAAACAGGAGGAATCCAATATGGAACAAAATGTTTCCACGGAGAAGAAAAGCTCCGAAGTCATTGTCGTCACTTCAGGAAAAGGCGGTGTAGGTAAGACCACTACATCTGCAAATGTCGGAACAGGTCTTGCAAAGGCGGGCTGTAAAGTCTGCCTCATCGATACGGATATCGGACTGCGCAATCTCGATGTTGTCATGGGACTGGAGAACCGTATCGTATATAACCTGGTGGATGTGGTGGAAGGTAACTGCCGCATCAAGCAGGCGCTGATCCGGGACAAACGACATCCCAGGCTCTATCTGATGCCATCGGCACAGACCAGAGACAAAAGCGCGGTAACCCCGGGGCAGATGGTGAAAGTCATAGACCATCTGCGGGAACAGTTTGATTACATCATTTTGGACTGTCCGGCGGGAATCGAGCAGGGATTCCAGAATGCCATCGCAGGAGCGGACCGAGCGTTAGTCGTGACCACACCGGAGGTATCCGCTATTCGGGACGCGGATCGTATTATCGGGCTGCTGGAAGCCAACGGATTCAAACAGATGGATCTGGTGATCAACAGACTGCGTATGGATATGGTGCACCGGGGAGATATGATGTCTGCGGATGATGTGGTGGATATTCTGGCGATACCTCTCATCGGAATTATTCCGGATGATGAAAACGTTGTGATCGCCACCAATCAGGGAGAACCGCTTGTAGGGAATGACACCCCGGCGGGAAAAGCATACTACAATGTGGTGGAACGTCTGCGAGGAAGAGAACTTTCCTTCATGGACTTCGAAAAAGGAATGTCCTTCTGGACAAAAGTAACCGGTATTTTTCGAAAAGTATAGGAAGGGGACGGATGAGTATGAAACATTTTTTTCGTAGGAAAAGTTCCTGCCAGGTGGCGAAGGACCGGTTGAAAATTCTGTTGATATCGGACAGGGTAAATTGTTCGCCGGAGATGATGGAACTGATCAAGGCAGACATTACCAAAGTGATTTCCAAGTATATGCGCATTGACACAGATCACATGGAGATCGAGATACAGGCGAAGGGCAACAACAAGGGCGGACGGAATAAAACTCCCAGCCTGATTGCCAATATACCGATCCTGGATCTGCAGAAAAATGCAAAAATGCCGTGAATACATAAGAGACAGAAACAGAAAGGCTGATAAATGTTTAAGAATTATAGATTACGGGATTATGATTTTAAATTGATCATATTGGTGCTTGCACTGTCGGTCGTCGGAATACTGACGATCGGCAGCACTGAACCGACACAGCAGAACAAGCAGATCGCCGGTGTGGCAGCCGGACTGGTCATCATGATCGTCCTTTCTTTTTTTAATTATTCCATTCTGCTGAAGCTTTACTGGCTGATGTATATTGGCAATCTTGTCCTGCTGGGACTGGTCATTCTGATGGGCGAAGAAGGCAACGGAGCACAGAGATGGCTGAAGATCGGCGGACTGCAATTTCAACCTTCAGAACTTGCAAAAATTTTATTGATTTTATTCTTTGCACAGTTTATTATGAAATATAAGGAAAAGCTGAATACTTTCACTGTAATCGCATCGATTGCGGTACTTATGGGTGTTCCCTGGATCATGGTAAAGGAACAGCCGGCGCTGTCTACCAGCCTTGTGCTGATCTTTATTTTCTGCGTGATTCTGTATGCCGGAGGCATCAGTTATAAGCTGATCTTCGGTGCACTGGCGGTGGCAATTCCGGCAGTGATCATATTGGTGTCACTGGCGATGCAGCCGGACAGTACCATATTGGAGACCTATCAGAAGAACCGTATTCTTGCCTTTGTCAATCCGGAGGAATATTCCACGGATCTGGCATACCAGCAGTTGAATTCCGTAACGGCCATCGGCTCAGGGGAACTGAACGGCAAGGGCTATAAAAACAACGAGATCACATCGGTGAAAAACGGCAATTTCCTGTCAGAAGCGGAAACCGATTTCATATTTGCGGTAATCGGTGAAGAGTTCGGATTTAAGGGTAGTATAGCGGTTATTATTCTACTGCTTTTAACGGCGATGGAATGTATTTCCATTGCGTCAAAAGCAAAGGACGTCGCGGGAACCATTATTGCTGCGTCCATGGGCGGTCTGATTGCGTTCCAGAGTTTTGTGAATATCGGGGTTGCTACATTTATTCTTCCGAACACAGGACTTCCGCTGCCTTTTGTAAGTTATGGACTGACATCATTACTCAGTCTGTATATCGGTATGGGAGTTGTAATGAATGTACGGCTTCAGGTAAAGAAAGGCTAAAGATATAAGAGAAGAAGGGGTATAGAGTATGAACATTGCACTGATTGCACACGATGCCAAAAAGAAATTAATGCAGAACTTCTGCATTGCTTATCGGGGAATCCTGAGCAAAAATGAATTGTACGCTACCGGAACCACCGGAAGACTGATCGAAGAGGTTACCAATCTTAACGTTCACAAATATCTGGCAGGGCACCTGGGGGGCGAGCAGCAGATTGGTGCACAGATCGAACACAATGAGATCGATCTGGTGATCTTTCTGCGGGATCCGCTGGCACCGAAGGCACATGAACCGGATGTAAGTAATGTAATGCGTCTCTGTGATATGCATAATATCCCGCTGGCAACGAATCTTGCCAGTGCAGAACTGTTGATCAAGTCCTTAGACAGAGGAGATTTAGAGTGGCGTGAGATGTACAAATAAATTTCGTATGATTTCTTCCTGCATTTCGGCGGTACTTTGTATGATAATGCTGACTGGCTGTGGCAATGTTGCCTATGCGTTTCCTTATGACGTGGATTCTAATGTCAGCAGTTTTAATGTCCTCGCCGGAACGGGAGAAGACAAAGCTACAACGTTTGCCCAGGATCTGTGCGTGATCGCCGGGGACAATACCGGAGACGGCAGTGTGGATATGACCCAGGCATCGGCTGCGGTATTGTTCGATGTGAACAACAAAGAGGTACTGTATTCCAAAAACGCCTATGAGCGGCTCTATCCCGCCAGCCTGACGAAGGTGATGACGGCACTGGTAGCACTTAAAAATGCATCTTTGGATACGATACTTACTGCCACGGATTCCGTTAAGATCACAGAATCCGGTGCACAGCTGTGCGGACTGAAAAGCGGCGATACCATGACACTGGATCAGGCCCTGCATATTCTCCTGATGTATTCCGCCAATGATGCGGCTATGTTAATTGCTGAGAATGTGGGAGGCAGCGTGGATCATTTCGTGGAGATGATGAACGAAGAAGCAACAAGACTTGGAGCGACCAATACCAGCTTCGCCAATCCCCACGGTCTGTCGGATGACAATCATTATACCACAGCATATGACCTGTATCTGATTTTCAACGAAGCCATCAAATACGATTCCTTCAATGAAATTATTCATATGACATCCTATCAGACTGCATATTATGACAAGGACGGTAAGGCAAAAGAACTTACCGTGAATAATACCAACCGTTTCCTGAGAGGAGACTTTCAGGCACCGGAGAATATTACGGTAATCGGAGGCAAGACAGGTACCACTAATGCGGCAGGACACTGTCTGATATTGTTATCCCGGGATGTGAGCGGAGCTCCGTATATTTCCGTAATCCTGAATTCTTCGGCGAGCGATGTGCTGTACCCGGAGATGGTACAACTCCTGGAGCAAATCAACAAATAGATGTTGTTTTTTAAGGGTATATAAACTATAATAAAGTAAATAGGTTGCGTGAAGTTCCTATAAATTTTACGACAGGAGGGTTACACCAATGGTTCAGTTGATTGTAGGCAAAAAGGGTAAGGGCAAGACAAAACAGCTGTTGGACAAAGTAAACAGCGAGGTAAAGGATATTGCGGGCAGTATCGTATATCTGGACAAAAGTACGAAACATATGTATGAACTGAACAACAAGGTGCGTCTGATCGACGTTTCCCGTTACATGATCGAGAATGAGAGTGAATTTTTGGGGTTCGTATGCGGTATCATTTCTCAGGATCATGATCTGGAGCAGATGTATTTTGACAGCTTTTTGAAGATCGCAGCACTGGAAGGCAAGGATATTTCCGCAGTGGTTGAGAAGCTGGACAGAATGAGCGATTTCTTCCAGGTAGATTTTATCCTCAGTGTATCTATGGATGAATCCGAATTGCCGGAGTCCGTTAAGGATAAGATCATTGTATCTTTGTAAGAAAAACGTATTATAATTTTCACGTATGAGAAGCCTCGGATGCCAACCGGGGCTTCTCAAATGTAAGAGGATAAGAAAATCAGGGGAAAGGAGGTTTTCCATATGGCACAGCAACGAAAATCTAAGAACAATAAAGTAAAACAGTACAGAAAACCTTTGAACCTCAATATCGGTATGCTGATCTTCGGCGCCATTTTTATCTATGTGATCATCTGTGTGATCATGTATTACCAGACAGATCATATTGTCCGGTATGAAGTAACGGAAGGATCCCTGGCTACGAACAATATTTACCGGGGAATTGCCATCCGCAGCGAGAGTGTTGTGAACACCGATACAGCGGGATATGTGAATTTTTATGCAAGAGAAGGCGAACGTGTTGCCAAAGGAGATACGGTATATATCGTAGATGAGACCGGAAGATTAAGCCAGGAACTGGAAGATGCCAGTCTCGGAGAAAACACTCTGAGCAACCAGGAACTTTCGGAATTTCGAAATGAGATCGTGAATTTTATGCATGGGTATGATGACAGGAACTACGAGAATACCTATGATTTCAAATATTCGTTGAAAAATACAGTACTGAAGCTGGCAAATGTCAATATGCTGCAGAGTATTGAAAACGAAAACGGCAGTTCAGCCGCCAATATCGTGAACTTCTGTTACGCCCCGGAGACGGGAATCGTGGCTTACTGGACAGACGGATACGAAGATCTGACCGTGGATACGGTAACAGAAGCGGTATTTGACAATAAGGACTATGAGAAAAAGCAGATGCTGGGTAACGAACTGATGGCGGTAGGAGACCCGGTATATAAGCTGTCCACAGATGAGAACTGGTCCGTTGTGATCCCCATAGATGCGGAACGGGGTGCCCAGATCCAGCAGGAAGATTATGTAAAGGTTCGTTTTCTGAAGAACCAGTATGAATCCTGGGGGCAGGCAAAACTGTTCACCGGAAGCGACGGGAACACTTTCCTGTCTCTTACATTTACCAATTCTATGGTGACGTTTGTATCCGATCGCTTTTTGGACATTGAGCTGATCTTAAACGATGAGACGGGATTGAAAATTCCGAATTCCTCCATCGTGGAAAAGGAATTTTTCCTGATCGATGAAGACTTTGTTACGACGGATGAAAATGCCGGAACCCAGGGCGTCATAAGACAGTGCTATCTGGAGAATGGCAATATATCCAGTGAATTCGTGGAGACGGATGCCTACAGCTATGATGAGACGGAGGGTGTGTATTACATGGATACTTCCGTGCTTAAGACGGGAGATGTCCTGTACAAGACGGACAGTCAGGATACCTACACGGTAAGCAAACGTGCCACACTGATCGGTGTGTATAATGTAAATAAAGGATATGCGGATTTCAAGCAGATCAACATCCTGTATCAGAACGATGAATACTCTATTGTAAAGGCGAATACGACCTATGGCCTGAATGTATATGATTATATTGTGCTGGATGGATCCGCAGTATCGGATGACCAGATCATTACCAATGTGAAGAAGACCGATACGAACAAGACGGATACCACAGCAGCTGCCATAGAACCCACACCGGAGGAGACTGTGCCGGAAGATACACAGCCGGAGGATACAGTCAGTGGTGACACAATCCCGGAGAGCAGTCCGGTGCCGGAGGAATAAGATTAGCGGGAAAGGACGGCGGATATTTCAAATGCAGATGACGGAGCAGAGCAACAGACTGGCAGAAAATTATAATGCCGTAAAGGAAAATATCAAAAAAGCCTGCGAACAGGCAGGCAGATCCCGGGAGGAAGTTACGCTGTTAGCGGTAAGCAAGACAAAGCCGGTGGACATGCTTATGGATGTCTACCATGCGGGTGCCAGGGACTTCGGAGAGAATAAGGTACAGGAGCTGGTGGACAAGATACCACAGATGCCTTCGGATATCAGATGGCACCTGATCGGACACTTACAGCGCAATAAAGTAAAATACATTGTAGATAAGGTCTACCTGATCCACAGCGTGGACAGTCTCAGACTGGCGGAGGAGATCAGCCGGGAAGCTGTGAAGAAGCAGGTGGAAGTCAATATTCTGATTGAAGTCAATGTGGCACAGGAAGAGAGCAAGTTCGGTACCACCACAGAAGAGACCGAAAAACTGGTTCGCGATATTTCGTTTTTACCCGGTGTACATATTAAGGGACTTATGACGATTGCTCCTTTTGTGGAAGACCCGGAGGAAAACAGAATATATTTTCAGAAACTTCGGCAATTAGCTGTTGACATCGGAAATAAAAACATTGATAATGTTTCTATGAGCATACTTTCCATGGGGATGACGGGAGATTATACAGTGGCAGCACAGGAAGGCGCTACAATCGTCAGAGTCGGAACCGGTATATTCGGAGAGCGGGATTATAGTAAAACGATATAAAGAAAATTTTAAGAAGATATGAATAAAGGAGACTCGTAAGCATGGGTGTAATGGATAAGTTCCTGAATTATATGAAACTGAATGATGACGAAGATGAAGGTTTCTATGATGATGATTATCTGGATGATGAGGAAGAAGTAGAACCTGTGAAAAAGTTCGGCCCTGCCAAGAACAGACAGCAGGCACAGGAAGAGGATAATCTGGATGATAAGGGGAAACATTCTTCACAACCCAAGGTCACTCCGATTCACCGTACTGTTACCAAGAAAATGCCCGGAACCGGCATGGAAGTCTGTGTGATCAAGCCGACTTCCGTAGAGGATGCACGGGAGATCACCGAGACACTTCTGGCGAACCGGACAGTGGTACTGAACCTGGAAGGACTGGATGTGGACATCGCACAGAGAATCATCGATTTCACTTCCGGATCCTGTTTTGCAATCTCAGGTAATTTACAGAAAATATCGCATTACATATTTATCATCACACCGGCAAGTGTAGATATCTCCGGTGATTTCCAGGATATTTTCGGCGGTGCCGGATCCTTTGAAATGCCTATTAACAACGGAATGTCATAAAATGTCATAAACAGATAACTTCCTGCAGCGGGCTGTAGGAAGTTTTTTAAAAGAAAAAGAATAAAAAAATAGGAAAGAGCGGTTTGGAATCAAACCGGAGGGTGAAAACATGGCACAGAGATTACCGGTGCTTTATAACAAAAAGCCTTGTTATGATATTGTATTTCAGCAGTCTTTTGACGGCTTATGGGAAGAACTGGAGGAACTGGGCGCTGCCGAGAAGAAATTATGCATCGTCACGGATTCCAGAGTGGATGAACTGTACGGAGCGCAGGTCGCAGAACTTTTGGAAGGAAAATGCCGTAAAATCGTAAAATATGCATTTCCTGCCGGAGAGGAAAATAAAAATCTGGAGACGGTAAAGGATGTATATCGTTATCTGATCGAAGAGGGCTTTGACAGAAAGGATATGCTACTGGCGCTCGGCGGCGGTGTGACCGGCGATCTGACCGGTTTCGTTGCGGCAACGTATTTAAGAGGCATTGATTTCGTACAGATTCCCACCACACTGTTAGCGCAGGTTGACAGCTCCATCGGCGGCAAGACCGGCGTGGATTTTGACAGCTATAAGAATATGGTCGGTGCTTTTAAAATGCCCAGACTGGTATATATGAACCTGTCGGTACTTAAGACACTGGAAGAGAGACAGTTCTATTCCGGTTTCGCGGAAGTTATGAAATCTGCTCTGATCAAAGATGCACCGTTCTATGAGTGGCTGATCGAGAACATGTATGAGATCTGCGAGAGAGATCCCGCAACTTTGGAAGAGATGGTCATGCGTACCTGCTCCATCAAGAAAATGGTCGTGGAGAAGGATCCTACCGAGCAGGGAGACCGTGCGCTCCTTAATCTGGGACATACTATCGGACATGCCATTGAAAAATACAAGAATTTTGAGTTGTATCACGGTGAATGCGTTGCCCTGGGTACGGTGGCGGCGGCATATATTTCCTGGAAAAAGGAAATGCTCAGCATGGAGGAATTCTATGAGATCCGCGATATGTTCGTGCCGTTTTATCTGCCGATCTCCGTGGATGATATTGACCCGAAGGAGATTTTGAAGCTTACCAAATCCGATAAAAAAATGGAAGCAGGTACGATCAAATTCATTCTGCTTAAGAAGATTGGTAAGGCAGTCATTGACAGAACCGTTACAGATGATGAGATTCTGGCTGCAATCGAAGAAATCAATTTTAGTGAAGAGGATGCCCATGAATAAAGAAAAAAAGAGTCGTATTATTATGCTGCTGATAGATGCACTGATCGCTGCGGTACTTTTGTCGTTCGATCAGTTCACAAAACACCTGGCTGTCGTACATCTGAAGGGGCAGGCACCCTATGTGCTCATTGACGGCGTACTAGAACTGCAGTATCTGGAGAACAGAGGGTCTGCTTTCGGAATGCTGCAGAATCAGAAAGTGTTTATTCTGTTCGTGGGAATCGTATTCCTGGCAGTGCTTTTGTTTTTCCTGTTCAAACTTCCCAAACAGAAGAAATTCCGTATCGTTCATGTTCTGCTCGCGGTGATTATTGCCGGCGGCATCGGGAATATGATCGACAGATTCCGTCTGGATTATGTGGTGGATTTTATTTCTTTTGTATTGATCAATTACCCGATTTTTAATGTAGCGGATATTTATGTGGTAGTCGCTACGATTGGTCTGTTTATTCTGTTTTTATTCGTCTATAAGGAAAAGGATCTGGAGTTCCTTAATTTTAAGCAGAACCGTTATCGGGAGATGAAATAGGAGATAGAACAATGGAAGAACTCCGATTTCAGATTACGGAAGCCATGGAGGACGAGCGAATCGACAAATGTATAAGCCTGCTGGTTGAGAATCTGTCCCGTTCGTTTATACAGAAACTGATCAAGGACGGCAACGTACTGGTAAACGGTAAACCCGTGAAGGGAAGCTATCGTGTCAAAAGCGATGATGAGGTGGTGTTTTCGGTTCCGGAGTCTGTAGAGCCGGATATTGAACCGGAGAACATTCCATTAGATATTTTGTATGAGGATGCGGATCTGATCGTGGTAAATAAGCCCAAGGGGATGGTGGTGCATCCCGCAGCCGGTCATTATAGCGGAACACTGGTGAACGCATTGATGTATCACTGCGGAAGAGAACTGTCCGGGATCAACGGGGTGCTGCGTCCCGGGATTGTCCATCGAATCGACAGAGATACCACCGGTTCTGTCATTGCCTGTAAAAATGATAAGGCACACCGGTGTATTGCGGAGCAGTTAAAAGAGCATTCCATCAACAGACGATACCGCGCCATCTGCTTCGGAGAACTGAAGCAGGAGGAAGGAACCATCGACCAGCCCATCGGAAGGCACCCGAATGACCGGAAGAAGATGGCGATCAATCATCAGAACGGAAAACGCGCAGTGACCCATTACCGGGTATTACAGAGATTTCAAGGATATACTTATATAGAGTGCGTATTAGAGACCGGAAGGACCCATCAGATCCGTGTGCATATGGCAAGTATCGGACACCCGCTTTTGGGAGATGAGGTGTATTCCAACCGGAAGAGCCCCTTTAAATTACAGGGACAGGCCTTACATGCCAAGACCTTGGGATTTATACATCCTACGACCGGAGAATATCTGGAGATCGACGCACCTCTGCCGGAATATTTTGAACATCTTCTGACAGTATTGGTGTGAGAAATGAGGCGTTTATGAATCTGTTTGACATTTTAGGACCCGTGATGGTCGGACCCAGCAGTTCCCATACTGCGGGAGCTGTCCGGATCGGTTATATTTCAGGAAAATTACTTCAGGACCATGTAGTGAAGGCGGATATCCTTCTGCATGGTTCCTTTGCTACCACGGGAATCGGACACGGAACAGACCGCGCACTGATTGCGGGTCTGCTTGGGATGCATCCGGATGATATCCGGATCCCCGACAGCTTTGCCCTGGCGAAAAAGGCAGGGATGGAGTTTATTTTTTCCACGGTTACCCTAAAAGATGCCCATCCGAATACCGCGGTTCTGCGATTGTACGGAGAACACGGACGGAAAATAGAGGTTCAGGCTGCTTCTATCGGCGGCGGACGGATCCTGATTGCAAAATTAGACGGCATCGAAGTGAATTTCTCCGCGGAAAAGCCCACACTGATCGTACACAATGTGGATCAGCCCGGACATGTGGCGCAGGTGACAAGCATGCTGGCGAAGAAAAATGTCAATATCGCAACCCTACAGCTGTACCGGGATAAAAGAGGCGGTTATGCCGTTATGGTCATAGAGACGGATCAGGAAGTACCGCAGGATTCCGTGGAATGGCTGGAACTGTTGGACGGCATCATTAAGGTGACATACATCAATGTGGAGGAGTAAGCATGTCTTATCAGTCATTTGAGCAGGTATTGCAGAAATGTCATACAGAAGAAAAGGAATTCTGGCAGGTAATCCTTGAGGACGATATGGCGGAGCGGAATGTATCCGAAGAGGACAGCATGGAACATATGCGTGCCACCTGGGATGCCATGTTACTTGCGGCAGCCACTTACGAAGGAAATCTGAACTCTTCCAGCGGGCTTGTGGGCGGTGACGGCAGACGCATGGAGGAATATACCCGCAGCACCGGGGAAAAGTCGCTGTGTGGCGAATATGTGGACACCTGTATTGCGGGAGCCTTGCAGATGGGCGAATCCAATGCCTGTATGAAACGTATTGTAGCGGCACCTACGGCGGGCGCCTGCGGGGTATTGCCGGCAGTGCTGGTACCTTATTTTCAGAGGCGGTGCAAAGATATCGATAAAATCATGAGAGCCATGTACGTGGCGGCGGGAATCGGACAGATCATAGCCACCCGTTCTTCCATCAGCGGAGCGGCGGGCGGATGCCAGGCGGAGATCGGAGCAGCCAGTTCCATGGCGGCCGGAGCACTGGTATATCTCCAGGGCGGCGACTGCACGCAGATTGCCACCGCAGCTGCCATGGCAATGAAGAATCTGCTGGGACTGGTGTGCGATCCGGTGGCGGGACTGGTGGAGGTTCCCTGTGTGAAACGTAATGTGATCGGTACGGTGAATGCCATGGCTGCGGCAGATATGGCAATGGCGGGAATCACAAGCCGTATTCCTCCGGATCAGGTCATGGACGCCATGAAGGAAGTAGGAGATAAAATGGACGCTTCCCTGCGGGAAACAGCACTGGGTGGACTGGCGCGTACGGAAGAAGGAATGAAAATAGCAGAAAAAATGCATGCATCACATGAAAATTGTTAAATTGCGACTAAAAAATCTGATAATTAGTTGATTTTTTGTTAAATATCACGTATAATGAAACTACAAAAAATGCTAGTTATCAAGTTCAGCAGAAAGTGGGTGTGTGTATGAATACAATTATTACAATTGGACGTCAGTTTGGTTCTGCAGGTCGTGAGATCGGGGAAAAGGTTTCAGAGTATTTCGGAATCAAATGCTATGACAAGGAACTTCTTACAAGGGCTGCACAGGAGAGTGGTTTCTGTGAGGAAATGATCCAGAATCATGATGAGAGACCGACGAATTCTTTCCTGTACAATCTGGTAATGGATACTTATTCTTTCGGCTACAATGCATCCTCTTTTACAGATATGCCCATCAGCCATAAGGTGTTTCTGGCACAGTTCGATACGATCAAGAAGATCGCTGATGAAGGTCCCTGCGTAATCGTCGGACGTTGTGCGGATTATGCACTTTCCGATTATAAGAACTGCATCAATCTGTTTATTTTCGGTGATGATGATGTGAAGACCAAGCGTATTATGGCAAGATATGATCTGACGGAAGCCAAGGCGAAGGAAATGATCACGAAGAAGGATAAGCAGCGTCAGAGCTATTACAATTATTATTCTTCCAAGAAGTGGGGCAGAGCTGACAGCTATGATCTGTGTATCAACAGCAGTATCCTTGGAATCGAAGGAACCGTTAAGCTGATCATCCAGTATGTGGAAGATTTCGAGAAGAAAAATAACACAGATATTTTAGAAAAGTAATTTCTGCAATTTTTTCCAAAAAATAAAAAATATATCTTGACGAATAAGGGCACCTCATGCTATTATACTACGGTATGCCGCATAACTAGGTATAAGTGTGTTGGATTTTAAAGTCTTACACCACCAAAGTTAGCGAGTAAATAATAGGAGGTGCCTTATTATGTACGCAATTATTGCAACAGGTGGAAAGCAGTACAAAGTTTCTGAGGGTGATGTGATCAAAGTTGAGAAGATCGATGCAGAAGCTGGTAATACTGTTACTTTTGACCAGGTGATCGCAGTAAGTGACAATACCCTCAAGGTTGGTGCTGACGTTGCTAACGCAACTGTTACCGCAACCGTTATGGAGCAGGGTAGAGGTAAGAAGGTTATTGTATACAAGTACAAGAGAAAAACCGGTTACCACAAGAAGAATGGTCATAGACAAGCATACACTCAGGTTAAGATCGAAAAAATTAACGCGTAATCGTTATGACGACTATTATCATTCGTAAGGACCATGAGGGAATTTACAAGGGATTCTGCTGCATGGGACATGCAGGATATGCCAAGAAAAGAATATTTGGTACGGAACCGGATATCCTCTGCGCGGCGATTTCCGTACTGGTACAGAGTACCGTCGGATCGCTTTCGGAACTGGCAGGTGAAGAACTCAAGCTGACCCAGAACGAGGAGGCGGGCTTTATCAAATGTGATTTTCAGAATATTCTGCAGGACAAATCCGTATTTCTGATGGATTCCATGGTGTTCTCACTACAGAATCTCAGCAGACAGTACGGGGAACAGTATTTGCAAGTAAAAATCGAGGAGGTGTAGACCATGTTTAACTTTAACCTTCAATTTTTTGCACATAAAAAGGGAGTTGGTTCTACCAAGAACGGTAGAGATTCCGAATCCAAGAGATTAGGTGCGAAGAGAGCTGATGGCCAGTTTGTAAAAGCTGGAAATATTCTTTACAGACAGCGCGGTACTAAGATCCATCCCGGTGTCAATGTTGGTATCGGTGGAGATGATACTCTGTTTGCTTTAGTTGACGGCGTTCTCCGTTTCGAGAGAAAGGGCAGAGACAAGAAGCAGGCTTCCGTATATCCTGTAGAGAAATAAGTTGATTTAACCAGGGCTTCAAACATACTGATTGTTTGAAGCCCTTTTAGTCCGTAAAGGATTTTGTCGGAAAGGAGAACAATATGTTTGCTGACAGAGCTAAAATTTACGTAAGAAGCGGTAAAGGCGGAGATGGTCATGTGTCCTTTCGCCGCGAAAAATATGTTCCCAGTGGCGGCCCTGACGGTGGAGACGGTGGTCACGGCGGAGACGTGATCTTTGTTGTGGATGAAGGGCTGAATACCCTGATCGATTTTCGGCACATCCGTAAGTACAAGGCCGGAGACGGGGAAGAAGGCGGCAAAAAGAACTGCCGTGGTAAGGACGGAGAAGATATTATTATCAAAGTTCCTGCAGGAACCGTAATCAAAGAAGCACAGAGCGGGCAGGTAATTACGGATATGTCGGGAGACAACAAACGGGTTGTTCTTCTAAAAGGTGGTAAGGGTGGCAACGGTAACCAACATTATGCCACCAGCACCATGCAGGCTCCGAAGTATGCACAGCCGGGACAGGCAGCGCAGGAACTGGAGCTTTTGTTGGAACTGAAGGTCATCGCCGATGTAGGACTGGTGGGATTCCCCAATGTGGGTAAGTCCACTTTTCTGTCCAGAGTAACCAATGCCAGACCCAAGATTGCCAACTATCATTTTACTACTCTGAATCCGAATCTGGGTGTGGTGGATCTGGAAGGAACCGGTGGTTTCGTTATTGCGGATATCCCCGGACTGATCGAAGGTGCTTCCGAAGGTGTGGGACTGGGACATGAGTTCCTGCGCCATATTGAGCGTACCAAGGTGATCATCCATATCGTGGATGCGGCAGGTACGGAAGGCAGAGATCCCATTCAGGATATCTATGCGATCAATAAGGAACTGGAAGCCTATAATCCGGAGATCGCTGCACGCCCCCAGGTCATTGCAGCGAATAAGATCGATACTATTTACACCGAGGACGGATCCGACCCCGTGGAGGCGATCCGTGCAGAGCTTGAGCCGAAGGGAATTAAAGTATTCCCTATGTCCGCAGTAACCGGTCAGGGTGTAAAGGAACTTTTATATGAAGTAAATGAAATGCTTCAGGGAATTGGAGAAGAGACTACAGTCTTCGCACAGGAGTACTTCCCGGATAGCATGACAGGATCTGTGGACGATGCCTATACCGTAACCTATGATGAGGAAGAGGACGAGTATGTAGTAGAAGGACCTAAAATCGAGAAGATGTTAGGTTATACGAATCTGGACAGCGAGAAGGGATTTACCTTCTTCCAGAATTTCCTGAAGGATGCCGGAATCCTGGAAGAATTGGAAAGCTTAGGTATCCAGGAGGGTGATACGGTCCGCATGTATGGTCTTTCCTTTGATTACTATAAGTAAAACATGGAAACGTTTGAGAAAGGAATAAATTATGACGAGCAAACAGAGAGCCTATTTGATGAGTCTGGCAAGCAATCTGAATCCGATTTTCCAGGTAGGAAAATCCAGCCTGACTCCGGAGCTTACCGCAGCCATCGGTGAGTCTTTCAACAATAACGAACTGATCAAGATCGGCGTGCTGAAGAATTGTTTCGATGACCCCAGAGCGATCGCCGAGATGGTGGCAGAACGTACCCATTCCCAGGTTGTACAGGTCATCGGCAAAAAAATCGTACTGTATAAGCCGGACAAGGACAAGCCAAAGATCGAACTGCCCCGTTAATCGTTATATTGCAATCGGAATCCGTACAGAGGGATGAAGCATGAGCAGAATAGGCATTATGGGTGGCACTTTTAACCCAATCCACATAGGACATCTGATGCTGGCAGAACAGGCATTGGAGTCGGCACACTTAGACCAGATCTGGATGATACCGACGGGTTGTTCTTATCTGAAGACAAAAGAGGGCATTACGGTTCTGCCAGGGACAGAACGTTATGACATGGTACAGCGTGCTATCGCGTATAATGACAGCTTCCGCTGCTTGGACATTGAGATAAAACGTCCCGGAGCCTCTTACAGCTATGAGACCATGGAGCAGCTGCACAGAGAATATCCGGAACATCTTTTTTACTTCATCTGCGGAGCTGACTGTCTGTTTACCATGGAACATTGGAAATGCGCAGACCGCCTGTTTGCTACCTGTGAGATTATAGCTGCGGTACGGGGGGATGCGGATATGAAAGGAATGCAGGAGAAGATCAGGCAGTTGGAGGAACATTTTTCTGCGAAGATACAATTACTCTCTTTTCGAAGAATTGAGATCTCTTCTTCTGAAATCCGAGCGAGACGATCAAAGGGTCTTTCCGTGCGCTATCTTGTGCCGGAAACAGTGAGAGAATATATGGAAGAAAAGGGGCTTTACCTGGATGAGTGATATCCTAAAAAAACTGACCAAAGAGATGCAAAAAATACAGGATCCCAAGCGTTTTACCCATACATTGGGAGTAGAATACACAGCGGCGGCCCTTGCCATGCGATACGGCGAAGATGTGGAGCGTGCACAGATCGCTGGCCTGCTTCATGATTGTGCCAAATGCATGGAAAATGATAAACTGTTGTCTGCCTGTGAAAAGTATCATCTCAAGGCGACTGATGTGGAAAAGCGTAATCCCTATCTTTTACATGCCGGGGTGGGAAGCTATCTGGCAAAAAAGAAATATAAAATCGAAGATCCTGAGATCTTAAGTGCAATTTTATATCATACCACAGGGCGTCCGGGCATGACACTTTTAGAGAAGATCATTTTTACCGCAGATTATATTGAACCGGGGAGAAAACAGGCACCGAACCTTACCCAGATCCGCCACTTGGCATTTACGGATCTGGATGCTGCCGTAACGAAGATTTTAGCGGATACGCTGGAATACCTGAAATCGGGAGATGGTGAGATGGATCCTATGACAGAAGAAACCTATAACTATTATAAGAAGAATGAATCAATAAAATAGAAAGTGTGAGGAGTCAGCATGAGCGAAGAATCCAGAAAAATGGCAAAGCTTGCCGTAGAAGCATTGGATGATAAAAAAGCAGAAGATATTAAAGTAATAGACATCAGTAATGTATCTGTGATCGCAGATTATTTTATTATTGCCGGCGGTAATAATTCCAGTCAGATTCAGGCGTTGTGTGATAATGTGGAAGAGAAACTGGGAAGAGCCGGTTTCCCTGCCAGACAGACCGAAGGCTATGAGACAGCCAACTGGGTACTGTTAGACTTTGGCGATGTGATCGTACATGTCTTTGACAAGGAAAACCGTCTGCTCTATGATCTGGAACGTATCTGGAGAGATGGCGTACAGATTCCCGTAGAGGAACTTTAAGCTTCGCTGTCTCCTAAATGGAGAAAGAAGCTGATGAGATAGAGTCCGCTGATTCCCACCAGCACATATACAATTCTGGAAAACCAGGACATGTCACCGAACAGGAAGGCTACAAGATCAAAGCGGAAAAGCCCGATCAGCCCCCAGTTCACGGCACCGATTATGGCTATGGTGAGAGCGGTTCCATCCAAATATTTATTACCCATAAAATCTCCTTATCCTGTCTGTATGGAATTTGCAGCTGTAAGTTCCATGCAGACATTTTTTTGAAGTTTCTATTAAATGATGGTTTCGTAAATAGTCTTTCCCCCAGAATAAAAAATATACTACATTTATATTAAAATATGACTTTATTGATCTATTTTAATGCCAAAAAACATCAAATTAGAAAATAAAATCCATTGACAAAGGAAATAGAAGCGAGTAATATACAAAAATAACAATTATACATTGTATATTTGTATACATTGTTAAAAAGGAGGAAGATATTATGAAGAAATTTAACAAGGTTTTAAGTGTTGTCGTAGCATCTGCTATGGTAATGGCTATGGCTGGCTGTGGTAATACAGACAATGGTTCCGCAGCAACCGGTACAAACGCAGCAACTGAGAGTGCAGCAACTTCCGACAGTGCAGCATCCGGCAGCGTATTTAAGATCGGTGGTATCGGACCTACTACCGGTGGCGCAGCAGTTTATGGACTGGCTGTACAGCACGGTGCAGAGATTGCAGTAGAAGAGATCAATGCAGCAGGTGGTATCAACGGTTATCAGGTAGAATTCAAGTTCCAGGATGACGAGGCAGATGCTGAGAAATCCGTAAATGCTTATAATGCATTAAAGGACTGGGGTGCTCAGATCATTGATGGCTCTACCACCAGTGGTGCATGTATTGCAGTTACTGACAAGACCAAAGAGGACAATATGTTCCAGATTACTCCTTCCGGATCTGCAGTAGAATGTGTTCAGTATGATAACAACTTCCGCGTATGCTTCTCCGATCCTAACCAGGGTCTTGCATCCGCACAGTACATCGGTGAGAACGGTCTGGCTGAGAAGATCGCAGTTATCTATGACAGCTCCGATGTATATTCTTCCGGTATTTATGAGAAGTTTGCAAAAGAGGCTGAGAATCAGCCGTTTGAAGTAGTAGCTGCTGAAGCTTTTACCGCTGATAACAAGACTGATTTCTCCGTACAGTTACAGAAGGCAAAGGATGCCGGAGCAGACATGGTATTCCTTCCTATTTATTATCAGGAATCCGCACTTATCCTTACACAGGCAGCTGCTATGGGGTATGCTCCCAAGTGGTTCTCCTGCGATGGTATGGACGGTATCCTTGGTGGTGTAGATAACTTTGATGTATCTCTGACCGAAGGCGTTATGCTGTTAACTCCTTTCGCTGCTGATGCAACCGATGATCTGACCCAGTCCTTCGTATCCAAGTACAAGGAAAAATACGGTGAGACTCCCAACCAGTTCGCAGCAGACAGCTATGATGCTATCTATGTTATCAAGGCTGCTATCGAGAAGAGCGGTGTAACACCTGATATGAGTGTCTCCGATATTTGTGACGGCATGAAAGCTGCCATGACAGAGATCTCCGTAGATGGTCTGACCGGTAACGGCATGACCTGGACTGCAGACGGCGAGGCTAACAAAGCTCCCAAGGCTGTTGTGATCGAGAATGGTGCTTACAAGGCTATGTAATAGCGCTTTTGAAAGTTTCCAAAGAGGGTTACCGCAGGGTAGCCCTCTCTTTGTTATTCGGGATAGTTGCTATTCCCGACAGGTTCTGTTATACTTAATTTTAGTTTGTTTATTTTACAGAAATGAAAAGATAGAATAATTTGTGCATTCGCATGAATGGAGGTAGTTCACATGAGTTTTATCAGTTATCTGATCAACGGTATCAGCCTTGGAAGTGTCTATGCGCTGATTGCATTAGGTTATACCATGGTATACGGTATTGCCAAAATGCTGAATTTTGCACATGGTGATGTCATTATGGTCGGTGCATTTATTACTTATACAATGTGCAGTACCATGGGACTTTCTCCTGTAATCGGTGTTCTAGCGGCAGTAGTTGCCTGCACACTGCTTGGAATGGCTATTGAAAAGATAGCCTACAAGCCTTTAAGAAAGGCAGCTTCTCCTTTGGCGGTACTGATCACTGCCATTGGTGTCAGCTATCTGCTGCAGAATGTGGCACTTTTGATCTTCGGTGCCAATGCGAAGGCATTTACTTCTGTAGTATCCGTTCCGGCGCTGAAGCTGGCAGACGGCCAGATCAATATCACCGGAGAGACGATTGTGACGATCGTGACCTGTCTGGTCATCATGGCGGGGTTAATGCTCTTCATTAATAAGACCAAAGCAGGTCAGGCTATGCTGGCGGTATCCGAGGATAAGGGAGCAGCACAGCTGATGGGAATCAATGTGGACGGAACCATTGCACTTACCTTTGCCATCGGATCCGGTCTGGCTGCAGTGGCAGGCGTGCTGTTATGTTCCGCATATCCTTCCCTGACACCCTACACCGGTTCCATGCCCGGTATCAAAGCTTTCGTAGCTGCTGTATTCGGTGGTATCGGATCTATTCCCGGTGCTTTGGTGGGCGGTATCCTGCTCGGTATTATTGAAATTTTCGGCAAAGCCTACATATCTTCCCAGATGGCAGATGCCATTGTGTTTGCAGTACTGATCGTTGTACTTTTGGTAAAACCTGCCGGACTGTTTGGCAAAAATATTCAGGAAAAAGTATAAGGGAAGAGGCAGGTGTATAATATGAAGAAATTATCGAATAAGAAAATGAGTAAAACCTTCCGTGATAACCTTATTACTTACGGAATGGTAATTGCAGCATATGTGATCATGCAGATCCTCGTATCTGCCGGAGTGGTAAGCAGTCTGATCCAGGGCTTATTGGTACCTCTGTGTACTTATGCGATTCTGGCGGTATCCCTGAACCTTACGGTAGGCATCCTGGGAGAATTGAGTCTCGGGCATGCCGGATTTATGTGTATCGGCGCATTTACCAGTGCCTTTTTCTCCAAAGTCATGGAAAATACCGCAATGCCTTCCGGGCTTCGCTTTTTCTGTGCTCTGTTGATCGGCGCTGCGTTTGCGGGTATTTTCGGTCTGCTGATCGGTATTCCCGTACTTCGTCTGAAGGGTGACTATCTTGCCATCGTGACGCTGGCATTTGGTGAGATCATTAAGAATCTGGTCAATATTCTGTTTGTGGGACTGGATGAGAATGGCTTCCACATTTCCTTTACCAACACTATGGATCTGAATATGGCAGAGGACGGACAGGTCATTATTAAAGGAGCGCAGGGTATCACCGGAACCCCTCATGACTCCAGCTTTACCATTGGTATTGTGTTATTACTGATTACACTGTTTATTGTATTGAACCTGATTCATTCCAGAGACGGTCGTGCAATTATGGCAATTCGTGACAATACCATTGCAGCGGAATCCGTGGGCATTCATATTACCAAATATAAACTGATGGCTTTCTCTATCTCCGCAGCCCTCGCAGGCGTGGCAGGAGTATTGTATGCGCACAATCTGTCTACCCTGACAGCACTGCCTAAGAACTTCGGATACAATATGTCCATTATGATTCTGGTATTTGTCGTACTGGGCGGTATCGGTAACATCCGCGGTTCCATTATTGCTTCTGTGATTCTGACATTACTGCCGGAACTTTTACGTGGACTGAACGATTATCGTATGCTGATCTATTCCATCGTACTGATCGTAATGATGCTGTTTAACTGGGCTCCGAAATGTATTGAATGGAGAGAGAAAGTGGCAGCCAGATTTAAGAGTAAGAAGTCTGTGAAAAAGGAGGCTGAATAATCATGGCATTATTAGAGGCGAAAAATTTAGGCATTTCTTTTGGCGGACTTCATGCGGTAGATGATTTTAATATCAGTATTGAAAAAGGTGCCCTGTACGGACTGATCGGTCCCAACGGTGCCGGTAAAACTACGGTATTTAATCTGCTGACCGGCGTATATAAGCCTACAGAGGGGATTATTACTTTGGATGGCAAAGATGTCACCGGCAAAAAGACCATCGATATCAATCAGGCAGGTATCGCAAGAACCTTCCAGAATATCCGACTGTTCAAGGATCTGTCCGTAATCGACAACGTAAAAGTAGGACTGCATAACCATATGGGTTACAGCACCATTACCGGAATTTTACGTCTGCCGAAGTATTATAAAGTAGAAAAGCAGATGACGGAGGAAGCCATGGAGCTTTTGAAAGTATTCGGACTGGAAACGGAGGCGGATACACTGGCAGATAATCTTCCCTACGGTAAGCAGAGAAAGCTGGAGATCGCCAGAGCACTGGCTACCAAACCGAAGCTTCTTCTGTTAGATGAGCCTGCTGCAGGCATGAACCCCAACGAGACGCTGGAACTGATGGATACCATCCGTTTTGTCAGAGAACATTTTGATATGACGATCCTTCTGATTGAGCATGATATGAAGCTGGTAGGCGGAATCTGTGAGAAACTTACGGTTCTGAACTTCGGCCGTGTCCTGTGTCAGGGCAAGACCAGTGACGTGCTGAACAATCCGGAAGTCATCAAGGCTTATCTGGGTGAATAGGAGGACAATGGCTATGGCAATGTTAGAAGTAAATGATATTAAAGTATACTACGGTATGATACAGGCCATAAAGGGTGTGTCCTTTCACGTAGATGAGGGAGAGGTCATTGCACTGATCGGCGCCAACGGTGCCGGCAAGACGACGATCCTGCACACCGTATCCGGACTGCTGACTCCAAAGGAAGGTTCCATTACTTTTGAAGGACAGGATCTGGTCAAGATTCCCGGACACAAGATCGTATCCATGGGTATGGCTCATGTACCGGAAGGCAGACGAGTATTTGCACAGCTTTCCGTATTACAGAATCTGATGATGGGGGCTTACACCAGAAAAGATAAAGACGAGATCGCACAGACATTACAGACCGTATTTGAGCGTTTCCCCCGACTGAAGGAACGTCAGAACCAGATGGCAGGAACCTTAAGCGGCGGCGAACAGCAGATGTTAGCCATGGGCAGAGCCCTGATGTCTCATCCCAAGATCATTTTAATGGATGAGCCGTCCATGGGACTGTCTCCGATTTTTGTCAATGAGATCTTTGATATTATCCAGGAAGTAAGCAAGAGTGGCACCACAGTTCTGCTGGTAGAGCAGAATGCGAAGAAGGCACTGTCCATCGCTGACAGAGCTTATGTGTTAGAGACTGGTAAGATTGTTCTGGAAGGCAAGGCAAGTGACCTTCTGAACAACGATTCCATTAAGAAAGCATATCTGGGTGAATAACCCTTGATGTAAGTTGCTGCGGGTGGAAGCAGCAGAGACAGAAAGGTATGGTGATTGGGATGAATAATGTAGTCATTACCATTGCAAGACAGTATGGAAGCGGAGGAAGAACCATCGGCGAGATGCTGGCGAATAAGCTGAATGTCCATTATTATGACAAAGAGCTGATGAAGCTTGCCAGCGATGACAGTGGAATCAATGAGGCTCTGTTCGTGAATGCAGACGAAAAAGTGAAAAACACCAGTCTGTTCCATATTGCAAAGAAGGAATATCACGGAGAACTGATTCCTCCGGAAAGCGATGATTTCACCTCTACAGACAATCTGTTTAACTATCAGGCGAAGATCATCCGTGACTTGGCAAAGGAGGAATCCTGCGTCATTATCGGTCGGTGTGCGGATTATGTGTTGAAAGATTATCCCAATGTTCTCAGCGTATTTATTCATGCACCGAAGGAATATTGTCTGGAGGGTGCAGCGAAGAAACACAGCATGAGCCCGAAGGAATTGGAGCGTTTTATCAATAAGACGGATAAGCACCGTGCAGAGTACTATAAGTACCATACCGGAAGAGAATGGACAGATGCCAGGAACTATGACCTGTGTCTGGACAGCTCCAAGCTGGGATATGAGAGATGCGTGGACGAGATCATTTCTTATATGAAAGTAAGATTCCCGGAGAACTAGAAATTTATTAGGAAACCAAAAAGAAGCCCCCTGCGTCATTAGCTGCAGAGGGCTTTTGTAATGCAAATAAAATTACCGATAGAAGCGGAATACACCGAATACGGTACCGAGGATCTGGCAGTCATCTACGATGATAGGATCCATGGTGTCATTCTCCGGCTGGAGACGGATATGTCCCTTCTCCTTATAGAAGGTCTTGACGGTGGCGGAATCATCGATCAGAGCTACCACGATCTCTCCGTTATGTGCTGTGTTCTGAGCATGTACGAAGACGCGGTCTCCATTGAAGATACCGGCATTGATCATGGATTCTCCGCGGACGTTCAGAATGAAGGATTCTCCCTTGGGGACTACATCGGCGGGAACGGGGAAGTAGTCCTGAATGTTCTCCTCAGCGAGGATCGGCTGTCCGGCAGCTACATTGCCGATGACAGGGAGGCTTACCATCTCGGTACGCACCATTTGGAAGCTGTCGTCACAGATCTCAATAGCGCGGGGCTTGGTCGGGTCTCTGCGGATATAGCCGTTCTTCTCCAGTGTCTCTAAATGAGAATGCACGGAAGAAGTGGACTTCAGATTCACTGTCTCGCAGATCTCGCGGACTGTGGGGGGATAGCCTCTCTTCAAAATCTCATCCTTGATATAATCTAATATTTCCTGCTGCTTGGCAGTGATCTTTCCATAACCCATAAATGACCTCCGTAAAAAGTCTGTTCTCATTGATTTATAAAACAATTATAGCATAGCAAAAAGCAAAAAGCAAACATATATTCCAAAAATATGTTCGATTTTTAGCTTGACATCAGAATACACGTTCGATATAATGCAAATATAAAGAACAAATGTTCCCGAACAAACTTTCTTATATGAGGTGGAATACATTATGAGAGTACAGAAGAGTATATACTATATGACAGACAGAGAATTGAGAATATATAAGAGACAGATGAAGCGGAGACGTCAGATGCAGCGGAGAATCATTACCATGCTTGCTACCATCTGTGTGATTATTTTCTGTGCAGTGTCCTATCACGGAATCCGTTCCCTGGCAAGCAGCGGCGATGATCAGCTGAAGTTCAAGTATTATACGCAGGTAACCGTAGCTTACGGTGAGACCTTATGGGACCTGTCCGATGATTACATTGATTATGATGAATATAAGGATAAGACGGAATATATTGCTGAAGTACAGAGTATTAACCATTTGGCGGAAGAAGACAGCATCCGTGCCGGGCAGTCCCTGATTGTCCCTTATTATTCCTATGATTTTGTGAAGTAATTAGGATGAAATATTATAAAATACACCGAATCACAAAGGATGTTTGACGTTTGTGATTCAGTGTATTGTTATTTATAGCAGTAGATTAGCTGTCTGGATGCTCCGAATGTCTGTCAGAGTGTTCTCGCAGGTGAAAGGCATTGGCTGCCTGCTTGCGGCGTTGCTCTTCCAAGGCAGCATAGTGTTTACGGGTGGTGTTGACATCCTTATGCCCCAGGACATCCGCCACGAGATAGATATCGCCGGTCTCTTTATAAAGTTCGGTGCCGTAGGTACTGCGGAGCTTATGGGGTGTGATTTTTTTTAAGGTAGTAACACGTGAAGCGTATTTTTTTACCAGGTTCTCTACGGAACGGACTGCCATACGACGGTTCTGCAGAGACAAGAACAGCGCATTTTCATGTCCCTCTGCGGGGATGATGTGTTCCCGCTGCTCCAGATAGTCGAGCAGAGCGGTTTCTACTTCATCTCCGAAGTAAACGATTGCTTCATAACCACCTTTTCTCCGGATCTTGATGCCGCCGTTATCGAAATCCACGTCATTGATATCCAGTCCCACACATTCCGATACACGAATACCGGTTCCCAGCAGAAGAGTCAGCAGGGCAACGTCGCGGAGTTTGGTTTTCTTATGATATTCCAGCTCCTTTTTGGTCAGCTTGGTGCCGTCCTCCACCTGATCCAATAGAATAGCCACTTCGTTGGGCTCTAACCGGATGATCTCTTTTTCGTGACGCTTGGGCAGAGGAACCAGTGCCGCGGTATTTTTCTCAATGCGTTCACTCTGAAAATAGTAATTATAGAAACTCCGAAGAGCGGCAAGCTTTCTTGCCTTGCCACGTTCGTCGTTGGTGATATCTTTTCCGTCCTTCTGATACAGGCTCATATAGTCGAGATATTCTTCGATATCCGTCCGCTGTACCATATCCAGAACAGACAGTGGTAACTCGGTAATCTCTCTTTTTTTACAATAGCTGTTCGTCTCATGGAGAAATTCAAAAAAGAGACGGATATCATAAGCGTAGGCAAGCCGGGTCCTGGTGGAAGTATAGGGTTCAATTCCACGGAAAAAATCTCTGCAGAACGGCGGGAGGGTATCCAGTACTTTACGAAGCTTTAAAATATTGTTTTTATTTTGTTCGTCGTGGTAATTTTCTTCTTTAATGACTGCCAAAGTAATCGGTCCATCCTTCCATATTTCCTTTTTGAATCGCGGTAAAGATACGGTCTTTGATGCCGGGATTCTCTCTGTTAAGCTGTCCGAGCAGTTCTTTGATATATTCCCTCTTGGTGTGACCATCGGCGGGGCAGGGGCTTTTCACAATGGGAACCTGATATTTGTGCACAAAGCCGATGACCTCAGACTCCCGCATATAAATTAACGGACGGATCACTGTCAAGTCCGTTTTATCCAGGTGTGTTACCGGAGAGAAAGTATGCAGGCGACCTTCGTAGAAGAGGGAGAGCATCATAGTCTCCACCACATCATCCTCGTGATGCGCATAGGCAATTTTATTACATCCATCAGCCAGGATGGCATCGTTCAGGGCACCTTTTCGCATTTTAGCACACAAGGAGCAGGGATTGTCTTCCTTGCGGTTCTCGAATACAATTTTGGCAATGGAAGTCTCCACCACGGTATAAGGGATATCCCGGTCGGCACACAGCGCGCGTATTTTGTCCAGGTTCAGATTCTGAAATCCGAGGTCTACCGTTATGGCAGAAACGGTAAAATGTTTCGGGTAAAATCTGCTTAATTCATGTAACGCCAGCAGGAGAGTAAGACTGTCCTTGCCACCAGAGATTCCCACAGCAATTCGGTCGCCTTCTTCGATCATATGATAGTCATCCACAGCCTGTCTGACACGGCTTAATACTTTTTGTAATGTCATTGTTTTCTCCATTCTTTTACTGGTATCTATTTTATACTGCCGGGAATTCTTTTTCAACCGAAACGACAGATTTCTTCTTGTGGTGTGGACGAAACCATAGTATATTAAAAGAAATAGGTTTATGAAGAAAGGTGTGTGCGAATGAAATACGACTTAAGAAACAATAAGTATTTTCGTTGGGGACTGACTGCATTCCTGACCATTGCAGCCAGTATCTGTTTTTATTATCTGGTATTCCACGGAAGCAGCATCAAAGCGGGCTTCCATACAATCACCGACATCCTGATGCCGGTAGTGTATGGTCTGGTGACGGCATATCTGCTGACTCCGGTACTGAATTTTATAGAGACGAAGCTGTTATTCCCCCTGTGCCGGAAACTGAAAGTGAAGGAAAGCAAGAAGCATAATTCCATCGTCCGTGGAATCGGCATACTGATCACTGCCTTTTTGTTTATTGCGTTGATCTACAGTTTGGTTGCCATGATGCTTTCCCAGATTGTTCCCAGTATTGTAAACATCGCTTCTAATTTTGATACTTATATCAACAACTTTACAAAATGGATCAGTAAAATCAT
Source organism: Bacteroidaceae bacterium (assembly GCA_963630275.1). GTDB lineage: Bacteria > Bacillota > Clostridia > Lachnospirales > Lachnospiraceae > Acetatifactor. The sequence continues at coordinate 1,491 of CAVGMD010000020.1, read as the reverse complement.
GGATGATAATCCGGAACTGGGCAGTCAGATTACTTTTCTGATTGATAAATATTCCGTAGAACTGGAGAACTGGTTAAATAATACGGTGCTGTCCAAGACCAGCCAGGTGATCATGACGGTGTCTTTAAGTGTTATTAATATTATCAAAGGGCTGTGGGACTTCATTATTGGATTTATCATTTCCATTTATGTACTGGCAAGTAAGGAAAAGTTTGCCGGTCAAGCGAAGAAAATGGCATATGCTTTCTTTGAACAGAAATCCGCGAATCGTCTGATCAAAAGCTTTCGTTTTACACACAGTACTTTTATCGGATTTATCGGCGGCAAGATCGTAGATTCCTTCATCATCGGATGTCTGTGCTTTATCGGAACCACCTTACTGCAGACCCCTTATGCAGCACTGGTCAGCGTAATCGTGGGTGTGACAAATATTATTCCGTTCTTCGGTCCCTACCTGGGAGCAATTCCCAGTGCGATTTTGATCCTGGTAGTAGATCCGATGCATCCGTTAAACTGTGTTTATTTTGTATTGTTTATCCTGGTATTACAGCAGTTCGACGGCAACTTCTTAGGACCCAAGATCCTGGGCAACTCCACGGGACTTACCGGTTTCTGGGTAATATTTGCCATTACGGTGTTCGGAGGATTGTTCGGAATCATCGGCATGATCGTCGGTGTGCCTATCTTTGCGGTGATCTATGCGGCGATTAAGGCAGTAGTCAATACGTTCCTTCAGAAAAAGGATCTGCCGATAGAGACGATAAAGTATTCTTATCTTAAGAATATTGATGAAGATGGGTTCCATCAGCTGGATTCCAGGCTGCAAAGGGATCATGAAGTCAAAGATCAAGCTGATTCTGAACAGATTAAAAAAGATCAAGAAGAGAAAAACATAGGAGATAAGTAGACAAATGCGATTTGTAATACAGCGGGTACAGCATGCAGAGGTAAATGTAGACGGTGAGGTAACCGGCAGCATCGGGAAAGGATTCCTGGTGCTGATTGGTGTGGCTGAAACAGATACCAGGGAAATTGCCGATAAAATGATAAAGAAGCTTTTAGGGCTTCGGATCTTTGAAGATGCCCAGGGCAAGACCAATTTAGATCTGCATGCCGTGGACGGTGAATTGTTGCTAGTATCACAATTTACATTGTACGCCGACTGCAGAAAAGGCAATCGTCCTTCCTTCATCAATGCGGGTAAACCGGATATGGCGAATGAACTGTACGAATATATCATAGACAGGTGCCGGGAAGACATTCCCAAAGTGGAAAAAGGAATCTTTGGCGCTGATATGAAAGTATCCCTGCTAAATGACGGTCCCTTTACCATATTGCTGGATTCCGCGGAAATCTGCTAAAAATAGTACGAACTATTCGTTAAACTTGTCTTTTGCGCATAGTTGGTTTGACGTCCTCTATCCCAGTAAGGGCTGAATTGATGCAAACGAAAGGGCAGTTAGTGAAAAGTCTCAATACTGCTTTTTCGTT
>CAVGMD010000019.1:0-36278 GCA_963630275.1 Bacteroidaceae bacterium | reverse complement strand
GCTATTCTTACCGGATGGGGAAGACATGACAGCACGGAAAAGGAAACAAGTTCTGATTCCGGTAAAGTAACAGCTACCGTAAAATAACTTTCCTCTTTACTTCCACCCCCTGCCCCTCAGTCTTTGATGGGTGGGGGCTCTTTGTTTTGCTTATTCTATTCATTGTTTTCCCATTCCACGTATGTTACCATGATGGCATCGTTACTATTATGGAAAGGGAGCTATCTATTATGCATTTTGTAAAAGCCAAGAGCATTTTATCTCAAAATAATGGGATGAATATTTATCGCGGATGTTCCCACGGTTGCATTTATTGTGACAGTCGCAGCACATGTTACGGTTTTACGCATGCCTTTGAAGACATCGAAGTGAAGGAGAATGCACCTGAACTGCTGGAACAGGCATTACGTTCAAAGCGGCACAAGTGTATGATTGGTACAGGCGCCATGTGTGATCCTTATCTTCCTGCTGAAAAAGAGCTGCAACTGACCAGAATGTGTCTGGAACTGATCGATATGAATATGGTGTCACGGTACTCACAAAATCCGATCTGATCCTTCGGGATCTGGATCTTCTGCAATCCATTCATCAAAAAGCAAAAACTGTCGGGCAGATGTAAAGAGGATCCTGCTGTTCGACGTAGGAGTTACGCTCCGGGAAGGTGACCGGGAATATTTCTATCAGGCGCTGGATCGTGATTTCCCCGGCATCCGGCAAAAATATGTCCAAACCTACGGAAATGCCTACGATTTTCCCAGTCCCCACGCGAAAGAACTCATGGCGTTGATCCAAAATACCTGTGCAGCTAATGGTATTCTATGCTCTCCGAAGGAATGCTTTGCTTACCTGCATGAATTTCCTGAGAGATATGCGCAACAGACGTTGTTTTAAATTGAGAGTTAAATGAATAGTTGCTTTAAAATCCACGCAGAAAGGACTGCCCGCCCCAGACTCGGATGCTAGCTACAACTGTGGATTTTCTAAAGGAAAGTGGCCAAGTGCTTCTCTTCATGACGGGGCCGCCTTTACGTTGCCATCCATGGCACTTATCGGCTAACGCGAACATCGTGTTCGCGTTGCCCCTGCGGCTCAACCACTTTCCAAGAAAATCTCACAGTCTCCGCCGCATCTACGCCCGGGGGAGCAGTCCTTTTCTGCTGGGTTACTGCTTCCCTAAAAGATTTTAGAGAAGTCCTGTTGATTACTTTTGTGTAAATGACGTAATAATGCCGTATTTTATACAAATAATTCTTAAAATCAAGATATTTTGTATTAAAATAGCTTGATTTTCTCATTTTACGAAAATCGTTACTTCCAAAGCATCCAAATCCCTTGTTTTTGTATTTTTTTGCAAAAAATAGCGATTTTAATACAAAAGCAAAAGGCTTGCCTCTTTACACACAAATTTGGACTTGACTCGTCGATCAACCACACTTACTCTTAATTCTACTAAAACATGCGAAAGAGCTGGTAAAAGTAAAATTTCCGTCTTAGAAACAAATTATTTTTACTATAAATGTATAAAAAGATCTATTACGTAAAAAAGCGCTTTCTGAGAAGCTTATTTTTTACTATTTTGACTATATAAAGGCTTTTTTCAAAAGTCAGTAGTCCCAACTGCGGGCTGCTGGTTTTTTGAAAGCTTTTCAAAACACAGAACGCCCACAGTGGACGGAATGTCACGCCGCGATGTCTGTCGGAGGGTGTTGATATTTTCTTGAAAAGTGCTGATAGACAGGGGGAAAGCGGACACGATGTCCGCGTCAGCCGATCCGCGCCATGGATGGCGCGTGTAGGCGGCCCCGTCATGATGAGAAAAACTTATTCACTTTTCGTAGAAAATTCACACCCGGAGACGCGACATCAAGGCGTGACATTCCGTTCGCCGTGGGCGTTCGTGGGGATTATGGTGTCCTGCGCAATGAGCCACGCTATTCATAAGATTGTCAGCAAAAGACGCTTCCAATCTTATTTCATATCGCGGCGTTCGCCGCATCGCGGAGTCTCTCCGCTACTTTCGCATACATGGGCACGGGCACATGGTATCTCTCGCCCATACGGACGACTTCGTACACGAGTCCGTCGATCTCAGAATTTTTCCCATCCATAACATCTCTCTGCATGGAGGTGGTGGCTTCCGGTGCCAGGGTGGACAGAATCTTCAGGTTGACTTCCACCATATCTCTCTCAAAGCGAACACCCATGGCTTCTGCCAGTGCGGCGATCTCGCGGATCATGGTCTTGAAGGCTTCCCGCTGCTCACCTTCTCTCTGAAAATCCGCTGCGGTGGCATGATAGTAAAGTCCCGCTACACCGATGGGAGATACGTAAGAAAACTTTTCCAACGCATCTTTGCGGATATTCTCGGACAGTACCCCATCGATTCCGCTGGCATCAAAATCCTTCTTAATCTCTTCTAAGCGGGAATCATAGGCTTCTTTTTCCCGGACTCCATATACCACACGCAGAATCTTACCGTGCTGGATCAGCACTCCCGGCTCCTTAATATTGGCGGAGACGTAGATGCAGCCATCCGTCACCAACAGTTCCGGCAGCTTTTCCTGCATCTTCGCACCGGTTCCGTAGATATTCAGCACCGGGATCACAATGGTGGAGGGCTTCGCCACTTTTTGAATAAAAGGAATGGTATCCTCCAGGGAATATCCTTTCACGCAGACCAGTACCACATCCGGCTGCTCGTCATAATGCTCCATATCCGTAGCTTTTACCGGGATGGTCTCGGTGGTACCGTCCCACATTTTCTCCACAGCAAGTCCCTTTTCCTGCATGGCTGCCAGATGTCTGCCTCTAGCGATCAGAGTAACGTCTTTGCCTGCTTTTGTCATATAAAATCCTAAGATTCCACCGGTTCCTCCGGCTCCGATAATCGCGTATTTCACAGTATACCCTTCCCTTCTGTTATCTGTATTCATTCTTCTCTAAAGATACCATGACGCAAAAGAAGCCGCCAGTCTCTGTTTTCACATAACTGACAGCTTCTCCTTGATATTATTTATTCCTTACAGGAACTCTTTTACAGACTTGTAAACGCCCTTGGCATCCAGACCATACTTCTCTACCAGAGCAGCAGCGGAACCGGACTCACCGAAGACATCCTGCATGCCGACCTTCTTCACAGGTACGGGATAGTGTGCGCACAGGCAGTCGCAGACAGCACTTCCCAGTCCGCCGATGACGGAATGCTCTTCCACAGTGACTACCTTGCCGGTTTTCTTCGCACTGTTAATAATGATCTCCTCGTCCAGAGGCTTGATGGTACAGATATTTACAACCTCTGCACTGATGCCTTCCTCTTCCAGCATCTTCGCTGCGCCCAGGGCGGAATCTACACAGATACCGGTGGCTACGATAGTGACATCCTTACCCTCACGGACTACGGTTCCCTTACCGATCTCGAAATGATAACCGGGATGATCGTTGATCACGGGCACTGCGGCACGTCCGAAACGGATGTATACAGGTCCTTCATATTCCAGAGCGGCACGAACAGCGGCTCTTGCTTCCACATCATCGGAAGGGCACATTACTACCATGCCGGGGATAGTACGCATCAGAGCGATATCCTCGTTACACTGATGGGTGGCGCCGTCCTCACCTACGGTGATACCTGCATGAGTTGCACCGATCTTCACATTCAGATGAGGGTAACCGATGGAGTTACGTACCTGTTCAAAAGCACGTCCTGCTGCGAACATTGCAAAAGAGCTTACGAAAGGAATCTTGCCTACCAGAGACAGTCCTGCTGCCACACCCATCATGTTGGACTCTGCGATACCGCAGTCGATGTGACGATCGGGATATGCCTTACGGAAAATTCCGGTCTTGGTAGCGGCTGCCAGGTCAGCATCCAATACTACCAGATTGGGGAATTCTTCTGCCAGCTCCTTCAGGGAGTTACCATAGCTTTCTCTGGTTGCGATCTTTTTCACGGTATTCTCTGCCATTACTGCTCACCTGCTTTCTCTAATTCTTTTTCGATCTTATCAAGGTCTGCCATTGCCACTGCATACTCCTCATCATTGGGAGCCTTGCCGTGCCAGTCCACATTGTTCTCCATGAAGGAGACGCCCTTACCCTTCAGGCTGTGGAATACGATACAGGTGGGCATGCCCTTGGTCTCTCTTGCTTCCTTGAATGCTGCACGGATCGCATCAAAATCATGGGCATCGGCATTGATCACATGGAAATTGAATGCCTCGAACTTCTTATCAATAGGATAAGGAGAACATACCTGATCGATAGGTCCGTCGATCTGTAAGTTATTGTTATCTACCATAACGCAGAGGTTGTCCAGCTTGCGGAAGCCTGCGAACATAGCTGCCTCCCATACCTGACCTTCCTCGATCTCACCGTCACCTAACAGTGTGTATACACGGAAATCACGGTTGTCCAGCTTAGCACCCAGTGCCATACCTACTGCTGCGGAAATTCCCTGTCCCAAAGATCCGGAAGACATGTCCACGCCGGGGATATGAATGCAGGGATGACCCTGCAGATAGGAACCTAAATGACGCAGGGTAGGCAGATCCTCTACCGGGAAATATCCTCTGTGAGCCAGTGCGGAATAGAGTCCGGGAGCTGTATGACCCTTGGACAGCACGAATCTGTCGCGTTCCTTCATATCGGGGTCCTTCGGATCAATATTCATCTCCTCGAAATATAAAAATGTAAAAATATCTGCGGCTGACAGGGATCCGCCGGGATGTCCTGCTTTCGCACCATGAACTGCGGTCACAATGCCCTTACGGACATCGTTGGCACGCTTTTGCAGTTCTAAATTCTTCATTGTCTCCTCCATTCCGCCATATTGGCTTGTCTGTTGCGATTTACGTTGTTATACTAGCATACTTCCCGATGCTAGTCTAGTAAAAGAATTGCTCTTCTATCGTAAAATATTGCGGTCTTAGATTTGTACGGTCTGACCGTAGTAAGCATTTTTACCATGCTTACGAAGATAATGCTTATCCTGCAATTCCTGGGGTGCCGGCTGGATCCTGGGATTGATGGTCTCGGCGCGGTATGCCATTTTTGCTACTTCTTCCAGTACGACGGCATTATGAACAGCCTCCTTGGCATCCTTACCCCAGGCAAAAGGTCCGTGATTTTTGCACAAAACAGCGGGCACAGCCTTGGGATCCTTGCCCAGTCGCTTGAATTCGTTGACGATCAGGTGTCCGGTATTTTCCTCGTAAGCGTCCTCGATCTCTTCCTTTGTCAGGCAGCGCACACATGGCACCGGTCCGTAGATGTAATCCGCATGGGTGGTTCCGTAGCAGGGAATATCTCTTCCCGCCTGTGCCCAGCTGGTAGCATAGGAAGAATGAGTATGTACGATGCCGCCGATCTCCGGGAATGCCTTGTACAGCTCCAGATGAGTAGCGGTATCGGAAGAGGGATTTAAGTTTCCCTCTACCTTATTGCCGTTCAGGTCCATGACTACCATCATCTCCGGTGTCAGCTTGTCATAATCCACTCCGCTGGGTTTGATGACGAACAGACCGCTCTCTCTGTCGATGGCGCTGACATTTCCCCAGGTAAAGGTCACCAGGCCGTACCGGGGCAGATCCATATTTGCTTCATATACTTTCTGTTTTAATTCTTCTAACATATATTAAACCTCATTCCTTTCTATATCCTGCAAGCACATATTGCATCTGAAAAAATTATTTTGCGGCAACGGCTGCCTTTTCTGCGGGAAGAAGCTTTTTATACTCTTCCAGGAAAGCATCGAATCCCTTCACATCCTCAGGATCCGGATTCAGAGTGGTTCCGGTCTGTCCTGCGAAAATCTTGTCATTCAAATAGGAAGAAAGGGTCTCGCCGTCTTTTTTCTCCTTCATGAAAGCTGCCAGAATGGCAATACCCCAGGCACCGCCTTCGCTTGCCGTATCCATAACGGTGATCGGTGCGTTCATGCCTGCAGCCATAACACGCTGTCCCACCACGGGAGTCTTGAAGAAGCCGCCATGCCCCATCAGGGAATCCACAGCCACATGCTCCTCTTTTAACAGAATATCCATACCGATCTTCAACGTAGCAACTGCGCTGTACAGGTGGGAGCGCATAAAGTTCGCCAGTGAGAAGTCCGCATCGGGAGTTCTTACTACCATAGGACGGCCTGCGTCCAGTCCGGTGATGGGTTCTCCGGAAAAATAGTTGTATGCCGTTACACCGCCACAATCCGCAGCACCTTCCAGTGCCTTGCGATACAGCACACCGTACAGCTCGTTCTTATCTACTTTCACGCCAAAGCTCTCCGCACACTCGCCTAAGAGGTTAACCCAGGCATTCAGATCGGAGGTACAGTTGTTACAGTGTACCATTGCCACGGGCATACCGTCGGGGGTGGTGACCATATCGATCTCTTCGTGTACTTTTTCCATAGTCTTTTCCAGTACGACCATAGCGAAAATAGAGGTTCCGGCGGAGACATTACCGGTGCGGACAGCCACGCTGTTGGTAGCTACCATTCCGGTTCCCGCATCACCCTCGGGAGGACACATGGGGGCACCGGGCTGTAAGGTTCCGGTGGGATCCAGTAATTTTGCACCCTCTGCGGTCAGGACGCCGGCAGGTTCTCCGGCTACCAGCACCTTGGGCAGAATATCGCGGATCTTCCAGTCAAAGTTGTGCAGACCGTCGAACTGATCCAGCATCTTCTGATCGAAGTCCATAATGGTGGAATCAATGGGGAACATACCTGCTGCCTCACCGATGCCCAGTACTTTTTCGCCGGACAATTTCCAGTGAATGTAGCCTGCCAGTGTGGTGAAAAATGCGATATCCTTCACATGTTCTTCGCTGCTTAAGATTGCCTGATACAGATGGGCAATGCTCCATCTCTGGGGGATGTTAAAATTAAATACCGGAATCAGCTTTTTGCAGGCTTCTTCCGTCATCGTATTTCTCCAGGTACGGAAAGGTACCAGGAGTTCGCCTTCTGCATTAAAAGGCATATAGCCGTGCATCATGCCGCTGAATCCAAGTGCTCCCAGTGTGGTCAGCTTCTCGCCGTATTTTGTCTCCACATCCTCGGTCAGGCTCTTGTAACAGCCCTGTAAACCTTTCCAGATGTCTTCCAGGCTGTAGGTCCAGATATTGTTTTCCAGTCGATTCTCCCAGTCGTAGGTTCCCATAGCGATGGAGGCATGGCTTTCATCTACCAGTACCGCCTTGATTCTGGTGGAGCCGAATTCAATACCGAGGGCTGTTTTTCCTGCCTTGATTGCTTCTTTTGCTGCTTCGCTCATTGTGTTCTCTCCTTTTTCGCTTTTTTCACTTCTTTATATTTATCGCATATTTTTATTTCCGTTTTCGTCTCGTTCTGCCACAGATTCTCTCTCCACCACCCGGGTATCGAATTCATAGGTCAGATCCTTTTTTTTGCCTACGATCATCTGTAACAGGGTCTCCGCCGCCTTTTTCCCGAGATTTTCCTTGGGATGGGGCAGGGAAGTGATAGGCACCTCACTGTGTCTCGCCAGATCCGAATCGTCGATGCTGATCACCGACACGTCCTCCGGCACCCGGATCTTCCGATCTGTTAACATCCGGATCAGCTGGAAAGCGATCTGGTCATTGTATGCCAGAAGTGCGGTGCATTCCTCCACCCGGTTCAAAATGCGATCCCGACAATAACCCAGCTGCTTGGACTCGTCCGTGTCGATCCACACCATCCGGGAATCCGTCACCGTAAGCCCCGCTTCCTCCATGGCACGCAGATAGCCCAGATACCGCTGCCTGCCCTGACCGTCGTCCAGCTTCAGGATCGCCCCGATCTTCTTATGTCCCTTATCGATCAGATAGCGCACCGCCTTATATGCCGTATCCGCATCGTTGAGGGATACATGGGGCGCTTCCAGCTCCGGATAATAGGTATTGAAAAATAAAAGCGGTATCTTCCTCGCCATCAGGTGGCGGTACAGATCCAGGTTCGGATTCGGCAGCCCACTCTTCGTGCCCTCCACGATCACGCCTGCCACATCGTCCCGTTTTAACAGATCCTTTAAAATGCTTTTCTCCCGATCCACCGTATTGTTCGTAAAATAGATCTGCACGGAGAAGCCGCTCTCAAATAACGTATTATGCATGCCCTGCAGGATCTTCGGGAAAATATAGCTGTCCACGTAGGTGGTCACCACGGCGATGCTGTTGCGCTGCTCCAGATTCTTCCGGCGGTCGAAGCTGACATAGGTACCGCTTCCCCGGATCCTCTGCACCAGTCCGTCCTCCTCCAGAGTACCGATGGCCTTACGCACCGTCTGTCTGCTGATGTGGAACCGCTCCGCAAGCTGGTTTTCCGAAGGAACCTTCTCCCCGGGACCCAGTTGTCCGTCCGTAATCTGCTTCTGTATGTAGTTAATCAGGTTTTGATATTTTGTCTCCATAATCACTTTCAGTATAATCAGACCACCGTACAAAGTCAATACAGCTTTTGGCTATTTTAGATACATTTATATATAGTTGTACAGTGTACAACTATATAAGTCTATCCACTGTGCTGTTCACATATACTTTTACCAACACTCTCTGTCATCAGGTAATCATCGTGCGTAAACGTCCTTCCCTCTCCTTCCCCCAGCTACTTGTATGTATCGGTCTTCTCTGCGCCCTCACCGGTGCTATGAGCCTTTTGTCCCACTTTTCCTCCGCAGACAGGCGCTTTGAGCAATTCACCTCCCGGCTCTTCCGGGAGGAAATGACTGCCAGCACCCTGAACATGCACTACACCATTGCGGATCCTGCTGCCTTCGGAATCACGGATTACAAACCTGTCCTGCCTGTCTATATCTCCGATCAATCGGAAGCCGGCAGGGAACGCTGTTCCACGCTTCTGAGACAACTAAGTTGTATTGCTTACGACAGACTCTCCCCGGAAAAAGCTTTCACCTATACGCTCCTAAAACGTTCCCTGGAAAATGACCTGGCGCTGGCGCAGTTCCCCTATTACAATGAACCGCTGTCCCCATCCTCGGGAATACAGTCCCAGCTCCCCGTCCTGCTGGCAGAATACACCTTCCGCACAAAGCGGGATGTGACAGACTACCTGGCGCTCTTAGACCAGGTGGACGATTATTTTGCCTCCCTGCTCCTCTATGAGCAGGAAAAAGCTGCCGCAGGGTTCCTCATGCCTGATGTTTCCCTGAAAAAAGTCCGAAAGCAATGTGACACTATCGTCACCACAAAAGAGCTGACACAGGGAACACATTTCTTACAGACCACCTTTGAAGACCGGGTGCTTACACTGCAGCTGCAGAACCTGCTCACCCCCAAAGAAACTGCCTCCTTAATCGAAGAAAACGACCGGCTGCTTACCACCGTGGTGCAGCCTGCCTATGCCACACTGTCCCAAGGGCTGCTTGCTCTGGAAGCTTCCGACACCCTGCCGAAAGGTCTCGCCCTGCTGCCGGACGGGAAGACCTACTATCACCACCTGCTGTTCGCCGAGACCGGCTCCTCCCGCTCGGAAAGAGAACTGGTGCAGATGCTTCTGGCGCAGTTTCAGGAGGAGCAGTCTGCCATCCGCAGTCTGACAAAGCAGTCCCCTTCTCTGATTTCCATGCTTTCTGAAGGGATCACGGAAGATTTTCCCCTCACGGAGCCGGAAGAAATGCTTTCCGATCTACAGTCACGCATGATAAATGACTTTCCTGTCAGTAACCCCACCCCCTCCTTTACAGTCAAGGATGTCGTCCCCAGTTTGGAGCCCCACAGTGCTCCTGCCTTTTACCTGACGACTCCCCTGGGAGATTCCGACAACAATGTCATCTATATAAACCGCCGCAACTCTCCTCAGGGCTTGGAACTCTATACCACCCTGGCACACGAAGGTTTTCCCGGGCATCTCTATCAGACTGTGTACAGCAACCGTTCCTTTTTAGATAAAAACACTGATCCTGCGAGAACGCTTGTCTGGTACGGCGGATATCTGGAAGGCTGGGCGTTGTATGTGGAATTTATTTCCTATGATTATGCGGTGGATCTGCTGGAGCAGTCCGAACAGCCGGATGCCGCCCAGGCTGCCCTCCTGGAAAAACACACCCGGAGCCTCCAGCTGTGCATGTATACTCTGTTGGACCTTCTGATTCACGGGGAAGGTGCCGGATACGATCAGACCGCCATGTTCCTTGGGAAGTTTGGCATTGATTCCCCTGATGCCTGCAAAGCGATCTACACTTATATTGCGGAGGAGCCCTGCAATTATCCAAAATATTATGTAGGCTATCTGGAGATTTTGAAATTACGGGATACCGCAAAAAAACACTGGAACGACACCTATTCCGACAAAAAGTTCCACACTTTTTATTTAGAAGCGGGAATTTCTGATTTTTCCTCTCTGGAAGACCTGCTGTTAATGACAAATTAACGGTTTTATGCTAAGATGAAGTGTACGGATCATCAGGTTGGAGGAACCCATGACACAGTTTACAAGCAAGGCTATCGAAGAATCCTTTATCCGGCTGCTGAACGAGCGGCCATTAGATAAGATTACTATAAAAGACATCGTGGATGACTGCGGTATCAGCCGCAACACTTTTTACTATCATTTTCAGGACATCACCGCCCTGTTGGAACACATTCTGAACGCGGAGGTGGAACGGGTTCTGTCAGAGCACAAGGATGTGGACTCCTGGGAGGAGGGCTTTATCTCCGGTGCCCATTTTGCTCTGGAGAACAAGCGTCTGGTCTATCATATTTATAATTCCGTCAGCCGGGAGCGGGTGGAACGGTATCTCTACAGTATCGCCGGAGAGGTCATGCGGCTGTATGTCGCCAGGGTCACGGAGCAGGTGGAGCATGCCGTACACAAAAAGATATTTCCCGCCGACCAGAAAATGGTGGTGGATTTCTACAAATTTGCCCTGGTGGGTATGATCTTAGACTGGCTGAACACCGGAATGAAGAAGGATCCGGAAGCGCTGATCCGTCGTGTGGGCGAGATCTTCCAAGGGAATATCGAGATGACTCTGACCCATGTCGCCAGGTAATTTGGGCATTTACCACGGTTTGCACATATTTTGGATTATTTTCAGGCAATGCGCAGTTTTTGTGCATTGCTCTTTTTTGTCTGTTTTCAAGGCATGGAGCCCTGCATAAAATACCAAGTGAATAAGAATCAACGACGAAAGGAGCCCTGTTTATGAAATTTGGAAAATGGGTTGTGAAATGCCGTATTCCCATATTAATACTGGCAATCGCATTACTGATCCCCTCTCTGATCGGAATGGTCATGACGCGGATCAATTACGATATGCTGACTTATCTGCCCGGTGATATCGACACGGTCGTAGGTCAGGATATTCTGATGGATGAATTCGGAAAAGGAGCTTTTTCCTTCGTAATTATCGAAGGCATGGATCCGGAGGATGTCTCTTCTCTCCGGGAGGATATCTCCCATGTAGACCATGTGGATACCGTTCTGTGGTATGACGATTTTGCAGATGTGTCCGTTCCCATGGAAATGCTTCCTTCCAAACTGTATGATGCCTTCAACTCCGGCGACAGCACAATGTTAGCCATCTTCTTCGATACTTCCACCTCCTCCGATGATACCATGGAAGCTATCTCCGAGATCCGTAACATCGCCGGAAAACAGTGTTTTGTATCCGGTATGTCCGCCATGGTCACCGACCTGAAGGACCTGTGTGAAAAAGAGGAACCGATCTATGTAGGTATTGCTGTAGCGCTGGCGTGTGTTGCCATGATGATCTTCATGGACAACTGGATCACACCGTTTGTCTTTCTGTTAAGTATCGGTATGGCGATCCTTTTAAATATGGGTACGAACTATTTCCTCGGAGAGATCTCCTACCTGACCAAAGCACTGTCCGCAGTCTTGCAGCTGGCCGTCACCATGGACTACTCCATCTTCCTCTGGCACAGCTACGAAGAGCAGAAGACCATGTATGAGGATAATAAAGAAGCCATGGCAGTGGCAATCAACAATACCCTGACCTCTGTAATAGGAAGCTCCATTACTACCGTGGCAGGCTTCATTGCCCTGTGCTTCATGAGCTATACCTTAGGACTGGATCTTGGTATCGTTATGGCAAAGGGTGTCATCTTAGGTGTCATCGGCTGTGTCACAACGCTTCCTTCCATGATTCTGGTGTTAGATAAAGTATTACAGAAGACCAGCCACAAATCCCTCCTGCCGGATATGGGAAAGGTTGCTTCCGGTATCACAAAAGTGTTCCCGGTATTCCTGATCCTGTTCCTTGTGCTGATACTTCCTTCTTATTTCTCTTATAAAGCAACCAATAATGAGGTATATTACGATCTCGGTGAGACACTTCCCGAAGATATGGCATATGTGGTAGCCAACAGCAAGCTGCAGGAAGATTTCGGCGTAGGTGCCACTCACATGGTACTGGTAAGTACCGATGTCTCCGACACTGACGTACGTGCCATGATTCATGAGATGGAAAATGTCGAGGGTGTCAAATATGCCCTGGGACTGGAATCTGTCGTAGGCCCTCTGGTACCGGAGGAAATGCTTCCGGAATCCGTCAAAGAAGTATTAAAGAGTGATGACTGGGAACTGCTCTTAGTCAACTCCGAATACAAGACCGCTACCGATGAGGTTAATGCACAGATCAATGAATTGAATACTATTTTGAAAAAATACGATTCCAAGGGCATGCTCATCGGTGAAGCTCCCTGTACCAAGGATCTGATTGAGACTACCGACGAGGACTTCAAAGTCGTAAATGCCGTCTCCATCGTAGCGATCTTCGTGATCATTGCTCTGGTAGAGAAAAGTATCACCCTGCCGCTGATTCTGGTAGCAGTTATCGAACTGTCCATTTTCATCAACTTAGGTCTGGCGCACCTGACAGGAACGTCACTTCCTTTCATCGCACCCATCTGTATCAGTACGATCCAGCTGGGCGCCACCGTTGATTACGCGATTCTGATGACCACCAGATACAAACAGGAGCGGTACGAGGGCCGGGACAAACGGGACGCTGTCACCAATGCCCTGAAGGTATCCATTCCTTCCATTATTGTCAGCGCCATGGGATTGTTCTCCGCTACTTTCGGTGTTGCCCTGTATTCCGACGTGGACATCATCAGTTCCCTCTGCGACCTGATGGCAAGAGGCGCTATTGTAAGTATGTTCGCTGTTATCCTGTTCCTACCTGCCATGTTCATGCTGTTTGACAAAGTGATCTGCGCCACCAGCATCGGTTTTAAGAACAAGGAAAAATCAGCAGAAACTTCTAATACCTGGAAAGAAAGGACGGTATAAGATTATGATAAATATGAAAAAACAACTCTGGAGAACCGGTGCCCTGTGCCTCGCCGGCGTAGTCGCTTTAAGCGTCACCGGAGTCTCCGTATACGCCAAAACTTCTGAGAAAAAAGAGACCGAGATCAAAGAGCAGATTCAGGATGCCGTAAGCGACATCTGGAAATCCGAAGATACCACCGCTGCTTCTATCGATGAGACTGTATATGTGATTCTGGATGCGGACGGTACCCAGCAGAAGATCTATGTCAGCGACTGGCAGAAGAATCAGGGAGATAAAGATTCCTACACCCAGAGCACTCCCGACAAAGATGCTCCCATCTCTGTGAAAATTACTTATCTGCTGGACGGCAATGAGATCGCTCCCGCAGACCTCGTAGGCAAAAGCGGTCACGTAACGATCCGCTACGACTACACCAACGAAGTGTATGAGACCCGCGAAATTGCCGGACAGGAAGAAAAAATCTACGTTCCTTTCGCCGTAATGACCGGCATGATCCTGGACAATGATGTCTTCAGTAATATTCAGGTATCTTCCGGAAAAGTCATCAACGACGGCAGCCACAGTGTTGTCACCGGTATTGTCTTCCCCGGACTGGGAACCAACCTGGATATGGAAGATGACTTTGATGACTATCTGGAGATCGAGGCGGATACAGAGTCTTTCACTATGAATGAAAGTTATTGTATCGCTACCAACTCCATCTTCTCCAGACTGGATTTGAGTGACATGGATGACCTCGATGATCTGAAGGATGCCATGAACGATCTGGATGATGCTACTTTGCAGCTGATGGACGGCTCTTCCGAGCTCTATGACGGTGTCTCAGAGCTCTATGATAAATCCGGTGATCTGATCGACGGTGTGAAAGAGCTGTCTGACGGATCCGTAGATCTGCGGGATGGTGCTTACAAATTAGCTGACGGTACTGTCACCTTGAGAGACGGCATCGGTGCCATCAAGAGTGGTTCCGAATCTCTGCAGTCCGGTGCAAAATCTCTGCAGTCCGGCGCAGCAGAACTGAACAATGGTCTGACGCAGCTTTCTTCCAATAATGCCACTCTGAATGCCGGGGCTGCACAAGTATTTGATACGCTGATTGCTACCGTAAACAGCAGCGACGGTGTAAAATTGCTGGTAAATCAGGGCCTTATGAATTCTCTGACCAAAGAAAATTACGCTGAGGAAATGACCGCAGCAATTCAGAAACTGACTTATCTTTCCACCAATGAAACCGCTACCCGTGCCCTCGTCCTTGCAGCAAACGGTTTGACAGAAGAAAAATATCAGTACATGAAGAATTTCTCCGCTGATACTGCTTCCACTGCTTCTCAGCCGACAGAACCTGCAGATGTTCCTGCTGAAGATACTACCGACACCGCAGTTGACACCGCTTCCGTATCCGGCGGAGATGCCTCCACTACAACAGACGCTGTAACAGAACCGGCGACAGAGACTGCTCCCGTTACCGAAAGTACTCCTACAGTTCCTGTCGTGCAGGCAACGAATCCTTATGCAGAAGCCGTAGCTAAAATTGATGCAGCCACACAAGAATATATGAGCACTTTTGCTTCCGCTGTTCCTACCTTAACCGCTGCAAAAACTTCCCTTGACAGTTATAACACTTTCTACCAGGGTTTACTTGCATACACCGCCGGCGTAGCTTCTGCAAATGCAGGTGCCACTAAACTGGCTGCCGGAACCACTCAGGTGGCTGACGGTGCTGCCAAACTGGTCTCCGGAAGTGACGATCTCTTCACCGGTGCTACCACTCTGATGGACGGCAGTAAGGATCTGGCAAGCGGTGCCGGCACTCTGGCAAACGGTGTGAACACCCTCTCCGATGGCAGTGATGCTCTGGTAGACGGTATCCGCCAGCTTAGAGACGGTGCCAAAGAATTAAAAGACGGTATCGTCCAATTCAACGACGAAGGCATCAGCAAGCTGACCGAGTTAGATACCGATGAGCTCCAGGAAGTAATCGACCGTATGAAAGCCACCGCTTCCGTATCCGAGAATTACAATTCCTTCACCGGCTCCAACGACGGAATGGACAGCAGCGTGAAATTCATTTACAAGATCAGCGCTGTAAAATAAAACATCACAAGACCGTAACTTGACAAAGCCCCCCTCCTTTTCTATACTTGCAAAAGGAGAGGGGCTTTTCGTTTCCCATATTTAGCTTCCTACCACAGAAAGGCATCAATTTTCATGGAACAACTATTATTCAGTCTTAATGCAACAATCCCCGTATTCCTGGTCATGGTGATCGGTTATGTTTTACAACAGCTGCATGTTACCAACGACTCTTTTGTTAAAACCCTGAATTCATTCAATTATAAAATCACCTTACCCGTACTTCTGTTCAAGGACATGTCCACTGCGGATTTTTACAGCGTATGGGATACCGGTTACGTGCTGTTCTGCTTCTTCGTAACCCTGTTCTGTATCGTTATCACCTGGGTCGTGGCAGGTATTTTTTATAAGAACAAATCCCGCCTGGGAGAGCTGGTTCAGGCGAGCTACCGCAGTAGTGCCGCTGTCCTGGGTATCGCCTTTATCCAGAATATCTACGGAACTTCCGGCATGGCTCCCCTGATGATCGTAGGTACCGTTCCCCTCTATAATATCGCTGCCGTGCTGATCCTGTCCTTCACCGGACCGGATGCCAAGGGCTTCGATAAGGAATCCTTGTTAAAATCCTTAAAAGGAATCATCACGAACCCGATCATTATCAGTATCGCCCTGGGAATGCTGTCCAGCGCCTGCCGGATCAGCTATCCCGTGATCATTTCCAAGACCATCAGCAATGTTGCCGTACTGGCAACCCCTCTGGCCCTGATCGGTCTCGGTGCCGGATTCGAGGGAAGAAAAGCGTTAAAGCTTTTAGCTCCCACCGGAGTGGCAACCGTGTTAAAACTGGTGGTATGGCCTGCGCTGTTCCTGCCGCTTGCGGTACATTTCGGCTTCACCGGAGAGAAGCTGGTGGCGATACTCATTATGCTGGGCTCCCCCACCACCGTAAGTTGCTACATCATGGCAAAAAACATGAACCACGAGGGAACTTTGACTTCCAGTGTCGTCGTAGCCACAACATTTTTAAGTTCGATCACCCTGACGGTATTCCTGTTCATTTTACGAAGCTTACAGTTGATTTAATTACATTTTTCCCGTGAGGAAAATACTTGCCACCGTTCCCGCTAACGTTGCCAGCAGTGCTCCTGGCAGCGTATAGCGGGTTTTTGTTACCTTTGCCGCCAGAAAATACACGCTCATGGTATAAAAAATAGTCTCGGTACAGCTCATGAGAATCGATGTCAGCATCCCGGCGTAGGAGTCGGGACCGCAGGTCTTGAAAATATCCAGCACCAACCCGGTAGCCGCGGAGGAAGAGAACATTTTTACGATAAGTAACGGAATCAGCTGCTCCGGAAGTCCCACCGCCTGTGTCGCCGGTCCAATCAGCTTCCCCAACAGTTCAAAAAATCCGGATGTCCGAAGGATCCCCACTGCCATCATCAGTCCCACCAGTGTCGGAAGGATCTCCACCACAATGCGCAGCCCCTCTTTTGCCCCCTTCAAAAATGTCTCGTATACTTTCACCCCTGAGACCATTCCGTAACCCACGATCCAGAAGATCACTATGGGGATCATAATATCTGACATGTGTGTCAATGCATTCATCATAGTTCTACCGATCCTTCCATTTGCAATAGATAATGGCTATGATCGTGCTGAACAGCGTGGCGACCAGTGCCGGGGCAATGATCACCGCCGGATTGGCACTGCCGTACTGGCTGCGGTAGGCGATCATGTTGACCGGGATCAGCTGCAGGGACGAGATATTCAGGATCAGGAAGGTGCACATTTCGTTGCTGGCTGCCGTGACTTTTTTCCCCCTCTGCTTCTCCAGCTCCGCCAGCTGCTCCATGGCTTTCAGTCCCGCCGGGGTGCACGCCCAGCCCAGTCCCATAACATTGGCGATCAGATTCGTAGCTATGTATTCTCCCGCCGGATGCTCCTCCGGAAGTCTCGGGAACATAAATTTCAAAAAAGGGCGGATCCCCTTTGTCATCTTCGTAATCATGCCGGATTCCTGTGCAATCTCCATGAGTCCCATCCACAGTGCCATAACGCCTGCCATGGTGATACAGAGGCTCACCGCCTCTCTGGCACTGTCAATTGTCCCTCCCGTCAGGGCGTCCATATGCCCGCTACAGACCCCGTAGATCACTCCCAGCAGGATCATTCCTGCCCAGATATAGTTAAGCATCTTCCAAACCGCCTGCCATTCCTTCGTTTCATTATATGTGGATGGCGGGATGTCCTATGAAAACACGAATCACGCCTTCGGTCATGTCCTACCATGCCTGCATTTCCATCCGGAATTTCTTCCCGGTATACAAATATAAGCCTTCCGGTAATATATTTTCCGAAAGGCTTATCTGGTTCATTCTCTCAAATTCTTTTACAGAGTTCCCTGTGTGAACAGGCTTCTCACATGTGCCACTTCTTCCGCAGTGGCTTTCTCTGCCGGCACATAATAAGATTTCTCTCTGGCGATCTGATACAGTTCCTCCTGGGACTGCTCACAGGCGGTACGGAACTGCTTCAGTGTCTGTTTTAATTCTTTGTTCTCTGACTGAGCGATCATTCCCGCATAGCGGGTCAGTTCTCCGTTAATCCCGGCCAGAGTATCTGCTACCATTGTCTTTTCCTGCATTCTGCTGCCTCCTTACTGCAAAAACTTCATAAGCTGCTGTTTGTTCTCCATAGCACTGCGGGCACCCTTTTCAAAAAACTGTTTTACCTTCGGGTCCTCCGCTTCCTTGGCGTACTCCTGCATTTTGCAGTGGGTCGTGTCAAAACCGCCGATCAGATGGCGCAGATTCTGCAGATCTAATTCTGAAATATCACTCATGCTGTTAACCTCCTTTTGATTCCTTCTGTTCTATGCGAGGTTAGTATGCACTGAATCCATGATATCTATACTTCTTTTTTATTATCTTTTCCCCGACAATCTTTAATGGGACAATTCTGGCAATTACTTTGAGATACTCTTTTTCCGGCAATCACACATACGACCATTTTTTCTTCCATAACAGTTTCCTCCTTAAGGGAAAATTCCCTTGATCTCTTCCGCATATACCAGTTTTCGAAGTGCCAGTACATAGGCCGCCATGCGGTAAGTACAATCACATTCCTTTTTGATATCTACGATTTCGCCAAAAGATTTTGTCATAAGCTTTTCCAGCATTTCATTGACCTGCTCTCTCTCCCAGGTCAGTTCCTGTATATTCTGTACCCACTCAAAATAAGATACAATGACACCACCGCAGTTGGCAAAAATATCCGGAATCACCGGGATGCCTCTTCGCTCCAGTACCACATCTCCAGCAGCACTAGTCGGCCCGTTGGCTGCCTCCACTACATAGGAGCATTTTACTTTTTCCGCAACTTCTTCTGTAATCTGATTCTCCAGAGCCGCCGGAATCAACACATCACAATCACATAAAAGAAGTTCCGTATTGGTAATATGCTGTACTCCGTCTGCCTCATAATCCTTTAAAAGTTTTCCTTTTCCTTCCAGATACTTTGAAATTTCATCGATGTCCAGGCCTTCCTTGCTATATAAGCCTCCTGAGACATCACTGACTGCAACCACCTTGATATTTCTATGATAAAAGATCCTTGCAGCATTACTTCCTACATTTCCCATTCCCTGAATAGCCACCGTAATCTTTGACAGATCTTTTCCTTCTTTTTCCATCAGTAATTTGGTACTGATATATACGCCTCTTCCGGTGGCGGAATTACGCCCTTTAGAGCCTCCCAGTTCCACCGGCTTACCGGTTACTACACCGGGGCAGGGTTTTCCGGCCAACTGACTATAAGTATCCAGCACCCATGCCATGGTCTGTGCATTGGTATTCACATCCGGTGCCGGAATATCCGTGTCTGCACCGATGATGGGAGCAATGGCAAAAGTATATCTTCTGGTCAGTCTCCGAAGTTCTCCCTGTGAAAGCGTCGCTGGATCCACTTTGATTCCTCCCTTGGCACCGCCATAAGGAATATTTGCCACTGCGCATTTCAGAGACATCCAGGTAGCCAGAGCCTTTACCTCATTCAACGTACAATTCTGATGGTACCGGATTCCGCCTTTGAAAGGTCCTCGGATGTTGGAATGCTGGATTCTGTATCCTTCGAATACTTTTACACTTCCGTCATCCATCTCCACCGGAAGATAGACCTTCGTCTCACGCTGTGGGTTCTTCAGGATTTCAAACATCCTGGTGTCTATTTTTCCGACTTCCATAGCTTTTGTCATCACACTGACTACATTTTCATAGGGATCATACTGTTCTGCCATTTTTTCTACCAAATCCTTTCCTTCGATGAAATTATCCGATTGTGTCATAAATTTTTTGGTAGTGTTGCAACACACAAGTGAAACATATTCTTTTTACTTTTTTTCGTCAATATAATTTTCAAAATGCTTTGCGATTTTATTTTCTTTTGCAAAAAACTTGATTTTTGAATGTTTTTGATATATTCTCCTTAATAATATTAAGTGCAATGTGGATTTGCTCAAGAATATTGTATTTTATCATATTTTACAATATGTGCGTTATATCGCACATGCCGTTTCTTTTTCAGGAGGATTACTTATGAAAACTTATGAAATAGATGATATTGACCGAAAGATTTTAAGGCAATTACAGACCAATGCCCGTACACCGCTAAAAGAGATTGCTGCGGAGGTATTTCTCTCTTCCCCTGCCGTCTCCGCCAGGATCAGCAATCTGGAGCATCTGGGCTATATCCGGGGGTATCATGCAGAAGTGGATCAGGTGGCGCTCGGCTACCATATCCGGGCCTTTATTAATCTGGAAGTAGCACCTGTCGATAAAAAAGAATTCTATCCTTATATTCAGAGTTGTCGGAACGTTATTGAATGTAATTGTGTGACCGGAGATTATTCCATGCTGTTGGAAGGAATGTTCCACAGTACAAATGAACTGGATCAGTTCATAAACGAACTTCAGCGCTTTGGGCGAACCAAAACGCTGATCGTTTTCTCTACTTCCGTGGAACACAGAGGCGTGGAAATTAAATAAAATTAGCAAAAATAGATACGGAAATCACAGTCAAAATACCGCAGACCACGATGGACAAGCTGCTCATTGCGCCTTCGATCTCGCCCAGTTCCATGGCTTTCGCGGTTCCCAGCGCATGGGCGCTGGTGCCGATGGCAAGCCCTTTGGCAATGGGATCCTCGATCTTGCACAGACGGCAGATCGTCTCTGCCAGAATATTACCTAAGATTCCGGTGACAATGATGACAACTACGGTAATGGTCACGATCCCACCCATTTTTTCAGATATGCCCATACCGATGGCGGTGGTGATGGACTTGGGCAGAAGCGTTACATACTGCTCATGATTCAGGCCAAACATCAGGCTTAATGCAAAAATGCTTACCATGGCAGTCAGCACTCCGGCGATGATTCCGCCGAAAATCGCCTTGGGGTATGTCTTTAATAACTCCAGCTGACGATACAACGGCACTGCCAGACTGACCGTTGCCGGAGTCAGGAAAATGCTGATATACTGCGCGCCATTTGCATAGGTCTCATAATCTATATGGAACAATAACAATACTGCCACGATCAGGATTACGGAGATCAGTAAGGGATTGGCAATGGCTTTTCCGGTCTTCTGTTTGATCCACAGACCGATTTCGTAGGTGACCAGTGTAATGGCAATGCCGAAAAAGATAGACTGGCTCAATATTTCATTCATTTATCTGTCCTCCTTATCATCTGCGGCAGCTTCGATTCCGGCCGCCTGCATGGCTGCGGCACCTTTGTTTTTCTGCCCCCGGATAATATGCTGGGATACCCGGCCTGTCACGATCATGATCAGTACCGTGGATACCACCGTGATCACACAGATGGGAAGCAGCATCTCTTTTAAAGCATCCACACTTGCCATGATTCCCACGGTAGCGGGCACGAACATAATGGACATGGCATCCACGAGGAAATCCGCCGCGGTCTCCACCTTTTCCAGCGGGATCAGCTTCGTGATCAACCCCACCAGCATGATCACCAGACCATAGACGCTGGCTGCGATGGGAAGCGGGATCAGGATCTCCAGAAGCTCTGCCAAAAAGGAGATTCCTAAAATAATCGATAATTGCTTTACATACTTCATGATATTGTCACCCTACCTGTTAACTTTAGCATTTCATTTCTTTTGTTTTATAGCAATACGATATGATACTGAGACATCATTATATTGCACACAAACAAAAGAAGCTGCGCACTATTTTTCAGCACGCAACTTCGTATTATACTACTCGATTTTTGCTTTCACAATCAGCATTCTCTACCATTTGAGCAGAAATTTTTCCACAGCTTTCGTGAATTTTACCCTTACATCTGGTGCCTTACCACTGCATATTCGTCATCCAGTCGGAAGTAGGGACATTCCTGCTGGGTTCCGGATAAAAAGCGGTACATTTCATCCTCATCCAGATTCACCATGCAGCAATAGCATTCATAATCTTCGTCATATTCATAATTGACACACGCGTCACAATTCGTCATTTTGCCTCTCTCCGCATATGCCTTTCATGGATGTATCCTACATTATCCTCATATGCTTTTGTCTGTTTTGGTCCGGTTTCATTATGGTATTGTCACTGTTTCATGAGTTGCCGTGCAGGTGCTGATAGATCTCCCGTTTTCCGACACCTCTGTCTTTTGCCACCTGCTTCATGGCAGATTTATTGTCCATTCCCTGTTCTTCGTAATAAGCCATATGTTCTTCAATGCTCATGGATTCCCAGGATGCGATCTCTTCCTGTCGTTTCTCTTCCGGGCTCTTCCCTTCTACTACCAGGACATATTCCCCACGGGGCTCCTCTGTCTTGTAGTAGTCCAGCACCTTTTCCAGAGTGGTGGGGAATACAGTCTCGAACTTCTTGGTCAGTTCGCGGCACAACGTGATCCGCCGCTCTCCCAGTGCCGCATACAGTTCCTCCAGCGTCCGGATCAGATGATGGGGCGCTTCGTAGAGGATCATGGTACGGCTCTCGGTCTTCAGTTCCTCCAGGAGCGCTTTCTTTTCCTTTTTATCCGCAGGCAGAAATCCTTCAAAGCAAAACCTTCTGGTACTGAGTCCCGACAGGGTCAGCGCCGTAATGCATGCCGCCGGACCGGGCAGGGAAGTTACGGGAACGTTCTGCTCCTGACACATCCGCACCAGTACTTCACCGGGATCGGAGATTGCCGGCGTTCCGGCGTCAGTGATCAGCGCAATATTCTGTCCGTTTAACAACTGTCCTACCAGCTGGTGCGCTTTTTCTACTTTATTGTACTCGTGGTAGCTGGTCATGGGCGTATGGATGTCGAAATGATTCAGTAGTTTGATACTGTTGCGAGTGTCCTCCGCTGCGATCACATCCACCGTCTGCAGGGTCTCCACCACCCGCGGTGTCATATCTCCGAGATTGCCAATGGGCGTCGCACACAAATATAAAGTTCCGGGCATGAGCTCCTGCCTCCTCTCCAAATCACTTTCCCTTTTTAATATCCATAAATATCATATATTTCCGGCATATAC
This sequence comes from Bacteroidaceae bacterium, assembly GCA_963630275.1. Lineage (GTDB taxonomy): Bacteria > Bacillota > Clostridia > Lachnospirales > Lachnospiraceae > Acetatifactor. The sequence goes on along the minus strand of CAVGMD010000019.1, from coordinate 13,371 downwards.
ACTCCCGGCGCCTGGTACACGATCAGTGGCTTCTCCACGGTCATGCGGGATCTACCTCCTCGCACCGCCTCGATGAGCACCATATTGGGCTCCTTGTCGATGTACGGATACACCAACTGCATTCGCTTCGGTTCCAGCTTGTATTTTACCAGCATGGTCATGATCTCCGCCAGCCGAAAAGGGCGATGTACCATGTAAAAATGTCCACCGGGCTTTAACAGCTTTGCCGTTCTGCTGACCACATCCTCCAGCGTGCAGAGCACTTCGTGTCTGGCGATCGCTTTCGGTTCCTCCGGGTTCGTCAGACCATGCTGTCCGATCATGTACGGAGGATTACAGGTAATACAGTCAAAGGAAGCAGCCGGGAATATCTGGTCTGCTTCCTTGATGTCTCCTGTCACGATGTCAATGCGGTCCTGCAGATCGTTCAGCGCCACACTGCGTCTCGCCATATCTGCGCTCTCCTTCTGGATCTCCAGTCCGGTAAGGTGGGTGCAGTGGTATTTTGCTTCCATTAAAAGCGGGATGATCCCGGTGCCGGTGCCGAGGTCAAGCATCGTATCCTTTTCCCTGGCATGGGCAAATCCGGTCAGAAGCACCGCATCCATGCCAAAACAGAACTTTTCCGGATTCTGTATGATCTGATAACCGTTCCGCTGAAGGTCATCGATTCGTTCTTTTTCCTTCAGTTCAACCTTCATTCGTATTCTCCGGTTTTCTTCCGTTACCGTTGTTGCCGTCTCTTCTGCCGCCGTGTCTCGGTCTTCTGCGGAAAGAGTTGTCCCGCTGCGCCTGACCCTGTCCCTGGGTACCGGACTGCTCTGCATTCTGGACATTGCTGTTCTCTCTTACCTGCTCCGGGCGGTTCTGGGGACGATTCTCACGGCGTCTGTCGCCGCGGTTATTGTCCCTGCGGTTCTCATTCCTGTTGCCGTTGTCACCACCGCGGTTGTCACGGTTATTATTTCTGCGGTTCTCATCTCTGCGTCCGTCACGTCTGCGGTTTTCTCCGCCGCGATTGTTGTCATTACGGTTCTCGCCGTCGGCTCTCTGTTCTCTGCGGTCCTGACGCTCCGGGCGCTGCTCAGCGCGTTTTTCTGCGCGTTCTTCCGCTTCTTCCTTCTCCTCGATCTGCTCTAACTTCTCGAGTTCCTTCTGTTCTTCCTTGGACAGTTCCTGACCGCCCTTTTTACCACGGTGTCTCTTAAACTGCAAGGTATCTGCCTCGTACTCCTTCAGTTCCTTCTCATCGCCGACTTCTACCAGCACCTTAACCAGCTGACGCAATACGTTGACGCTCTGTACTTCACCGTGGAGTCCGTCTGCTGTCTGGACATAGTCTCCCACGCCGGGAAGCTTACGGTTCAGCTCCTCGTAGGTGTCTTCCTCATTTTTCAGGCAGCACATCAGTCTGCCGCAGACACCGGAGATCTTGGTGGGATTCAGGGACAGATTCTGTTCCTTCGCCATCTTGATGGACACCGGTACGAAATCCGACAGATAGCTGTGACAGCACAGAGGGCGTCCGCAGATTCCGATACCGCCGCGGATCTTGGTCTCATCACGGACACCGATCTGACGCAGCTCGATACGGGTCTTGAACACACTTGCCAGATCCTTTACCAGTTCACGGAAGTCGATACGTCCGTCTGCTGTAAAATAAAACAGTACCTTATTGTTATCAAACGTATACTCCGCATCGATCAGCTTCATTTCCAGACCGTGCTTTAATATCTTTTCCTTACAAATCTTGAAGGCTTCCTTCTCTTTTTCCTTGTTGGCAGCCTCCTGCTCGATATCTCTCTCTCCGGCGATCCGCATTACAGGCTTCAGGGGCTGGATCACCTTGTCATCCTCTACCTCATGCGCTCCCGCTACGACTGTGCCGAACTCAATGCCTCTGGCGGTCTCCACGATGACGTGGTCGCCTCTCTTTATCTCAAACTGCAGCGGATCGAAGAAATATACCTTGCCCGCTGTACGAAATCTTACACCGATTACTTTTGTCATATCTATCTACCTCACTGATGCCCATGGCATCTTCAAATAAATTAAAATAACAGCTACCTGCGCAAAATGCGCCTGCAACTGCTATTTTATCATATCTTTTCTAAAATGACTACTCTAATATTAGCGTCTTATAATACATAAGTTTTCTTAGGACAGCACAGACCGAAATACCCTTAAAGCATTTAAGGAAAATACCTTATCGATTTCCGCGGAGGAAAAACCCTGTCGTTCCATCTCTGAGGCAAGCTGCTGCATTTTTTCTGCGCCGGACAGCTCACACAGCTCTCCGAAGCCATCGAAATCACTTCCCAGTGCTATTGCGTCGATTCCTGCCAGGTTTTTAATATATTGCATGTGCTCCACCATTTTTTCAATCCGCCCGATCTTTCCACCATCCTCAAGAAATCCTACGAGATAGTTGATACCGATAACACCGCCCCTTTCTCCGATCATTTTGATATTAGTATCCGAGAGATTCCGCAGATGTGAGCAGAGTGCACGTGCGTTGGAGTGACTCGCTATCACAGGGCCATGCGTAAGCTCAAAAATGTCCCGTATGCCGGCATCATTTAAATGGGAAACATCAATAAGAATGCCGATTCTCTCCATTTCCTCCACAAAGCTTTTCCCGGTATCCGTAAGCCCATTGACCATGTCCGGGATTCGGGGACTTCCCGGTGTGATTGCCGGATTGGGATACCCCAGTTCATTTGCAAAGTTCCATGTCAGGGTAGACATTCTGACGCCTTTGTCATATAGTGCATACAGGTTTTCCAGTTTTCCTTCATACACTCCGCCCTCTTCCACTGTCATCATAGCTGATAGCTTTCCCATCCCGGCGTTCTCTTCAATACTCTCTGCTGTTGTCACCTGTCCTATGATATCCGGATATTCCGCTATCTGTGCTTTCCAGAAATCTGCAAGCCCCATTACATGTGTAAATGGTGACTCGCCTCTTTTCTTCAATGCTCCAAGATGGGTAAAAAGGGAAAAGCACTGGCAAATATATCCCCCTTCTCTCATCCTGTTCAAATCAATTCTTCCGGAATTGGAAAGAAGGGAAGTCTCCTTCCCTTCCCTGAAATCCGAGTATATATTAGGTATAGTATCACAGTGTAAATCAATTACCTGGTACATCTAAGCTGCCTCCTTTTATTCAGATAGAGCTCCCTGCATAGCCGCGTAACCACTTTCGCCGGTTCTGACTCTGACCACATCATTGAGCGAATAGATAAATATTTTACCGTCTCCCACATGCCCGGTATAAAGTACTCTTCTGGCTGTGTTCACAACCTCCTCCACAGGGATTTTGGCTACCACAACCTCAATGCGTACCTTAGCCCTCAGTTGTACGGAAACAGGAACTCCTCGGTAATACTCATTATATCCCTTCTGAACACCGCAGCCGGTTACTGACGATACCGTCATACCCATAATTCCGATATCATTCAAGGCTGTCTTCAGAGCCTCCAGCTTTTCCTTACGGCATATAATTTCAATTTTTGTCAGAGTAGTCTCCTGATTCTTATCCTGTTCATATACATAAGGCTCTCTGCTTACGGTTTCTATCTCTTTATCAGCGGATTTTTCATGCACATATGCATCAGTCCAGTCCGTTGTATCCAAATTCATTTGAAAATCATAATAGCTGCTCATCAGACCATATTCGCATAAATCGGTCCCTTCCATCTCTCTCTCAATGGAGATGCGTAAGAATCCACATTTATTCAGGATCCATTCTGTCAGACAGATCACAATTCCGTTCATTGCAAGCATCAGTGCAATCGCCAAAAGGTTGCCCGGCAATGCTCTTAATCCTGCCTGCGTATTAAATATACCGGTACCGGCCAGTCCGTAAAAGCTTCCTACACCGAAAATAGTAACAACTCCTGCAGGATCATCAATTTTGGTTCCTCTTTCCAATGTCTCAATTCCAACAATCGTACATAAACCGGTGACAACACCGATACCCCACATAGCAGCTAACGGCACACTGTCACAGCCGACAATCGCAGCCACAAAGCCCGCAGCAACCGCACCTGCCGTCATGGTGATATCCGGTTTTTTATAACGGATATAGGTGAACAGAACTCCTGCAAGTCCTGCTGCCGAACCGCAGATCACCATATTCTCGGCAGCACTTTCCAAAGCTGCTTCATTCATCTCTACAAGTAAGCCATTTGAGCCGGCCATTCCGATGAGACTGGTACACAATAGAAGTGCTCCAGTCAGTGCAAAGGGAATGTTATGTCCGGGTACCACATTTGCTGCAACACCACCCGAGCTCTTCCCTGCTCTCGGTCCCAATACTCTGGATGCAAAATAAGAAGCAGCAGCCCCTGTCATAAATACCGTTCCAAAGCCTCCAAAATCCTGATAACATCCAAGGCCTTTTAAAATCTGGCACGCACGCACAGAAAGCGGATAGGAAATCAATGCTGTTACTGCACAGACAATAAAAAAGCCTCCTGTTTGTATTCTGCCGATAACGCCTCCTGCCAATATGCTGCATACAAGCGCTGCCAGTGTCGCCTCAAGCATTGCAGCACTGTTTCCGTCCAGTCCGGCAATTCTGCCTCCGACCAGCAGAAAGCATGGAATAGCAACAGTAATTGCAATAATGGCCTCCATCATGATGCTCGCCGCATTTTTTGCTCTTGCACAGCCCGATTCCATCATGGCAATTCCGGTAATTGCCATCAGAACCATCATCCCGCCAAAAAACCAGGAAAACCCAACCATACCAATACCTCCTTATTTACAGCATATCATCAGGCATTCACCGGTGGAACATTGCCTTCTTCTACTACCTGTTTTATTATACTGATCATTTCACGATTTTGTTCCATCGTACCAATAGTGATTCTTGAATATTTGAAATTGCCACGAATGATCAGACCTTTTTTCTCCAGCTCTGTTGCCAGAAGTTTTGTATCGCGATGAGAATCTGCATATACAAAATTTGCTTTGGACGGCCACACCTTGAATCCGAGCTTCTCCAGTTCCTCTGTCACATACGCTCTTCCTTCTGCTATATTCTCTGCGGTCGTACGGATAAATTCATCGTCATCCAGTGCCGCCATAGCTCCCGCAAGCGCTGATCTTCCTACTACGAACACGCTGGTAGCCTTCTGCATGATACCGTGAAGCTCCTTGTTCATAAAAGTATAGCCTACGCGCTCTCCTGCAAGACCGTAAATTTTGGAAAAGGTCCTAATTACGATCAGGTTTAAACCTTCCTCAATTTCAGGAATCATGCTTTCTACCGCTGGATCCTGCGCAAATTCAATATATGCTTCATCCACAACCGTAATGACATGATCCGGCATTTTATGGATAAATTCTCTTAATTTAGCTGAATCTACAGTCGTTCCCGTAGGGTTGTTCGGGTTACAGATATAGACCATCTTGGTCTTGTCCGTCACCTTAGCTGCCATGGCATCCAGATCAAATACCTGATCTTCCGTCAACGGAATGGATACAACGACTCCACCGTTTCTCTTCACAGCACCTCGCAGTGCATCAAAAGTAGGCTCGCAGGTAATATATTCATCGCCCTCGCAGATAAATACCTCTCCCAGAAGGGCAAGCACACCACATGCACCGGCAGATACAATTACATTGTCACCGGAATCATCAAATCCAAAGCGCAGTCCGAGCTTTGTTCTCAGCCCCTTACAAAAAGGATCCGGATAGATGTTTGCCTGCTCCGCCATCTCCTTGATAGCTGCGACAGCCATGGGAGCTGTACCATACTGGTTTTCGTTGGAAGCCAGCTTAAGAACATGATCGAGATGATATTTTTCTTTTACACTTTCAGATGTTTTTCCGGGAATATAAGGCGGAATATTCTGTATTCCGGGTTTTGTAAGATAATCTACTTTACTCATTTTCAACTTTTCTCCTTCTATATCTGCATACAACAATATCGTCGGATTCTTCCGTGTTAATCATACGTCAACGCTATGTAACATATTTCCCGATATTCACATTTCATGAAAGCATTTTCCTTCATTACTGTGAATATCGGGACAGGTCCTATTTATTTTGTAAGATCAGCAAAACGGTAATTGGATTCTCCCTTATCATTGTAAGAAATATTCGTGATAGCGGGACTACGGAGTCCGATATAGTGCATGGTAAATACCGGAATGCTGTAAAAGTTCTGGTCTACCAGTATGCTCTCTGCCTCATGCAGATAGGTATTTCTCTCTTCCTGCGTCGTAGCAGCATTAGAATTTGCAATTGCTTCATCATATGTAGCATCCTTTACACCGTTAAAATTCAGCGAAGAATCAGATACATATAAGGACAAATAGTTAATAGGATCTGTAAAGTCTGCTGTCCAGTTGTAGCGCAGCAGTTCGAAGCTTCCTTCACGCTTTGTAGTATTGTAGACTTCTGTCTCCTGTGCCTCCAGTTGAATATCAATATTCAAGGTAGCCTTCAACTGTGCCTGGATAGCCTGTGCCAGAATGGCATCCTTATCATTTGACGGATAGGTATAGGTCAGAGTCGGGAAACCAACTCCATTCTCATATCCTGCTTCTGCCAACAGCTCCTTTGCTTTTTCTACATTCTCACTAAAATGCTCTGCTTCGTCATAGAAATATCCGCCACCCTTATTGGAGGTCATATACTTCGGCACCCATGCATAGGTAGGCTCATAGTTTGTACCGAGAGATGCGCAGATGGATGTACGATCCAGTGCCAGTGCAATTGCCTCTCTTACGCGCTCATCATTCAACGGCTCAATATTTACATTCGGCAAAATGGAAGTAGTGGTCAGCATACTCCAGATAAACAGCTCATCGCTATCAGCATACTGTGTTTCAATGTAATCAGGCAGTCCGGATGCCACATCTACCTCTCCGGAGGTATATGCTGCAATGGTGGACTGGGTATCCGTAATCGTTTGGTCAATGATTTTATCAATCTTTACATTGTCCGCATCAAAGTAATACGGATTCTTTTCTACAACGTAACGCTGATCCTGTACGAACTCAGTCAGCATGTAAGGTCCGTTGCACAGACAGGTTGCCGGATCCTTATACCAGTCGGTACCGGTTACCGCAACTCCTGTTTTAGAAGGATAGTAGACCGGAAGAGCCAGCAGCTTGGTAAAGTAAGCACAGGGGTTCTTCAAATGAAAGGTCAATGTATAATCATCCTCTGCGATTGCCTGCACATCATCCATGGAGCCGGTTCCCTCGTAGGCCTCCTCCGCTCCCTCGATGACAAATAGCTGATCTGCATAAACAGAACCGCTGGTCTCAGGGTCAAGTGCACGGGTAATAGTATTCAGAAAATCCTCTGCTGTTACAGCAGATCCATCAGACCATTTTCCATCCTCACGCAGATGGAATGTATAGGTAAGCTGGTCGTCACTGACATCATAGCTCTCTGCAGCCTCATATATTACTTCACCGTTTTCGTCATAGGAAATCAGTGGCAGGGAGCAGAGCTTTGCAAAACCATTCCAGCTCTGAAGAGCAAATCCGGCCGGATCGAGACTTCCGTCCAGCTCTCCATCTGCAGTAGTGATTATCTTTTCACCACCATCTGTAACAAGCGCAGATGCGGATGCAGATGCCTGATCTGTTGCTTCCTTAGTAGTAGTTGTCGGCGTGGAGGATCCGCAGCCTGACATCGTTGCCAGCATTGCAGCAGATAACACTACTGCTAAGAGCTTTTTCGTTAGTTTTTCTTTTTTCATAATATTACCTCCTTCTTATTTACTGTGATTACACAGTTACTTCTATAAGTATATGTGCGGACAATAAGCCCAAATTGTAAGGCTGACCTACACATATTTATAGCATGCTACCTTGTGTGTATTCTGGCTGGCCATAACCGGAGGTGTAATACGGCACTCCGGTCTGCACTCCGGACACCGGGTACAGAAAGGGCAGCCCTCCGGTGCGTGAATGGGACTGGGGACCTCTCCCTCCAGCCTGATACGTTTAAGCGACCTGCTGGTGTTGGGATCTGCAACAGGCGCTGCACTGAGCAGTGCCTTCGTATAAGGATGCAGAGGATTCGAATATACCTCATCAGCATCACCGAATTCCACCAGATGTCCCAGATACATGACACCGATCTTATGACTGATATGCTTTACCATGGTAAGATCATGTGCTATGAACAAATAAGTAAGCTTTCTCTCGTCCTGAAGCTTTTCCAGAAGATTGATAATCTGTGCCTGAATGGAAACATCCAGTGCCGATATTGGCTCATCACAGATAATAAAATCCGGATCCAGTGACAATGTCCTAGCAATCCCGATACGCTGTCTCTGTCCTCCGGAGAATTCATGCGGATACCGGGAAATATGATCCGGTTTTAATCCCACAAGCTCCAGAAGCTCCTGAACCTTAGCCTCTCTTCCTGCCTTGTCATACATTTTATAGATTTCCATAGGCTCGCCGATGATCTCACCGACTGTATAACGTGGATCCAGACTTGCATACGGATCTTGGAAAATCATCTGCATCTTGTTCCTGTACTGCCGCAGTCTGGCATTGGACATATGTGTAATGTCTGTATTCCTGTAAATAACCTCCCCGGCTGTCGGCTCATAAATTCTTATTAAACTTCTGGCAAGCGTGCTTTTTCCGCATCCGCTTTCTCCTACCAGACCAACCGTTTCTCCCGGATAAATGTCCAATGTAACATCATCTACCGCTTTCACATAATCGGAAGGCTTCAGAATATGCTTGTTTGCCATAAAGTATTTTTTTAAGTGTCTGACCTTGATTAATGGTTCTAACTCACTCATTGCTTTTTCCTCCCTGATTACGACTGTTCATCCTGTTCCTTGATCAGCTCATCTGCTTTCTCTCTGCAATAATTCCAACAGGAGACACAATGCTCACTCCCGAAATACTCCTCTGAAGGCTGATAATCCATGCAGATATTCATTGCCTTACTGCAACGCGGCATAAATGCACAGCCCCGGTTCAGTTTCAACAGATCCGGTGGTGTTCCCGGAATAGATAAAAGGCTTTGTCTGCCGGTTCCGGCATGTGTACCGACACTGTCTAACAGCCCCTGCGTATAAGGATGCTTTGTATCATAAAAAATATCATCAAGCGTTCCGCTTTCCACAATTTTTCCGGCATACATGATATTTACCTTTTCACACATCATGGACACAACACCGAGATCATGCGTGATCATAATTACTGCCGTATTTTGCTTTTTCGCCAGATCCTTTAACAGGTCTATGATCTGTGCCTGCACTGTTACATCCAGCGCCGTTGTCGGCTCGTCTGCAATAATTAACTTAGGTTTACATGCAAGTGCTATCGCAATAACTATACGCTGCCTCATTCCTCCGGAAAATTCAAAAGGATACTGATGGAAACGATCCTCCGGACTCGGAATACCCACCTGCTTCATTAAAGCAATCGCTCTGTCCTTTGCTTCCTCTCTTGAGCATTTATCATGCTTCAGAATTCCCTCCGTAATCTGGGTTCCTATTTTTAGAACCGGATTAAGATAAGTCATGGGATCCTGAAAAATCATTCCGATCTTTACTCCACGGATATCCTCCATGGCTTTCTCATATGCCTTGCTGTTGCCCTTGAACTCATCTGCCAGAGGACTGATATCCCGGCCGTCCAAAAGCATCTGTCCGGATACAACCTTTCCGTTTTTCGCCAAGAGTCCCATAAGTGCAAGCATCCCTACACTCTTTCCGGAACCGGACTCTCCGACAATTCCAAGCATTTCTCCGGTATCAAGACTGTAACTTACATTTCTGACAGCATGTACAACACCATTTCTGGTCTGAAAATCTACTGATAGATTCTTAATTTCAAGCAGTGCCATCTTAATCCCTCCCTCTAGTGTCTTTTGGTCGGATCCAGGGCTTCACTTAACCCCTCACTGATAAAATTCAATGCAAAAATTATGATGCAGATAATAGACACCGGACAAAACATCTGATTAGGATATACTGTCATGTACATCTTGGCATCCTGTGCCAGCGTTCCAAGACTGGCCTGTGGAGCGGAAATTCCCATTCCAATAAAGCTTAAGAAGGCTTCCTGGAAAATTGCCTGCGGAATAGCCATCGTAGCCTCTACCAACAGTGGTCCCAAAGCGTTGGTAAACATATGCCGGAACAGAATTCGAAACGCAGAAGCTCCTTCGGTGTAGGCAGCCAGTGCAAATTCTCTTTCCTTTAGGGCGATTACCTGCGTACGCATCATACGGGATGTACCGATCCATCCGGAAATACACATACCCAACATGATACTTCCTACGTTAGAGCCAAAAATCAGCATCAGTAGAATAATATACAGGAGCGAAGGCACCGCATAGACCACGTCCACCACACGCATCATAATCATATCTGCCTTGCCTCCGACATATCCGGCGATTCCGCCGTAAATAATGCCAAGCAGCATATTAATAAACGTAGTCAGAAAACCTACCATAAGAGAAATCCGGACACCGTACAACGATCTGGTGAATAAATCTCTTCCGAGTGCATCCGTTCCAAAGAGATGCTTCAGGCTCATTCCGCTATTGATGTCTGTACCCATTCCATCATATGGATAAGGAGAAATAACCGGTCCTATAACGGCTGCCAGAATAATCAATATCAGAATTACCAGTCCGACAAGCGCTCGCTTATTCACCTTGAATCTGTCCCATACATCCCTCCAGAATCCTCTCGGTGCTACCGCGATGAATTCTCCATTCTGTAATGCAGGATCAATTGGTTTGAAATAATCTGCTTTAGCCAGCATAATTCTCCTCCTTAGTTCTTTCCAAGCTTGATTCTCGGATCAACCATTGCACAGACAATATCACTCAGCAAATTAGCTACTATAATGATAGCTCCAACGAAAACCGTCAGTCCCATGATCACAGTATAATCTCTGTTATTTACAGAATTAACAAATTCCTTGCCGATTCCCGGGATCGTAAAAACACTTTCCACGACAAAGCTTCCGGTAATCTGAAAGGCAAGCATCGGTCCGCAAATAGTAATCAGCGGGAGCAGCGCATTTTTTAATACATGCAGGAATCTGACTCTCCTTTTACCGATTCCCTTCGCCCGTGCCATCGTCACATAATCCTGATTCATAGCCTCATCATAGCTGGAATGAATCAGTCTCGATATCTCAGCGATTGGATATACAGCCAGCGCCGTAACCGGCATGATATAGCTTTTGAAAGATCCATCAAACAGAACCGGGAGCACCTTAAGCTTGGAGCCAAATATAAGCATCATGACAATTGCCAGAACAAATCCCGGAATACTGATAAATACGGTCGAGGCTGTCAGGATCCATCCTTTCACCATCTCGGATTTGGTTACGGACATCCAGATACCGATTACCGTACCAACCATCAACGCAATACCGAAGGAAATCAATCCCAGCTTCAGGGTAACCGGAAATCCCTCAATGATCAGGTCATTGACACTGACATTACTTTTCTTGTAAGAAATTCCGAGACTTCCGTGAAGCAACTCCTTCAGATAAATCACATATTGCTCCTCCACCGGCTTATCCAGTCCGTAGTGTTCTTCTAGCGAAGCCAGCATTGTCGGAGATATATTATCCGTTTCAAACGGACTACCCGGCATCAGTCTGGTCAGAAAAAAAGTAATCGTAACCAGAAAAAACAAAGTAACAATTCCCATCGCAAGCCTTTTCACAACGTATTTGATCATTTTTGCACCTCCACATAAAAAACGACAGCAACGGCTCTATCAGCGCCGTTGCTGTCGTCTATCTTCTATATTATTATCTGTACACCTATTCAGTCATCCATTTTGCCTTTGCAGCTCTTCCTTTCTGGATAAATCATGTATGCCTGTCCAGTAAAGAACCGATACAACAATCAGTGAAAGCGCATCGGAAACGCTAGTGCTTACCAATACTCCGTTCAGTCCGAAGAACTTTGGAAGAATCAGAAGTGCCGGGATCAAGAATAATCCGTTTCTGCTGATGGAGATAAACAGTGCCCGCCTGGGTTTTCCAATTGCGGAATAATACATGGATGACAACGTCTGGAAGCCCAATCCGAAAATGAACAGCTTGCCTAACCTCATCGCCATCTCTCCATAGGAGATAAGTGCCGGATCATCATTAAAAATCCTGAATAAGGAACCGGGAATAAACATCATCAGTGACCATAACAGGACTGATACTCCGGTGGCGATCGCCTGTCCAGTCAGCGCAGCCCGTTTTGTTCTTCCATACTGCTTTAGTCCGTAATTATAACTAATAATTGTGGAGATTGCATTGTTCATACCCATGATAAGCATTATTGCCAGATTCTCAACAGTATGAATTACAGATACTGCTGAAATCGCCATATCACCCCCGCCTGCTCCCAACTCAGCATTGGCATATTTCATGCAGGAATGGTTCACCAGTGTGTTATTCATAAAGCTTAAGCCCTGATACACTGCCGGTGCAATTCCCAGTGAAATCACCTTCAGAATCAGCCTGAAATCAAAAGCTTTGAAGCCCTGCCATCTCAACACACCGATATGCTTGAGATGATACCTGAGGCTTAATCCACAACTGATCATCTGACTTAGGACAGTAGCCGATGCTGCTCCTTCCACGCCCCAGCGAAAACACAGCATGAATATTGCATCCATTCCGGCATTGATCACCGCACCTGTCATTGTAACAATCATACTGTATTTGGTATCTCCCTCAGCTCTGATGCAGGCGGCCATGGCCAGGTTCGGAATACTGAAAAGCTGACCGATTGCTATAATCCTAAGGTAGCTGACAGCCATATCATATAAGGCTGATGTCTGATCTGCTCCACACAGCTGGATCAGTGGCTCAGCAAAAAAGAAAAAGCTGCTGGATACCAAAAATGCAACAATTAGTGAAAAAATAATAATGTTAGTAAAAACTCTGTCTGCCTTGTCCTTTTCCTGTCTTCCTAAGGAGAGAGAGATCAGTGCACCGCCGCCAATGCTCATCAGGACGGTAAGTGCCGCCGTAATGTTATTCAGTGGGAACATAACGCCAACTGCTCCTAATGCCTTACTCCCAACAATTCTGCCTACAAAAATTCTATCCACAATATTATATAATGCATTGACTACATTTCCACAGATGGCCGGAACAGACATTACCATGATCAATGGCAGAAGCTTTGCCGTTCCCATATTCTTTACCCGTTCTTCAGCATTCACATTGTCATCTCCTTTCCTACAAGTTTAGGATTATTATATGCGTGTAATTTTGTGTTGTCAACAGAAATAACTAGCAGCTTTCATTTTTATATAATATCACTATTTTTATTTGGTTTTACAGGTGTTTATTTGGTACTTATTTGCATAATGCATCCTTTTTGTTGTATTGACATTTATAC
>CAVGMD010000018.1:0-37111 GCA_963630275.1 Bacteroidaceae bacterium | reverse complement strand
TTAGTTACCACCAAATCGAAGTTCATGGAATCAACCATGGCTACTTCTTAGGAGGCGCTTGTTATATCCATTTAACTAGAGGAACATATGCACAACTGTTAGTATACAGAAAATATCACCATTTTGCAACCTTATTCCTCGGGAAAATTGATATATCCCTGCAGCCAGATAGACCCCTTAAAGCGACGTCCCACCTGGGGTTCTCCGTAGAGGTCTTTTTCGTTAATGCACACATCAAAAGTCAATTCATTGCACAGAATTGTGAGAATATATACTTTTTCCCCGGTGATATCGTTGGTCACCAGGCGAAGTTCCGTGATCTCTCCCAGTACGGAATACTGGTCGCACTCCACGCCGTAAGGCATAAAGTAGGTATCCACCAGACTAAAAATGTCATCCTTCTGGATCCTGCGGGAGATGGTGGTGTACATATCCATATCTTCCAGGGTCAGGGTCTCAATGGCATCTTCGTCTCCTTGTCTAGCAGCTGCCAGGAGTTTATTACGGTTAGCAGAATCTCTTTTCACCCGCAGAACCTGCTCTTCATCCTTTTTAATAGGGAGCAGAATACTTCCGTTCAAAGACAGCCCAGATAAAGTCAGTGTCGTGCCGCGAATCGGCAGTTTCCCGGTACTCTGCGCCTTAATATAAGGAATTCTGTTACGCAGATAAAAAATAATAGAAATTCCAACCTTGATATCATCACAGATACCGGCGTAAGAATCCTTATCCGCATGGCGTTCCACGGATACATCCTCGTAAGAAGTGACTCCGCTTCCCGTCAGATACGGAAAATAATACTCGTAGATAAACTTATCGTTATCATCAAATTCTCCACAGACAGCCACACCAAAGGTACCGGATTCTGCGGTACCCTTAGTGTGTGTGTGATTTTTGCTGAATTCTCCCAGGAGAATACCTTCCTGATTCATGGTATATGCGCGATGATCGGAATTCATGATCACGTCTGTCAGTAATTCTTTTAATTTCTTCCGGTCCGTATATTCACTGAACCCGATAGCTCTCATATATTTATGCAAAAAATCACCCTCTTTCTGTCTGTGTCATTTTTTTAAATTCTGTAACTACTTCTGGGGAAATACTTTCTCCTTGCCACCCATGTAAGGACGCAGAGCTACGGGAATGTTCACGCTGCCATCCTCATTTACGTTATTCTCCAGGAATGCAATCAGTCCTCTGGGAGAAGCCAGTACGGTATTGTTCAGTGTGTGTACCAGATAAGTTCCGTTTTCACCCTTGGTACGGATACCCAGACGTCTTGCCTGTGCATCACCCAGGGTAGAACAGGAACCAACTTCGAAGTACTTCTTCTGTCTGGGGCTCCATGCCTCTACATCACAGGACTTCACTTTCAGATCTGCCAGGTCACCACTACAGCACTCCAGGGTACGAACGGGTACATCCAGGCTGCGGAAGAATTCTACGGTGTAGGACCACATCTTGTTGTACCAATCCATGGAATCCTCAGGTTTACACAGAACTATCATCTCCTGCTTCTCGAACTGGTGTACACGATATACACCTCTCTCCTCGATGCCGTGGGAACCTACTTCCTTACGGAAACAAGGGGAATAAGAAGTCATGGTAATAGGCAGGCTCTTCTCGTCTACGATCTGACCCTTGAATTTACCGATCATGGAATGCTCGGAAGTACCGATCAGGTACAGATCCTCGCCCTCGATCTTATACATCATAGCTTCCATTTCTGCGAAGCTCATAACGCCGTTTACTACGCTGCTGCGGATCATGAAAGGAGGAATGCAATAGGTGAATCCCTTGTCGATCATGAAGTCTCTTGCATAGCTGATCATTGCGGAATGGATTCTTGCTGCATCGCCCATCAGGTAATAGAAACCGTTACCGCTGGTACGTCCTGCACTCTCCTTATCCAAACCGTTCAGACGATCCAGGATATCTGCATGATAAGGAACCTCAAAATCAGGAACTACGGGCTCACCGAATTTCTCGATCTCTACGTTCTGGCTGTCATCCTTACCGATAGGCACGGACTCATCAATAATATTTGGGATGACCATCATGATCTTGGCGATCTTCTCCTGCAGTTCGGTCTCGGAAGCTTCCAGCTCTGCCAGGTGTTTTGCACCGGCAGCTACTTCTGCCTTCTTGGCTTCTGCCTCTTCCTTTTTGCCCTGACCCATCAGTGCACCGATTTCTTTGGAGATACGGTTTCTGGAAGCACGCAGATCATCTGCTTCCTGCTTTGCCTTTCTGCTCTCGGCATCCAGTGCGATCACCTCATCTACCAGAGGGAGCTTTTCATCCTGGAATTTCTTGCGGATGTTCTCCTTGACCACCTCGGGATTTTCTCTTAAAAATTTAATGTCTATCATGACTTCCTCCATTCTGCTATTCTGATTTGAATAGCATTATTCTAATCCTTTTTCAATATACACATTTAGAACTTTCACAAGATCCAGAATCTTTTCTTCTTTTAATTTCTGTCCGTTCTTATCCCGGATAATCCGGATCACAGGACGATCCTGGAAATCTTTGTTCTGTGATACTACGATTGCTTCTTCTCCGTCACTGGTCAGTACATGACTTCCGGCGGGATAGACTGCAATAAAACTTAAAAACGCGTCTACTATTTTACCATTATATTTCACATTTTTAAAGCTTTTTAAATATTCTACCGCTTCATAGACTCTGCTGTGTCTCTGAACGATACCACAGATCATCTCATCAAAGGCATCACATACTGCAACAATCTGACAGGAAAAGGGAATCTTCGCTTCCTTTAATCTGAGAGGAAAACCGGATCCATCCAGCTTCTCATGATGATACAGGATAATCTTCTTCACTTCATCGGAGATCCAGTCCTCATCCTTGACGGAAGTATATCCGTAGACCGGATGCTTCTTATACTCAGCCAGTGCTTCCGGCTTCATATCTTCTATGGATTTGTTTTCATAATCCAAAGTCGTATATCTGAGTCCGATATCATGTAGCAGGCAGCCTACGCCGATATCATGAATCACACTTTTATCTACCTTCAGTCGAAGTGCTGTCAGAATTGCCATGGAACTTAAGCTGATGGAATGTTCGTAGATATCTGCACTTCTCTCCCGGATATCAAATACTTTTTCTACGACTTCTTTTTCATCCAGAATATTTGTGATAATCTCATCTGCCGCCCGGGTCAGACCCTGCAGTTCCTTATTATTCTGATATGTGTGTCTCTCGAGAATACTTTTTACTTTACTTTTTATCGTTTTTTCTATATCATTTTTAAGTATTACTATTTCATTTGCCTGGTTTTCTTTTACATAGACCTCCAGGATACCCATTTCTTCTATTTTAGAAATATACTCTTTTTTTAATACCGCGCCTTCCGGAAGAATGATCTGATAATCCCAAGTCATCAATGACTGTGCAAGAATTTCGTTTCCGGTCAGCTCGCTCAGTTTCATTCTTTTCATATGCTGCTTCCTCTTTTATTCCCCCATTGCCATGGAAAGTGCTTCTGCTTCCTCAGCTCCCAGATCAATCGCACACTGTCCGAGTTTGATCTCCTTGGTATAAGAATAGCAGCCTTCGGAACTATGAACGGAATTAATAATAAATCCATTATTATTTTCATCCAGCAGTGCCAGGGAAAAGCTTAACTGTCCGCCCATCTGGTTAAATGCATCGTATTTTACCAGACCCATTTTCTGATAAGCGGATTCCATATTCTTATATAAAGTGCGGATATCCTTTTTATTTTTCTCTGTATTTGCCTTGAGAAATTTATTTTCCTCATACAGACCTGCAATATCCTGTTCCAGGCTGGCTCCATCTTTACCGGTGAGAAATTTATCCAGTCTCTTTTTTAACTTACTCGTCTTCCGGATCTGTACGATCAACAGAATCAGAAAAATGAGTAACAGCAGGATTTCCACTGCCATTCCGATCAGAAGGTACCCTAAGTCAAATCCACCCACACCTATCTGATTCAAAAAAGTACTACCTGTCATAATACTCTCCTTCGTATCTCTATTTCTTTCTCTCTTACTTATTCAGTACATCCAGGAGTCTGTCCAGATCCTCATGATTGTAAAATTCAATTTCAATCTTACCGGATCCTTCTCCCTTAGATGTCACGGTTACTTTTCTTCCAAGCTTTTGTTTCAGCTTTTCTTCAATATCCTGGTAGATTACCTGCATGGTTTTATCATCCACTTTTTTGGGCTTTGCAGGTTTATGTAAATTCTTTACCAGTTTCTCTACATCACGTACGCTCAGCTTTTCATCAAAAATACGCTGTGCCAGATTATACTGTTCTTCCGGATTCTCCACCGCCAGTAAAGCTCTCGCATGTCCGGTACTGATCATCTCATCTACCACCATGCGTTGTACTTCTTCGTTCAGTTTCAGAAGTCGGATAGAGTTGGTAACCGCTGCACGGCTCTTGGATACTCTCTCTGCTACTTCATCCTGCTTCAGATGAAACTCTGTTAAAAGTCTCTTATATGCCTGCGCTTCTTCAATCGGATTCAGATCTTCTCGCTGAATATTCTCGATCAGGGAAATCTCCACGATCTCCTGCTCCGTATAATTACGAATGATAACCGGGACTTCCTTCAGACCTGCCAGCTTAGCTGCTCGCCATCTTCTCTCGCCGGCGATAATCTCATAATAATCCTTGCGGTCCTGCACTAAGATTGGCTGTAACAGACCAAACTGCTTAATAGAATCTGCCAGTTCCTGCAGAGCATCCTCATCGAAATTCTTACGGGGCTGTTCTCTGTTAGGCTCTACCTTTGTGATTTTCACAAGAGTCTGCGGTTCTTTTCCTTCTATTACTGTCTCCGCTTTTGACTTTGCTGCTGTTTCTTTTTTTGTCTTTGTCTCCCCTAATGCATTAGGTATCAGAGAATCCAGACCTTTTCCCAATCCTCTCGCTGCCATACCGTTCTTCTCCTATACTTTCTTACTTGTTCTTAATTACTTCTTCTGCAAGCTGCATGTAAGCTTCCGCTCCGGCGGATTTTGGATCATACATATTAATGGGCATGCCATAACTGGGAGCTTCTGCTAATCTTATATTTCGGGGAATTAATGTATTATACACCTTTTGATTCAGATTTTGTTTAACATTTTCTACCACCTGCATAGACAGATTGGTACGGGAATCATACATGGTGAAAACAACACCATCAATACTAAGATCCGGATTCAGTCTCTCTTTTACCAGATTAATGGTGTGGATCAACTGGCTCAATCCTTCCAGTGCATAATATTCACACTGAATGGGAACCAGCACACTGTCTGCTGTAGTCATGGAATTAATTGTCAACATATTCAGGGAAGGCGGACAGTCAATGATAATAAAATCATAATCATCCTTAACATAATCCACTTCGTTCTTTAATATGAATTCCTTCTTATCTACTCCGATTAGTTCGATCTCAGCCGCTGCCAGATTTACATTGGAAGGAACTACCGATACATTCTTGATGATATCTGAAATAATACAATCTCTGATGGAACACTCTCCCAGAATCAATTCATAAATTGTATTTTCCAATTCATTTTTTTCAATACCAAATCCACTGGTAGTATTTCCCTGCGGATCTGTATCGATTACTAATACCTTTTTACCTTTTGCAGCCAGAGATGCAGACAAATTAATGGACGTAGTTGTCTTACCTACGCCACCCTTCTGGTTTGCTATTGCAATAATTCTACCCATACTTATTTTTTCACCATGTCTTTCTTGTTGATTTAGCCGTGCAAACCTCTGGACTGTCTGTCCATATCTTCTACTACAATATCATAGATTTCTCCGAGAGAAGCACAATACTCCAGAACCTTCCAGGGTTCATTTGTATGGAAATGAATCTTGATCAACTCTTCATCTCCTACTGCCAACAGGCAATCACCTTTGAAATGTTCTGTAATGTAGTCATTAATTTCATCTTCATCCAGATCGGTACCTTCAATTAATAATTGTGTATCATATTTGAATTCTAACATTATGAAATCCTCCATTCTGTAAATGTGAAACCACTCTATAATAATAGCATGAGCATTTCTATGTTACAAGGTAAAAATGCTACAAAAAGTTGATACTTTATACGCATTTATAGGGCGAATACTAGATGTTGTGGCTGTGTATTTGTTGGATTTTCCGTAAGTATCATGTTTCACAATTCTTTCATAAAATGTTTCACAATTTTGTCCACTACATCTTGGGTTATAATGTTTCACGTGAAACATTATCTAGTATTACTTTTTTGTCTATCCATACAATGTTTCACGTGAAACATTGTATGGAATTAACCCTATATCTAGTAAATATTTTTAAGAAAAAGGATATCAATGTAACTTGTTTTGAATTATGTTCTATGTTAGGATGAAAATACCAGGGTGCTATGTGCCAGTGGCACATGTCTAGCACGGACCGGAGCGGAGAAGTGGGAGTGCGCAGCACGGAACAATCCGTAGGTATGATTCAAAAACATCTTATAATAAAGAGGTATACAATTATGGCTATTGATAAAGTAAAAGAATATTTCAAGACCTATCAGATGGATAATCACATTTTGGAATTTAATGTGTCCAGTGCAACGGTAGAATTAGCAGCGGAAGCTCTACACTGCGAAGGAAAACGTATTGCCAAGACAATGTCCTTCCTAGTTGGTGATCAGCCGATATTAATAGTAACTGCCGGGGATACAAAAATCGATAATGCAAAATACAGACACTTCTTCGGAGCAAAGGCAAAAATGATCCCAGGGGATGAAGTGGAAAGCATTATTGGTCATGCCATTGGTGGTGTATGTCCATTTGCAATTAATGAAAATGTGAAAGTATATTTGGACGAGTCTTTGAAAAGATTTGAAACTGTATTTCCGGCTGCAGGAAGTTCTAACAGTGCAATTGAACTAACAATCCCTGAATTAGAAAAATATTCGAACTTCCTGCAGTGGGTAGATGTCTGCAAAGGCTGGCAGGAATCTAATACAATTTAATCAGATCATTTTTAATAGCAAACACAGCTGCCTGTGTTCGATCGGATACATCAATCTTTTTGAAAATATTAGATATATGATTTTTTACTGTTCTCTCACTGATATTCAGAGATGTTGCAATCTCCTTATTGAACATTCCGTTGGCGACTTCAATAAGCACTTCCAACTCTCTCTTCGTCAGACTGTTGATTTTCTCTTTATCAATATCTCTGGATACCAGTCGACTATTCAGTGCCGGCACAAGACTGGGCTGAATATAAGTATTTCCCTGCATAATACAGTTAATGGCATTCTTCAGTTCTGCGGATTCCGCATCTTTCATGATATAACCGTCTACACCGATATCCACTGCCTTCAGAAGATATTCAACTTCGTTATGTACCGTTAATACCAGAACTTTTACAGAGATATTTTTCTTCTTAATCTCCTGCAGTACTTCTATTCCATTCATAACAGGCATGTTAATATCAAGAAGCAGGATATCAGGATGAACCGTAAGTAACTGCTCCATACATTCTACACCGTTATTAGCTTCGGCAATCACAGAGATTGTTCCGTCAAATTCCAGTAACTGACGGATTCCTTCTCTCATAAGAACATGATCATCTGCCAACATAACTTTTATACTCATATATATCCTCGCTTACTTATGCTTTGTCCTGGCTGCCCTTTTTTTCAGTTGGATGTAAATCTAAGGGAATCTTAATCTCTATCAATGTACCATGGTCAATTACGGAACTAATATGAATGGTACCATTTAGTAAACCGACACCTTCATGGATCAATGCCAATCCAAAATGGCTGTTTGCTTTATCTTCCGCTTCTTCCATGGTAAATCCTTTACCATTATCCTGTATTAAAATCTCATATTGCTGCTCTGTTTTTTTACAATGGAATAATACCCTGGTAGCCTGTGAATGCTTTTTTATATTCAACAGACATTCCTGAACCACACGATATAAGGTAATACAGAAATAATCATCTGTTTCACATGAAACATCGTCAATTTCCACATCCATGGTATATTCTCTGTCAGGATTCAGGAGATCCAATAATCTCTCAAAAGAAGCCTTTAATCCCAGATCATCAAATGTCATAGGACGCAGATTGAATATAGTACTTCTGATATCTTCAATGACATTATGTAAACCTTTACTTACAGAATTCAATTCCATCTTTGCTCTGGCAGGATCCTTATCAATATATAAGGAAGCCAGTTCAATCTTATGGACAAAATGAGCAATATTCTGCAGTGAGGTGTCATGGAGTTCGGAAACGATTCTTTTTCTCTCCGTCTCCAACATCTCAATCATTTTCCTGCCATTCTCACTATCACAGGTCCACTCACCCTGTTGTATATTTTTATGAATGTTCATATATCTCCTTATAGAACATATGTTCTATTTTGAAGTATTCCATTATTTTCATCTTATAGGAATAATGTTGTCATGTAAAACTCTTTTTATTAAAAGAATTTAATTTTAACATATTTTTTACATTGTATTCAATTTATTTTATGACAAAGGCTCTTTAGACGGTAATCCCGCTTTTCTGGGATATTTAGCGGGTGTGGATCTTTCTTTTACAATAATAAACAGATTCCGATAAATATTCGAATCGGGAAGTGTAAATTCCACCTGTCCATCCATTTTTCCACCAAGTATTTTCACAACATGCTGTGCGGCATTCATCTCTTCAGTTATTTTTTCAGATTTATAAGAGATAAATTTTCCATCTACTTTTACAAAAGGAAGGCAATACTCTGATAATGTGGAAAGATTTGCCACTGCCCTGGATACACAGAGATCATATTTTTCTCTGCATTTTCCCGGCTTGGCATAATCCTCCGCACGACCATGAATTGTCTCCACACCGGTAAGCCCTAAAATAGAGATCACCTCATTTAAAAAGTTAATTCTCTTATTCAGGGAATCCAGTAAGGTAACCTGAAGATTCGGAAAAGCAATTTTCAGTGCAAGCCCCGGAAAACCGGCACCTGTTCCCACATCGATCACGGTTTTCTTCTGTGTCACGTCGTAAGCTTTGCAGAGAGAAATACTGTCCACAAAATGTTTCTTCATGACTTCGTCATAATCGGTAATTGCCGTAAGGTTCATTACTTCATTCCACTCCACCAGCATCTCGAAGTATTTCAAAAATTGCCAGATCTGTTCATCACTTAGGGTGACACCCAGTGCCTTACAGTCTTTTTCAAATTGCTCTGTATTATAATCTGCCATGTATTCCTCCATGGTGTTATTTCGTTGCTTTATAATGTTCCAAATATACCAGCAGTACCGAAATATCTGCCGGAGATACTCCTGAGATACGAGAAGCCTGTCCCACAGAAATCGGACGGAATTCCTTCAGCTTCTGTCTCGCTTCCAATCGAAGGGAAGGAACATCATCGTAATCCAGGTTTTCCGGAATCAGTTTTTTCTCCATTTTACGATATTGCTCTACCTGACGCTTCTGTCGTATAATATATCCTTCATATTTGATCTCAATTTCTACCTGTTCCACCACAGCGGGAGGAAGAGGTTTCCGTTCCTTATCAATAGGAGCCAGTGCTGCATATCCAAGCTCCGGTCTGCAGATCAATTCTGCCAGAGTAGCTGCCGTCTTCAGAGTAGAACTGCCACTCTCTTCCAGAAAATGCTGGATTTCTTTATTGGCACCTACGGAAGTATTTTTCAGTCTCTGAATTTCCTGATCGATAAGTTCTTCTTTTTCAACCAGCGCATCATACTCCTGCTGTGAGATCAGACCGATCTCATAGCCTTTCTTACGAAGACGCAGATCCGCATTATCCTGACGGAGTAACAGACGGTACTCCGCTCTGGAGGTCATCATACGATAGGGTTCTCTGTTATCCTTAGTCACCAGATCATCAATCAATACTCCGATATAGCTTTCGGAACGATCCAGAATCAGAGGATCTCTGTGCAGAACAAACATTGCCGCATTAATACCGGCAATCAGTCCCTGGGAAGCTGCCTCTTCGTATCCACTGCTTCCGTTGAACTGTCCGCCGCTGAACAGACCACTGATATTCTTGAACTCTAGGGAAGGATTCAATTGTTTTGCATTGATGCAGTCATATTCAATAGCATAAGCATTTCTTACGATTTCACAATGTTCCAGTCCGGGAACGGTACGATACATAGCTAACTGTACATCTTCCGGAAGAGATGAGGACATGCCGCCAACGTACATTTCATTCGTGTGCAGACCCTCCGGTTCAATAAATACCTGATGTCTCTCTTTTTCAGCAAATTTAACTACCTTATCCTCTATGGAAGGACAATATCTGGGACCGGTTCCTTCAATAATACCGGCATAAATAGGAGAACGATCCAAATTATTTCGGATGATTTCATGGGTATTCTCATTGGTATAGGTCAGCCAGCAGGAAGCCTGTTCCTTCTGTATGGACTCCGGATCTGTGGAGAAGGAAAAAGGAACGATTCTCTCATCTCCGAACTGTTCTTCCATTTTGGAAAAATCAAGAGATCTCTTATCCATTCTGGCAGGAGTTCCCGTCTTAAAACGACGCATCTCAATGCCCATTGCTTTCAAGGAATCTGTGAGATGATTTGCTGCCTGCAGTCCATTGGGTCCGGTATAAGTAATAGATTCACCGCACAGACATCTTGCACGCAGATAGGTTCCGGTACACAGTACTACCGCCTTGCATTCATAGATGGCACCGGTAAAGGTTTTGACACCTGTAATTTTCTTTTTACGATCCTCAGTTTCTTCCCAGAGAAGTTCACAGACCTCTGCTTGTTTGATCAGCAGATTTTCCTGATTCTCCAGCACTTTACGCATGGCTCTGGAGTATTCCGCTTTATCCGCCTGCGCACGCAAGGAATGTACGGCAGGTCCCTTGGACACATTCAACATTTTTGACTGAATAAAAGTCTTATCGATATTTTTACCCATCTCTCCTCCGAGAGCATCCAGTTCTCTGACCAGATGCCCCTTGGAAGATCCTCCTACATTAGGATTACAGGGCATTAAAGCAATACTGTCTACGCTCACAGTAAATATAACGGTCTGAAGTCCCACCCTTGCACAGGCTAAAGCCGCTTCACATCCGGCATGACCGGCACCTACTACACATACATCTACCTGTTTCTTTAGTTCCATAGTATTCGTTCCTTCTGGTTGTTACTTATTATTACTTACCCATACAAAATTTAGAGAAAATCTCATTGACCACATCTTCATCCACTTCTTCTCCGATGATTTTACCCAGAGAAGCATATGCACTGGTCAGGTCAATGGAATAGAAATCTTCCGGCATACCGTCTTCAATACTTCTCTCTACGAGCTTAAGACTATTCAAAGCATCCTGCAATGCTTCCTTGTGACGTAAATTTGTCACCACCAACTCATTGTTATATTTTAATTCACCCTCAAAAAACATTTTGTGGATGGTCTCTTCCAGCTCTTCCATTCCGGAATTATCTGCTGAAGGATCAATGGTAGAAGTACGAAGAATTTTAATATCTTCTGTGCCAACTAATTTTTCTTTTAAGATGTCTTCTGTGATCTTATTTTCCAAATCTGATTTATTCAGAAGAATGATTGCTTTTTTTCCATTTAAGAGGGAGATAATCTCCCTATCATCCTCATCCAGATCTTCGGAAGCATCCACTACATATAAGATCAGGTCAGCTTCTGCCGCATACTTTTTGGCACGCTCCACACCGATTTTTTCCACCACATCCTGTGTATCATGGATTCCGGCGGTATCTATCATATTCAGGCTGATTCCATGCAGATTGATACTCTCATGCAGAGCATCTCTGGTAGTACCTGCAATCTCCGTAACAATGGCTCTGTCCTCTCCCAGCAACATATTAAGAAGAGATGATTTTCCGGCATTGGGCTTGCCTACGATTACGGTGGATATTCCTTCTTTGATCAGTCTTCCGTTATCAGCTGTAGCTAAAAGCTTTGCAATATCCTGTTGAAAATACGTAACCTTTGCAGCCAGCTGTTTCGGATATCCATCCAGACTGATGTGTTCCGGATCATCCAATGCCGATTCAATAAATGCAATCTGATATAAAATATCTTCTCTTAATTTATGAATTTTATCGGAAAGTCTGCCTTTTAACTGGCTTACCGAGGAAGACAACGCATATTCGTTCTGTGAATGAATGACATCAATGACTGCTTCCGCCCGGGATAGGTCAATTCTTCCGTTCAAAAATGCTCTCTTGGTGAACTCTCCCGGCTCTGCCATTCTTGCACCGTTTTCAAGTACTGTCTGCAGCACTTTTTGCACTACCAGTACACCGCCATGACAGTTAATCTCCACGGTATCTTCCGTGGTATAACTCTTTGGTGCCTTCATGACAACTACCATGACTTCATCTATGACATTTTCTTCCCAATCCACAATATAGCCATAATGCACCGTATGACTCTGTACTTTCGTCAGAATCCTTTTACCGGATGGTGAACGAAAAATACTATCTACTATACATATGGCATCATCACCGCTGATTCTTACAATTCCGATTCCGGAATCCGATAAAGCTGTTGCAATAACAGCGATCGTATCATTTTTATAAATTCCCATAAGATTACCTATTTCATATTTCAAACAAATTTATAAATTAAAGTAACTATTCAGAATAGTTACAATTATACTCCATACAAAGGTCTGTTGTAAATAAAGCCGGTAAATAGAATAAAATTCTAATACCGGCTTTTTAATACTTTCTGTAACTATTCTCTCACTATCTCTTCAGAGTAACTACAACTCTGCGGAAAGGCTCTTCCCCTTCACTGTGAGTAGTAACATATTTGTCATTCTGTAATGCAGAATGAATAATTCTTCTCTCATAAGGATTCATAGGCTCCAGAGATACGCTTCTCTTGGTTCTCTTAACCTTATAAGCAATGTTCTTGGCAAGATTCTCAAGAGTTTCTTTTCTGCGCTGACGATAATTCTCGGTGTCAACCTTTACATGAATATACTCTTCAGATTCTTTGTTCACTACCAGAGATACCAGGTACTGGAGGGAATCCAGTGTCTGTCCTCTCTTACCGATCAGAACACCCATCTCATTACCGCTTAATTCGATGTCCATGCTCTTCTCTTCTTCGTTGTACTTAATATCAATTACAACTTCCATATTCATTGCCTGGAATACATCATTTAAGAATACTCTGGCAACTTCTTCTACAGAACTCTTTTTCACAGATGCCTTGATCACAGCGGGTTTTGCTCCGATTCCAAGGAATCCGGAAGAACCTTCTTCTACTACTTCATAATCCAGCTTATCACTGGTAACACCCAGCTTCTGACAAGCTTCTGTAATAGCATCACTGACTGTCTTTGCAGATACTTCGATCATGTCCATATATAACACCCTGCCTTTCTACAACCTGCAAAATTTGTGCCGCAGGCGCAAATTTGCGTGTGAAAAATTCATTTTTCACACTTACCTCCTCAATATCATAAGGAAAATTATTTACGACTGTTCTTTTCGTTATAGTCTCTGACCATATTTGCCTTTGCCATCATACTTCCGGGCTTAGCTTCTTTTACTTCGGAATAGCTGTCTGCAGATACTTCACTGTTATCTACTTTGGAAGAGATGTTTGCCTTCTTCTGAATATTTTTGGTATTCATACTTGCATAAGCATTCAGCTTTTCCTGCTGTTCTTTCATTTTTACCAGCTTCTTCGCACTCTTTGCAGAATTTTTCTTGATGATATCATCAAAATTCATCTTATCGATGTGCTTGTTGATCACTACCTGCTGGATACTTCTGACAACACTACCTGCTACCCAGTACAGTCCCATACCGGAAGGTAATGTGAAGCAGAACCATGCAGACATCAGAGGCATGATCATGTTCATGGTCTTCATGGAAGAAGCCATTGCTGCCGCCTGGTCGTTACCGTTGGTAGCGGAAGTATCCTGCTGAGGCATCAGCTTAACATTGATCCACTGAGTCACTGCAGACAGAACGGGAATTGCCAGTGCTCCGATAACAAGCAGCCATGCACCGTTTGCCCATGCTTCCTTTAATAAGTAGGAAGGAGAGTTACCAATGTTCAATCCTAAGAAGTTATTGTACTCTTCCAGCTTGCTCACTGTATTGGTCACATCTGCCGCAAGAGAAGGGAACTTCTCACTGATACTTGCAAAATCAGCGGTAGATGCTTTGTTCAGACAGTCAATAATCGTATTCTGAACATATTCGCTATGGGTTCCGGCTACGAAACTTGCATTGGTAAACTGCTTGCTGTACATACCGGAATTGGTCAGATTCTGAACCAGTTCGGTTGCACCTGCTGTATCAATGATATTATCTACCAGAGGGAAGAAAGCTTCCTTAACTCTTCCTACATATGCGGGAATTGCGTAGATAACACGATACAGAGCGAACAGAATAGGCATCTGAATCAACAGATAGAGACAGCTGCCGGTAGGAGATACTCCGTACTTTGCATATACTGCCTGGATTTCCTGGTTCTGTGCCAGAGTTGCTTCCTGATCCTTACGATTCTTGTATTTTGCCTGAATCGCCTGAATCTCGGGATTCATCTTGGCAGACAGCTTGGAGAACTTCTGCTGCTTGATGGTAAGAGGCATCATCAACAGGTTAACAACAATTGTAAAAAGGATGATTGCAAGACCGATATTGGGAATACCGATCATATTCAGAACTTCGAAGATTCCTTCCATTATCTTACCAAGTACCCATGCTACCTGACCGATAATGAATGTGGAATTCTGTGTTAATAGAATACCGTTCATTTATCCTCCTAATATGTGCCATTCTCTGAAATCTTACGGAACAGGATCATATCCGCCCTTGGAAAAAGGATTACATCTTAATATTCTCCATGCCGCCAGCAGTCCTCCCTTGAACGCACCATATTTTTCAATGGCTTCCAGACCGTATTGGGAACAACTGGGAACATAGGGACATTTGGTACCTTTATAAGGAGAGATATATTTCTGATAAAATCTGATTATGGCGATAAATATTTTTTTCATATACGAATCACATTTAATCCTGATAAAAATAAATTTTTATCAAATGATGAAGTTTTGCAAGATGCAACAGCGCACTCTCCGCTTCTTCATATCCTATAGAAGCTGCCGCCGGTCTTGCAATGATTACCATATCCAAACCACTATTGAATACACTTTCATGTAATCTGTAACTTTCTCTGACCAGTCGTGTAATCCGGTGTCTTACCACACTGTTACCGACTTTCTTACTTACACTGATTCCGATTCTGTTCTTATCAAGGCCATTTTCCTTAACATACATGATAAAGTACTTGTTGGCATAGGATTTGCCATTCTTGTACACAAAACGGAACTGTTCATTTTTCTTTAATGATTCCGAAAACTGCATGCACTCCTCCAACCGTGAAAGTTAAGAGAAAAAAAGGTCACATTGCTGTGACCTATGCGGATAATTTCTTTCTTCCTTTTGCACGTCTTGCTGCTAAAACTTTTCTTCCACCGGGAGTACTCATTCTGGCTCTGAAACCGTGAACCTTGGAATGGGAACGCTTTTTAGGCTGAAATGTCATCTTCATGGAAAGGCACCTCCTTCTCTAAACCTTCTTATATAAAAAGGTAAACATATTTTTCAACAATTGGACGCATAAAAATACGCCTTCCTTTCGGAAAATAGCATATTGATTGTAATGTAAAAGCCCGTCAATGTCAAGCAAAAATCAATAAAAATGCTGAAAAATCAAGAGAAAACGAGCTTTTCAAAATTCTAAAAATTTTTTAAATTAAGTTGTCCACATAGATATACACCATATTTACCCACAAACGAGTTATCCACAGCCTGTTGATTATTTGTGGATATTTTATTTTTTCATAGGGATATTCTGTGTAAATCACGTGTAAAAGTGGACAATTATCCCGTAAATGTGGATATCTTGAAATTTCACTTATTTATCCACATATACACATCGCTATCCACAATCCCTGTTTATATACCAAGTTATGAACAACTTTATCAACAGATTGTGGATAACTTTATCCATGACCTGTTCATAACTTGCATTTGAATTATTTGTAATTCTATTATACAATGAAATGGAGTTTCGCAAGCGTAAGCTTGCACGGGAGGAAATCAATGGAAGCAATCAAAGAAAATTGGACAACTATCAAAGAAGCTGTCAGAAGAGAATACAGTCTTTCTGACATTTCTTATCATACATGGGTAGAACCTTTAGAGTTTCACAATGTGGTAAATGATGTGGTAAGTATCATCATTCCCTCAGACCAGGCGCATGCCCTGAATTATATTTCTTCTAAATATAAGAGCTTTTTTCAGGTAACCATCACCGAAATGTTTGATCATCCTTATGATATCAGCTTTATTTTGGAAAAGGATGTCAAGGCGGAAGAGCCTGCAGAGAACGAAATGTCCGTTCCTAATCAGATTTACGGTGTTAATTATGAAGATGCCCATCTGAATCCTAAGTACAAATTCGACACTTTTGTCGTAGGAAGCAACAATAAATTCGCTCATTCCGCATCTCTCGCTGTAGCAGAGTCTCCGGGAGAGGTCTACAATCCTCTCTATTTATATGGAGGTCCCGGTCTGGGCAAGACCCATTTGATGCATTCTATCGGACACTTTATATTAGAACAGGATCCGGACAAAAAGGTACTCTACGTTACCAGTGAGGAATTTACAAACGAAGTAATTGAGTCTATTCGTAGTGGTAATGCGGCTTCCATGACCAAGCTGCGTGAGAAGTACCGCAATGTCGATGTGCTCATGGTCGATGACGTACAATTCATTATAGGTAAGGAAAGTACCCAGGAGGAATTCTTCCATACTTTCAACGCCCTGCACGCTGCCCACAAGCAGATCATTCTGTCTTCCGATAAACCGCCCAAGGAAATGGAGACTTTGGATGAGAGATTCCGTTCCCGTTTCGAATGGGGCCTGATAGCAGATATCCAGCCGCCCGATTATGAGACCAGAATGGCTATTTTGCGAAAAAATGCTGAGACCTATGACCGTCAGATTGATGAAGAGATCATCAAATACATTGCCACGAATATCAAATCCAACATTCGTGAACTGGAAGGCGCTTTTAATAAGATCATTGCATTCGCTAAATTAAATAAAGTAGATCTGACTCTCTCCCTAGCGGAAGAAGCACTGAAGGATGTTATCTATCCCAACAAGCCCAAAGAGATCACTCCTACTCTCATTATTAATGTAGTAGCGGAGCATTTTGGTGTGAAACCGGAAGATATTACTTCCAAGAAGAGAAATTCCGAGTTTGTACAGCCCCGTCAGGTCGTTATGTATCTGTGCAGAGAGCTGACGGACACTTCCTTCACTAATATAGGTAAGCTTTTAGGCAAAAAGGACCACACCACCATTATCCACGGTGTCAATAAAGTGGCAGCGGAGATTCAGACCAACGAGGAACTTCGTAATAAAATAGATATTATCACCAAAAAGATAAATCCCTCCTGATGTGTATATCTCGGGAACAAGATGTGTATTGTTGTTGATAACTGATTTTAGGGTTTCAAAACGGATGGGATACAGTGTGAATAAGCTAAGAGTTATTCTTAGGTTATTCTGCCAAATCCACGAAGATTTCCATTCCATTTTTCCTTGAAAAATAGTATAATAAGACTGGTTATGCACATATCAACATCCCTTATTAAGGAGACTACGAAATTCTTTTAATATTTTTATACAACGCGTATCCGCGCGTACGCTAATCAACCAGAAAGGAAGTTATGCACACATGAAATTAGTCTGTTCAAAAGCAAATCTTTTAAACGGCGTACAGATCGTATCCAAAGCTGTTCCCAGTAAGACTACAATGTCTATTCTGGAATGTATTTTAGTAGATGCTACTAACGGAGAAATTAAACTTACTGCCAACGATATGGAACTTGGCATTGAGACGACCATCGAGGGACAGATCGTAGAAAAAGGTATCATTGCCCTGGATGCCAAGATATTCCTTGAAATCGTGCGTAAACTTCCCGACAGTGATATTACCATTGAGACCGATGCTTCTTTTAAGACCGTCATTACCTGTGAAAAGGCAAAGTTCACCATTATCAGTAAATCCGGCGAAGATTTTTCCTATCTTCCCGCAGTGGAGAGAGATGACAGCATCGTAATCAGCCAGTTTACTTTAAAAGAACTGGTAAGACAGACGATTTTTTCTATATCTGACAATGATAATAACAAATTAATGACCGGTGAACTGTTTGATATTAAAGGAGATGAATTCAAGATCGTGTCCCTGGACGGACATCGTATCTCCATCCGTAAGATTCAGATGAAGAACAGCTATGCTCCGAAAAAAGTAGTGGTACCCGGTAAGACCCTGAACGAAGTAAGTAAAATTTTACCCGGAGATGCAGATAGCGATGTTACAATCTCCTTTACTGAAAAGCACATTGTATTTGAATTCGACAAGACCGTTGTGGTATCCCGTCTGATCGAAGGAGAATATTTCAAGATCGATCAGATGCTTTCCAGCGATTATGAGACGAAAGTAAAGGTCAACAAGAAGGAGTTCTTAAGCTGTATCGATCGTGCTACCCTTCTGGTAAAAGAAGGCGACAAGAAGCCTATTATTGTAAATATCACAGACAACAGCATGGAACTTAAGATCAATTCCGCTCTGGGAAGCATGAACGAAGAAATTGATATTCAGAAACAGGGTAAGGATATGATGATCGGATTCAATCCTAAGTTCCTGATCGATGCTCTTCGTGTTATCGATGATGAGGAAGTAGATCTGTATATGGTAAATCCCAAGGCTCCCTGCTTTATCAAAAATGTGGAGGAAAGCTATATTTACCTGATCCTTCCCGTGAACTTTACGACAGTAGCTTAGAAATGAGGTTATAGATATGCATACGATCCGTTTGAAGGATGATTATATTAAGCTTGGTCAGGCATTGAAGGCAGCCGGTGTGGTAGAATCCGGCGTAGATGCAAAATTTGCCGTACAGGAAGGTCTGGTAAAAGTAAACGGACAGACCGAGACCCAGAGAGGCAAAAAGTTGATATCCGGAGATAAAGTGGAATATGATGGCGAGACCATCGTAATAGAGTAAGCAGGTTACTATGATCATCAAATCAATAGAATTGGCAGATTACAGGAATTATGATTCGCTCGTCCTGCAGTTCGACCGTGGAACCAATATTCTCTACGGAGATAACGCGCAGGGCAAGACGAATATCCTGGAAGCAATCTATGTTGCTGCCACCACAAAATCGCATAAAGGAAGCAAGGACAGAGAAATCGTTAATTTTGACAAGGAAGAGGCACATATCAGAACGTATCTCGAGAAGGACGGCAAAGAGATTCGCGTGGACATGCACCTGAGAAAGTCAAAGTCCAAGGGAATTGCTATTGATGGTCAGAAGATCAAGAAAGCGGCAGATCTCCTGGGACTTTGTAATGTCGTATTTTTCTCTCCGGAAGACCTTGGAATTATTAAAAACGGTCCTGCAGAGCGAAGAAGATTCGTAGATATGGAATTATGTCAGTTGGACAATTTCTATCTCTACAATCTCAATCATTACAACAAAATCGTCAATCAGCGCAATAAGCTTTTGAAAGATATGTATATGAATCCGGATCTGAAAGAGACTCTGACAATCTGGGATATGCAGCTGGTATCTTACGGAAGCAAGATCATAGAGCGCAGAAAGCTGTTCGTAGAACAGCTTAATGAGATCATTTATGAGATTCATAAAAAGCTGTCCGGCGGCAGGGAAGAAATCCGTATCCAGTATGAGCCGGATGTGGAACTGGATGAATTCGAAAGCAAGTTAAAAAACAGCCAGGATCGTGATATGCGGGCGAAAATGACATCCGTGGGACCCCACAGAGATGACTTTTCCTTCCTGGTAGGTGACGTGGATATCCGGAAGTTTGGATCCCAGGGTCAGCAGCGTACTGCTGCTCTCTCACTGAAATTATCCGAAATCGAACTGGTAAAAAGAATCACAAAAGATACACCGGTTCTGTTACTTGACGATGTATTGTCTGAACTGGACAGTAACCGGCAAAACTATCTGTTGAACAGTATCGGAGATATTCAGACAATCATTACCTGTACCGGTCTGGAAGAATTTGTAAATAACCGGTTTGAAATTAACAGAGTATTCAAGGTATCCGCTGGAACAGTTACCTGTGTAAATGAAAATATAGGTCTGAAATCGGACATCGAAGAATCTCCGGCAGATGAGTATAATTTTGGCAGCCTGTAGGGCAGAATGTGAGGAATCATGAGCGAAGAAAATATGAACAATACCGCGGTAGAACATGAATACGGCGCGGATCAGATTCAGATATTGGAAGGTCTGGAAGCTGTAAGAAAGCGTCCGGGAATGTATATTGGTACCACATCCAGCAGAGGACTGCATCATCTGGTATATGAGATCGTTGATAATGCAGTAGATGAAGCACTGGCAGGATTCTGTGATACCATTGATGTAACGATTAACGAAGATAATTCCATCACTGTTATCGATAACGGAAGAGGAATTCCCGTAGGTATCAACCACAAAGCAGGAATTCCCGCAGTAGAAGTAGTATTTACGATTCTGCATGCCGGCGGTAAATTCGGCGGTGGGGGATACAAGGTATCCGGTGGTCTGCACGGTGTAGGTGCGTCTGTTGTAAATGCCCTTTCCAGCTGGCTGGAAGTAGAAATCTGCCAGGGTGGCAATGTATATAAGCAGCGTTACGAGAGAGGTCATGTGTGCTATGCGCTGAAAGAGATTGGCACCTGCCCTATGGAAAAGACCGGTACCAAGGTTACTTTCCTGCCGGATGACACGATTTTTACCGAGACGACAGTCTATGATTTCGATGTATTGAAGAGAAGACTCAGAGAGATGGCATTCCTGACCAAGGGACTGCGCATCATCTTAAGAGATAATCGTACTGAGGAAGAAGTTTCTCTGGATGCAATGTCCACAGAACATGAAAAAGAGCAGATCAGCGAACTGTTACAGAGAGCACAGGAAGATGCCAAAGATACTTCTGCATCTTCGGATGATTCTGTATCCGATGCTGCGGTAAAGGAATCCGTCAAGGATGATTCTGAGGCGTTTGCAGATGCTTTTGCTACTTCCGAGGAATCTACCAAAGCCCGCACCGGCGGTAAGATCGGTAAAATACATACCATTACTCTGGAAAATGGTAAAAAGCAGAAAGTCGTTGAGTTCTACTACGAGGGTGGTATCAAGGAATTTGTTGCTTACCTGAACAAGAGTAAGGAGCCTTTATACGAAAATATTCTGTATTTTGAAGGCGAGAAGAATAATGTGTACGTGGAAGTATCTTTCCAGCACAATGATTCTTATAACGAGAGCGTATTCAGCTTTGTAAATAATATCAATACTCCCGAGGGAGGTACTCATTTACAGGGCTTTAGAAATGCCATTACGAAGACTTTTAATGATTATGCCAGAAGTGCAAAGCTGTTAAAAGACAGTGAGCCGAATCTGTCAGGTGAAGATATCCGAGAGGGTCTGACCGCTATTGTCAGTGTCAAGATCGAGGATCCCCAGTTCGAAGGACAGACCAAGCAGAAACTGGGTAACAGTGAGGCAAGAGGCGCAGTTGACAATATTGTCAGTGAGCAGTTGACCTACTTCTTAGAGCAGAATCCGCAGATTGCAAAATCTATCTGTGAGAAGTCTATCCTGGCACAGCGTGCCAGAGAGGCAGCCCGTAAGGCAAGAGACCTCACCAGAAGAAAGACC
Source organism: Bacteroidaceae bacterium (assembly GCA_963630275.1). Taxonomy (GTDB): domain Bacteria; phylum Bacillota; class Clostridia; order Lachnospirales; family Lachnospiraceae; genus Acetatifactor. Next base: position 15,330 of record CAVGMD010000018.1, on the reverse strand, counting down.
GCTTTGGATACCATGGCTCTGCCCGGTAAGCTGGCAGACTGTTCCGATAAGGATCCGAAGAACTGCGAGATCTACATCGTAGAGGGAGACTCCGCAGGAGGAAGTGCGAAGACAGCACGTTCCCGTGCAACTCAGGCTATTCTTCCCTTACGTGGTAAGATCCTGAACGTAGAAAAGGCAAGACTGGATAAAATCTATGCCAACGCTGAAATCAAAGCAATGATCACTGCTTTCGGTACCGGCATTCATGAAGATTTCGATATTACGAAGCTTCGTTACAATAAAATCATCCTGATGACTGATGCCGATGTAGACGGTGCACATATCAGTACTCTTCTGCTGACTTTCATTTATCGGTTTATGCCGGAGCTGATCAAGCAGGGACATGTATTCCTGGCGAAGCCGCCTCTGTATAAGCTGGAGAAGAACAAAAAGGTATGGTATGCCTACAGTGATGAAGAACTTGACAGCATTTTAAGCGAAGTAGGACGTGATCAGAACAATAAGATCCAGCGTTACAAAGGTCTGGGAGAGATGGATGCGGAACAGCTTTGGGAGACTACCATGGATCCTGAGAGACGTATTCTGCTTCGTGTGAATTACGATGAAGAGACGGAATCCGAACTGGATCTGACCTTTACTACTCTGATGGGTGACAAAGTAGAGCCTAGAAGAGAATTTATCGAAGAAAATGCTCAGTTTGTTAAAAACTTAGATATTTAATTATTTTTATAAATGTGAAACGTCGTATTTTACGACAGATTGTGAGGAAACATGAACGACGATATTTTTGATAAGCCTTCGGAGGCTGAGATTGATAAAATCCATGAAGTCGATCTGAAAGAAAAAATGGAAACTTTCTATATCGACTATGCCATGAGTGTTATCGCATCCCGTGCCCTTCCGGATGTGAGGGATGGTCTGAAGCCGGTACAGAGACGTGTACTCTATTCCATGATCGAACTGAACAATGGTCCCGACAAGCCCCATCGTAAGAGTGCCCGTATTGTCGGTGATACCATGGGTAAATATCATCCTCATGGTGACAGCTCCATTTACGGCGCATTGGTAAACATGGCACAGGACTGGTCTACCCGTTATCCGCTGGTAGACGGTCATGGTAACTTCGGTTCCATGGATGGTGATGGTGCCGCTGCAATGCGTTATACCGAAGCAAGACTTTCCAAGATTTCCATGGAGCTTCTGGCAGATATCGGTAAAGATACCGTAGATTTTGTACCGAACTTTGATGATACTGAAAAAGAGCCTGTAGTATTGCCCAGCCGTTATCCGAATCTGCTGGTCAACGGTACCACTGGTATTGCCGTAGGTATGGCTACTAATATTCCGCCTCACAATCTTCGTGAAGTGGTACAGGCTGTTGTTAAAATTATTGATAACCGTGTGGAAGAAGACAGAGAGACTACGATTGATGAGATTCTTCCCATCGTGAAAGCTCCTGATTTTCCTACGGGAGGACTGATCCTGGGTACCAGAGGCTGCGAAGAAGCTTATCGTACCGGTCGCGGTAAGATCAGAGTCCGTGCCGTGACTAATATTGAGACCCTGCCCAATGGCAAGAGTCAGATCATTGCTACCGAGCTGCCTTATATGGTAAATAAGGCAAATCTGATCATTAAGATTGCCGAACTGGTAAAATTAAAGAAAATCGACGGCATCACAGATATCCGTGATGAGTCTAACCGTGAAGGTGTCCGCGTAGTTATTGAACTTCGTAAAGATGCCAATGCCAATGTGATTCTGAATCAGCTGTACAAGCATACACAGCTGCAGGATACTTTCGGTGTAATCATGCTGGCGCTGATCAACAATCAGCCTAAGGTCATGAATCTGTTGGATATGCTGACCTACTATCTGAAGCACCAGGAAGATGTTGTTACCAGAAGAACCAAATACGACCTGGGCAAAGCAGAGGAAAGAGATCATATTTTACAGGGATTATTAAAGGCTCTGGACTTCATCGATGAAGTCATTACCATCATCCGCGGCAGTCAGAATGCACAGATTGCAAAAGAACGTCTGATGGAGAGATTCGAACTGTCCGATGTACAGGCACAGGCAATCGTAGAGATGCGTCTGCGTGCTCTGACAGGTCTGGAAAGAGAGAGACTGGAGAATGAGCATAAGGATCTGGTAGTAAAAATTGCGGAGTTAAAGGCTATTTTGGCAGACGAAAAGCTGTTATTAGGTGTCATTAAGACAGAGATGAGTGCCATTGCCGAAAAATACGGCGATGACAGGCGCAGTAAGATCGGTTATGACGAACTGGATATCTCCATGGAGGACCTGATCCCGAAGGAGAATACTATCATTGCCATGACCAGTCTCGGTTATATCAAGCGTATGACCGTAGATAATTTCAAGGCACAGAACCGTGGCGGCCGTGGTATCAAGGGAATGCAGACCATTGATGAGGATTACATCGAGGATCTGCTGATGACAACGACCCATCATTATCTGAATTTCTTCACCAATATGGGAAGAGTCTATAGACTGAAAGCATATGAGATTCCGGAGGCAGGACGTACCGCAAGAGGTACTGCTATCGTCAATCTCCTGCAGCTGGCACCCGGTGAGAAGATAACCGCAATGATTCCTATCCGGGAATACAGCGATGATAAGAATCTGTTCATGGTGACCAAGACCGGTATCGTAAAGAAGACTCCTCTGATGGAGTTCTCCAATGTCAGAAAGAACGGACTGACTGCTATCAACTTACGGGAAGAGGATGAGCTGATCGAGGTGAAGATCACAGACAGCAACAGCGAAATCTTCCTGGTAACCAAGCAGGGTATGTGTATCCGTTTCCAGGAGACCGATGTCCGGGCTACCGGCAGAGCGTCCATGGGTGTTATCGGTATGAACTTATCTCCCGGAGATGAGATCATCGGTATGCAGTTACAGACCCAGGGAAGCGACCTGCTGATTGTATCTGAGAACGGTATGGGTAAGCGCACGGATATGAATGAATTTACCGTACAGAAACGTGGCGGTAAGGGTGTGAAATGCTACAAGATCGTGGAAAAAACCGGTGATGTGGTAGGTGCCAAAGCGGTAAATGACGATAACGAGATCATGATGATCACCACCGAAGGAATTATCATTCAGTTACGTGTTCAGGATATCTCTATACTGAGCAGAATTACCTCCGGTGTCAAACTGATCAATCTGGATGAAGGCGTCAAGGTAGCACAGATTGCCAAAGTGCGTGAGAAACTTTCCAACGGCGACCATGAATTCGATAATATCGAAGAAGCTATGGAAGAGGTATCACAGGAAGTCGGTTCCGATGATGAGGCAGAAGAGAATCTGATTTTCCCCACCGAGGAAAATGAAGACGACGAATAAAGATATGTGAGGGGCATGAAAAATGGAATCTTATAGTATATTCCGGGATCTGGCAATTATTATTGTATTTGCCAAAGTATTCGGTATCATTGCAAGAAAATGTAAGGCACCCCAGGTCGTGGGTGAAATTATTGCCGGACTGCTGATCGGACCCAGTGTACTGGGTCTGGTGCAGCAGTCGGATTTCCTGATTCAGATGGCAGAGATCGGAGTTATTCTGTTAATGTTCTCTGCAGGTCTGGAGACGAACCTCAAGGATTTGATGAAGACCGGTTTTGTGGCATTCTTAATTGCCTGCGCAGGTGTATTTGTTCCTCTGGTAGGCGGAACCTTGTTATATATGGGGTTCTACGGAGTGGCACCCTGGGGATCTGAGAAGTTCTATGAAGCCGTATTTATCGGTGTGATCATGACGGCTACCAGTGTAAGTATTACCGTACAGTCTCTGAAAGAACTGGGTAAGTTGAAAGGTAAGGTCGGTACCACCATTATGAGTGCCGCTATTATCGATGATGTTATCGGTATTATTGTACTTACCTTTGTTATTGGCTTTAAGAATCCTGATTCCAATCCGGGAAGCGTAATTATTTCTACCGTACTCTTCTTCCTGTTTGCTATCGGTGTTGGATTTGTACTGTTCAAGGTGTTCCAGTATCTGGATAACAGATATCCTCATACGAGACGTATACCTATCTTGGGACTGGCACTTTGTTTTGTATTCGCTTATGTAGCAGAGGTATTCTTCGGCATTGCGGATATTACTGGTGCTTATGTGGCAGGTATTATCCTGTGCTCCATTCAGGATTCCGATTACATAGCGGAAAAGATGGATATCAACTCTTATATGATCTTCGGACCGATCTTCTTCGCAAGTATCGGACTTAAGACCAGTTTTGATCATCTGAACGGAGAATTTGTACTGTTCTCCATTGGATTCGTCATTGTGGCTCTGCTGTGCAAAATCATCGGCTGCGGTCTGATGGCGAGAATCTGTAGATTCAAGGGACCGGATGCATTGAAGATCGGTGTCGGTATGATGACCAGAGGAGAGGTTGCTCTGATCGTGGCACAGAAGGGATTGTCTGTGGGAATGATCGGATCCGAGTATTTTACCGCAGTAATTCTGCTGATTATCGTATCCAGTATCTCCACTCCTATCCTGCTTAAGATTCTGTATACGAAGCATGCCGAGATTGATTAAGAAATATGGATCATATGGATCAGAAGCGTTTTGAAGAAGCTAAGAGAAAAATAATAGGCGTGGACCGTCAGAGACTGGGAATCGGAACTCTCTCAGAGAAGACGGTTCATGCTATTTTTAAGGACTATTATGAGCCGGACGAGGATCATCAGGAGATTCCCATAGAGAATTATGTGGCGGATATCTACAAAGATGGAGAGATCATCGAGATCCAGACGAGACAGTTCAACCGCATGCAGGGAAAATTGCAGACATTTCTTCCTCTGTATCCTGTCACTATTGTATATCCTATTCCTTATGAAAAATGGCTGATATGGATCGATGAAGACAGCGGGGAACTGAGCAAAAAGCGAAAATCCCCGAAAAAAGGATCTCCTTATCAGGCATTTAAGGAACTGTATAAGATCAAAATGTTCCTGAAGGATCCGAATATCCGATTTAAGTTTGTCCTGGTAAATATGGAAGAATACCGGCTCTTAAATGGCTGGAGCCATGATAAGAAAAAAGGATCTACCAGGTATGACAGGATTCCTACGGATTTGATCGAAGAGGTGGAAATCAGACAACCTGAGGATTATCTGCAATTTGTGCCCTATGAGCTGGAAGAACCCTTTCACAGCAAGGATTTTGCAAAAACAGCCCACATTCCTCTCTCACTGGCACAGACAGTATTGAATATTCTGTTTGAAATGGGAACGGTGGAACGGGTAGGAAAACAGGGAAACAGTTATCTGTATAAAGTAGTAGATATATAAAAGATATAAAAAAGATATAAAAAGAGGATTAAGCCGTGGGGCTTAGTCCTCTTCGTCTTCCTGATGGGATTTCGGCAGAGAGAAAATAAATTCACTTCCCACGCCGGGAGTACTGATAACGTTAATATGCTCATCATGAGCATTGATAATCTCTTTTACAATGGAAAGTCCCAGACCGGTTCCCTTTTTATCCTTACCGCGGGATAAATCGGATTTGTAGAAACGGTCCCAGATCAGCTTCAGATCTTCTTTCGGAATGCCGATTCCGGTGTCTTTTACGGAGACAAACAATTTATTTTTCTTCTCCGAAGTCTCGATGTGGATCACAGAATCATGGTGACTGAACTTAATGGCATTGTCCATGAGGTTATAGAGAACTTGCTGGATCTTGCCCATATCTGCATGTACATACATTTCATTGCCGGTCAGGATCATCTCAATGGCAATAGATTTGCTGTGGCAGGTACCCTCGAAAGAGGCTGCAGTGTTACGGATTACCTGGTTAATCTCAAAATCCATCTTGTCCAAAAGCATTCCCTTGGTGTTCAGATTGTTCAAAGTCAGCAGACTGTTGGTCAGCTTGGTCAGTCGTTCGGTCTCATTCAATACAATATTGATGTATTTTTCATGCATTTCCGGCGGAATCGTACCGTCCAGCATGGCTTCCAGATATCCTCTGATAGATGTCAGAGGGGAACGGAAATCGTGGGAAACATTGGCTACGAACTTTTTCTGGTCATCCTCGGAGCGGGCAATCTCGCTTGCCATATAATTCAGACAGGAAGCCAGATAACCAATCTCATCCTCACTGTCCACCTGAAATTCATAATGCATATTACCGGCGGCATACTGTTCTGTGGCATGGGTGATCTTTCGCAGAGGAATATATACGATCTCGGTGAAAAAGATCAGAATGATCAAGGATAACAGGAACAGGATTGCCAGCGTGATATAGGAAATATTCAGCAGGCTGTTACAGGATTCCTGAATATCATTCATATCGGTATGGATGACCACATAACCTCTTACCTTGTAATTTGAGGTAATGGGAGCAAATACGGTAAGCACATCGGAATCGAAATTGCCAAAAAAGTCTCCGACAATATAGTAAGATCCGCTGGTCACGGTCGGATCAAAATTCTCAATAACAACCACATTTTCCACATCTAAGGGACTGTTGGTATCCAGTACCAGTCTTCCGGAGGGGTTGATAATGCGAATCTCGGAATTCAGATAGACCGCCAGAGAATCCAGCTGCATTTTTACGGTCTCCAGTGTGGTCTCACTGGTATACAGTCCGCCGGCATAAGTTCCGGCTATCAAGGTTGCTTCGGAATAGAGATTTTCTGCTTTTTCCCGGATCAGGTGCTCTTTGGTCATATTAGGAACAAAAGTCGTGACAATGATAAAACCAAATACACCAAAAATAAAATATGCAAGTATAAATTTTAGATAAAGTGTTTTTTTCATAAGAAATCCTGCTTTTGGTATGAATTAATTACGTATTTCGAATTTATAGCCGATGCCCCAGATGGTGCTGATCTTCCAGTTGGCATGGTCCTTGATCTTCTCACGGAGACGCTTGATATGCACATCCACGGTACGGGTATCACCGATATATTCGTAGCCCCAGATCTGATCCAGGAGCTGTTCTCTGGTGAATACATGATTCGGTGAGGATGCTAAAAAGTAGAGAAGCTCCAGTTCTTTTGGCGGCATTTCCACGGTGTGTCCCATATAGATGACGGAATAATTGGTCAGATTAATGGTCAGATCCGCATATTCCACACATTTGTCATTGGGATTCTCTGTGGGAGTATTGGAAGGCTTGTAACGCCGGAGTACTGCTTTGGCGCGCGCCACCAGTTCCTTGGAATCGAAAGGTTTTTCCATATAATCATCCGCACCCAGTTCCAGTCCCAATACCTTGTCGAAGACTTCACCTTTTGCGGAAAGCATGATGATGGGAACGGAGTATTGTGCCCGGACTTCTCTGCACACCTGATAGCCGTCGATGCCGGGAAGCATCAGATCCAACAGAATCAAATTCGGAGCAAAAGTCTTCATAGCCGGCATCACGGATTCACCGTCATTGACGATCATGGTATCAAAACATTCCTTCGTCAGATACAGGGAGATCAGTTCCGCAATATTATTATCATCATCTACAATGAGAATTTTCTGTTTACTTACCATGTAGTATAGGCCTCCTGTCAGTTATTATTTAAAAGTAACAATGGTTACGCCGGCATCGCCTTCGCCGTATTCGCCCAGACGGTATTCTTTGACGTATTTCAGGCGTTTTAAGTGAGACTGTACGGCGTTTCTTAGAGCACCGGTACCTTTTCCGTGTACGACTCTCACACTGGGGAGATGCGCCAGATAAGCGTCATCCAGGTATTTATCCAGTTTTGCAATGGCTTCGTCCACCGTACATCCCAGGAGATTGATCTCAGAGGATACGGAGAAGGACTTGGACATTTTCAGCTTGCCGGTGTTGGTGCGCTGCAGGGCGGGTGCGGTGATGGTCTCCTCTTTTATAGGTACGAGGTCGTTCACATTGGTCTGCATCCGCATGATTCCGCACTGTACGAACAGATTACCCTTGGCATCAGGCAGAGTGTTTACGATTCCTTTCAGATTCATGGAAATGATCTTTACGGAATCACCTTTTTTCAGCTTCTTCGGGTCTACGGTCTTCTGATTCGCCGGTTTCTTTTGTGAATTTCCAAGAGCAAGTTTTCCGTTTTTCTCGTTGATCTTGTCACGGACCTTCTGTCTCTTTTTCTCCAGTTCCTTGATGTCGGCGGAAGCTCCTACCTTATTGAAGTCACGGATGGTTTCGTCGGCTACATCCTTTGCTTCCTGGAGGATGGCTCTTGCCTTTTCATTGGCATCCCGCAGAATTTTGTCTTTTGCCTGGTCAATTTTTTCATTTTTCTTCTGTAACTGTTCCTGCAAGGTACGGATACGTTCTTTGTATTCCGCAATCTCCTGCTGTTCTTTTTCAATGGTCACGCGGCTCTGTTCCAGATCAGCGATGACATCTTCAAAGCTTTCGTCCTCTTTGCTGATCTGCTCTTTCGCGGCGTTTATGATCTCGTCGGACAGTCCCAGTTTGGAAGAAATGGCGAAAGCATTACTTTTACCGGGAATACCGATGAGCAAACGGTAGGTGGGACGAAGGGTCTCCACATCGAATTCACAGCAGGCATTTTCAACAAAATTCGTGGAAAGTGCGTAGATTTTCAGCTCACTGTAATGGGTGGTTGCCATAGTGCGGATGCCGCGGTCATGCAGGTAATTCAGGATTGCAATTGCCAGTGCGGCACCTTCCGTAGGATCTGTTCCGGCACCCAGCTCATCGAATAAGCACAGGGAATCCGCATCCGCATACTGTAAAATGTGGACAACTCTGGTCATATGGGAGGAGAATGTGGACAGACTTTGTTCGATGCTCTGCTCGTCTCCGATATCCGCATAGACTTCCGAGAAAATGGACAGTTCGGAACGATCCAGCGCCGGAATATGCAGTCCTGCCTGTCCCATTAGGGTAAAAAGTCCCACTGTCTTCAGAGAGACGGTCTTACCGCCGGTATTGGGACCGGTGATTACCAATAGGTCGAAATCTTTGCCCAGACGGACATCAATGGGAACCGCTTTTTTCTTGTCCAACAGGGGATGGCGTCCCTTGCGGATTTGGATATAATGCTCGGTGTTGAAGATCGGCTCTGTAGCATTCTGTTCCATGGCGAGTTTTGCCTTGGCAAAGATGAAGTCCAAAGTGGTCATGATCTTCTGATCTGCGGCAAACTCAGAGGTATGAACGGCAGCCTGGCTGCTCAGATCGCCCAGGATAACTTCAATCTCCTTCTGTTCCTGCAGATCCAGTTCTTTTAACTGGTTGTTGAGGTTCACAACAGCGGCCGGTTCGATGAAAAAGGTGGAACCGGTGGAGGACTGGTCATGCACCATACCGTTGACCTGGCTCTTATATTCTGCCTTTACGGGAATACAGTAGCGGTTATCACGCATGGTAATGACAGCATCCTGTAAAAAGGTGCGGTAAGCGCCGTTTACCATGGAAGTCAGCTGACTGTGTATTTTTTCATTGGTGGACAACTTGGAACGGCGGATACTCTTTAAACGGGGGCTTGCATCGTCTACCATCTCCTCTTCCGATAAAATGCAGCGGTTGATCTCATTTGCCAGCTGTGTCATAGGGGTAAGTCCCTCAAAATAGGCATCCAGACTGTCGTTCGGAAGGTCTTCCCGTTCTTTTTTGCCGTAAGTCTTGATCCGGCTAACGTTATCCAAAAAAGATGCCAGCTTTAACAGTTCGGACATGGACAGAGAACTGCCGATTTCCAGAGAACGGATGGAGAATCCTAAGTCTCTGTTGCTGCCAAAGGAGGTGCTGCCGATACGGAAGAGACGGGCTAAAGCGTCCTTTGTCTCACGCTGTGCGGTTCTGATTGCGGCGAGATCCGTGGAAGGCACCAGCTCACGACAGAGCTTTTTACCGGGTTCGGAGTCGGCTTTTTCCGTGAGAAGGTCGATGATCTTTGTATATTCTAAAGTGGTGAGGACTTTTGTGTTCATGTGGGGCTCCTTAAATAAAATATTCGCAGTACAAGCTCGAAAATGCTTCGCATTTCCTCGCTGTCGGGCTATCGCCCTATCAAAATCGGATTTGTCAATTTTGTCTGCAAGCAGTCAAATTGACACCTCTCGATTTTGGTACTGCTCAATGCTTAACACATTATACCATATTTATTGCCTTTTTTGTTACAGTTTTGTATAATTGAGATATTAGAGTCCTAAGGAAAAGCCGGGATATCTGTAGGCAGCAGAGGAGGCATATTTATGGCGGATTCGCAAGAAAATAAGCAGAAGGAACAAAATGACGCTTCTGAGAAGAATTTCATGATAGAAAAGATCAAGGAACGTCCGGTAAATAAGAAAAAGCTGTTGCGCAGGACTTTGATTACGGCTTCCATGGCGGTGATCTTCGGTCTGGTGGCATGCTTCACTTTTTTGTTTTTGGAGCCGGTGATCAGTAACTGGCTGTATCCGGAGGAGGATCCGCAGATGGTGGTATTCCCCGAGGATCAGGATGAGATGTCTCCGGAACAGATGCTGGCAGAGAATATGCAGCAGGAGAACCAGAACAGCCAGTCCTCTTCTGCTCCCAGTGAGATCATGGAACAGGAACAGATCCGGGAACTGTTATCCGGCATCATATTGGATTTGGACAATTATAAGCAGATTTACAATGCTCTTTCCCAGTATGTTGCTGAAATGAATCGCTCCATAGTCACTGTGACAGGAGTGTCATCCGGTGTGGACTGGTTCAATAATGTAAATGAGAGTAAGAATCAGTCATCCGGTGTGATCATAGCGCAGAATGGCAAGCAATTATTGATTTTAACCGACTATTCCCCGGTAAAACAGGCAGATGACATTATTGTCACATTCAACGAAGGCACCCAGGCAGACGCTTCTCTGAAGGAAAAAGATGAGACTACAGGTCTGGCAGTGATTGCCGTGGAACTGGATGTTTTGAATGAAGACTTTTTGAAAAATGATATTACGATCGCCACTTTGGGATCTTCCAATATCAGAGACATTGCCGGACTTCCGGTAGTGGCGCTGGGACGTCCCATGGGTACCAACGGTTCCGTAGGCTATGGTATCATCACATCTTCTGCCAGTGAGTCAGCGGCATCGGATACCACATATCGAATCTTACAGACTAATATTGTGGGAAGCCAAAATGCAGGTGGTGTATTGTTCAATCTTCAGGGACAGGTTATTGGTATCATTACCAATGGCAAGTCTGCCACGGATATGAAAAATATGGTGTGTGCTTACGGTATTACAGAATTAAAGCGTCATATCGAGAAAATGTCCAATGGAGAAAAGTTCGCCTATCTGGGTCTGAAAGGTGTGGGTGTCACCGAAGAAGCCAACAGCGAACTGGGAGTTCCCTATGGTGCTTATATTACAGAGGTTGAAATGGACTCTCCCGCCATGCTGGCGGGAATCCAGCAGGGGGATGTCATCACGGGATTCGGAGAGCGTGTAATCGTCAGTTTTGATGAATATACGAATTCATTGCTCAGCATGAGACCCGGTGACAGCGTGGAACTGACCATTATGCGACAGTCCCAGCAGGAATATAAAGAGATGAAATTCAACATTACCTTAACGGTGTTGAAATAGATTGACAGAAAGGTTTGGACAACAACATGAAATTCATTAAAGAGTTAAAAGAAGGCGACAGAGTATTTGATATCTATCTCTGCAAGCATAAACAGGAGGCTGTTACCAAGAACGGCAAACCCTATGAAAGCGTGATTTTACAGGATAAGACCGGAACTATCGACGCCAAGGTATGGGAGCCGAACAATCCGGGCATTGGTGATTATGATGACCTGGATTACATAGAAATATACGGTGATGTGACGAATTTCCAGGGACAGCTGCAGATCAGCGTGAAGCGTATTCGTGTCTGTCATGAGGGAGAATACAATCCCTCCGATTATCTGCCGGTTAGTTCCAAGGGCATCGACACTATGTACAATGAATTAAAGACTCTGATCGGCAGCATTAAAAACACTTATCTGCATCAGCTGTTGCAGAATCTGTTTATCGACGATGCTGATTTTGCAAAGAAATTCTGCAACTCTTCTGCTGCCAAGACGGTACATCACGGTTTTGTAGGCGGACTGCTGGAGCACACATTAGGAGTTACTAAGCTGTGTGACTACTACTGCTCTGCTTATCCTATTTTACAGAGAGATCTGCTTCTGACAGCAGCTATGTGTCATGATATCGGAAAGATAAAAGAAATTTCCGCATTTCCGGTAAATGATTATACCGATGACGGACAGTTACTTGGACATATCGTCATGGGCGCACAGATGGTAGGTGAGCGTGCTGCCAAAATCGACGGATTCCCTCATAATCTGCTGGCAGAATTACAGCACTGCATTCTGGCGCATCATGGCAAACTGGAATACGGTTCTCCCAAGGTGCCTGCTCTGATCGAGGCGGTGGCTCTGAATTATGCGGATGATACCGATGCCAAGATGGAGACCTTTAAGGAAATTCTGGAAAATAACAGTGAAAACAGTGGCTGGCTGGGTTACAACAGATTGTTTGAATCCAATCTGCGCGCTACCAAGATGGAATAAATAACAAAGAAAACATTATAAATTCTGTGAACAGGCAGGAAAGAGAGGAAACATATGGAAATCAGTGCATATGTAAAATATGTGGGTGTAAACGATCATCAGGTGGATCTGTTTGAGGGACAGTATAAGGTTCCAAACGGAATGTCTTACAATTCCTATGTGATCCTGGATGACAAAATCGCCGTTATGGATACAGTGGATGGCTTTTTCACCGAAGAATGGCTGAACAATGTAGAACAGGTTCTTGACGGAAAAATGCCGGATTATCTCATTATTCAGCATATGGAGCCGGATCATTCCGCCAGTATTCCGGCTTTCCTGAAGAAATATCCCAAGGCAACGGTAGTATCCACAGCAAAGGGATTCCAGTTCATGGAACAGTTTTTCCCGGAATTTTTCGCCGGACAGGAACTGCCTGCGGAGCAGCGCATTGTTGCAGCGAACGACGGTGTTTTGGAACTGGGACAGCATAGTCTGCATTTTGTCTATGCTCCCATGGTGCATTGGCCGGAAGTCATGATGACTTACGAAGCAACTGAGAAAATACTGTTTGCCGCAGATGGCTTTGGCAAATTCGGTGCTTTGGATGTAGAGGACGAATGGACGGACGAAGCCCGTCGTTACTATATCGGTATCGTCGGAAAATACGGTCCGCAGGTACAAGCAGTGTTGAAAAAGGCAGCAGGACTGAATATTCAGACCATCTGCTCTCTTCATGGTCCGGTGCTTAAAGAGAATCTGGGATTCTATCTGGAAAAATACGATCAATGGTCTTCCTATCAGCCGGAAGAATCCGGTGTGGTCATTGCCTATGCTTCTGTATACGGCAATACCAGAAATGCTGCGGAGTATCTGACAGATGTTTTACAGGAAAAAGGGCAGAAAACAGTACTGTATGATCTGGCAAGATGCGATAAGGCAAAGGCTGTTGCAGATGCTTTCCGCTATGACAGACTGGTGCTGGCAGGCATTACTTATAACGGTGACATCTTCCCCTGCATGCGCAACTTTATCGAAGGTCTGACCGAGCGCAATTATCAGAATCGTAAGGTAGCTATCATTGAGAACGGCACCTGGGCACCCATGGCAGGCAAGTTGATCCGGGGCATGTTTGAAAAGAGTAAGAATCTGACATTTACAGAGACTACGGTAAGTATCAAGTCCGCCATGAATGCGCAGAACAAAGAAGAAATTGAAAAAATGGCAAGTGAGCTTTAAAGAAAACGAGGATTGTATGGAATATAAAAAAAATGATCGTGTAACGGTAACCATAGAGGATATGGGAAGTGACGGAGAAGGAATCGGTAAGGTAGACTGTTTTACCCTCTTTATCAAAGATGCCGTTATCGGCGATCAGGTGGAAGCCAAGATCATAAAAAGTAAAAAGCACTACGCTTATGCCAGATTAGAGAAGGTGTTACAGCCTTCTCCTTTTCGTGTGGAACCGAAGTGTGCATACCACAGACAGTGTGGCGGTTGCCAGCTGCAGGCACTCTCCTATTCCGAGCAGCTACATTTCAAGGAACAGAAGATCCGCAATAATCTGATCCGGATTGGTGGATTCGATGTGGAATACATTGATGAACGCATGGAGCCCATTGTAGGCATGGAGGAACCCTTTCACTATCGCAATAAAGCACAGTATCCAATAGGAACCGACCGGGACGGCAATGTCATCACCGGTTTCTATGCCGGACGCACCCATACGATTATCGCCAATACAGACTGCGCCCTAGGTGCTTCCGAAAATCAGCAGATCCTCGAAACCATACTCTCCTATATGCGGAAAAATAAAGTGACTGCCTATGATGAAGTCACCGGCAAGGGTCTGGTACGTCATGTATTGATCCGAAAAGGTTTTACCAGCGGCCAATTGATGGTATGTCTGGTCATTAATAAGAAAATGACAAAAATGTCATACCCTTCTGCCGGTGTACAGAAGAATACCAATGAGTTTTTACCAAATCAGGGAGAATTATTGGCTGCACTGGCAGAAATCAAAGGTATGACAAGTGTGTCAGTCAGTATCAATACCGAGAAAACCAATGTGATTATGGGTACGGAGATCCATAACCTATGGGGAGAAAATACCATTGAGGATACGATTCATGTAAGAGACATGCAAAAAGAAAATTACCCTTATACCGGGGATGCATTAACCTTCAAGATCTCTCCTCTCTCCTTCTATCAGGTGAATCCCGTGCAGACAGAGAAACTTTACAGCCTGGCACTGGAATATGCCGGACTGACCGGAAAAGAGACTGTGTGGGATCTCTATTGTGGCATCGGAACCATTTCTCTCTTCTTGGCAGGCAAAGCCAAAAAGGTATGCGGTGTGGAGATCATCCCCCAAGCCATCGACGATGCCAGAGAGAATGCTAAGAGAAATCATATTGAAAATGCCGAATTTTTCGTGGGCAAGGCGGAGGAAGTTCTGCCGGAGTTCTACGAAAAGGCAATGAAGGAGGTATCTTCCGATGAAATGCTTCATCCGGATACCATAGTCGTGGATCCACCCCGAAAAGGCTGTGATGATGCCTGCTTAAACACCATGCTCCGCATGCAGCCTGAACGCATTGTATACGTCAGCTGCGACTCCGCTACCCTCGCCAGAGACTTGAAGATTCTCTGTGATGGTGGATATGAGATCCGTAAAATCCGCGGTGTGGACCAGTTCGGAATGACTGTGCATGTGGAGACGGTGTGTCTTTTGTCCAAACTTCATGAAGCGAAGCATCATGTGAATGTGACACTTGATATGGATGAGATGGATTTGACAGCTGCGGAGAGCAAGGCGACTTATGAG